>NZ_FNSW01000001.1:2622000-2949750 GCF_900104695.1 Paenibacillus sp. GP183
TGAAAAGCTGGGTGAGCTGCATGAGAAAATCAGCATGGAAGATGCTCCCTTTTATAATAAGTACGGGCATAAGTCTACAGGAGACAATGAAGGGAATGGCATCGGTCTGCGCAACGTGACGCAGCGAATTAAGATGTATTACGGGAATGAGTACGGCATTCATGTCGAAAGTGCGGAGGGCGCTTATACCCAAGTGAGGATGAAGCTGCCTTATCTAATTTTATCCGGGGGGCTGTCTGTTGATGAGAAAATTGCTTATCGTTGATGATGAGAAAAATATCCGCCTCGGCCTGAGAGCGATGATTGCCCGTGAGTTCCCGGACACTTATGCGTTCGAATTCGCCGACGATGGAGAAGAGGCTTTGGCGCTGCTGATGCATATGCCCATTGACATCGTGATTACGGATATCCGCATGCCCGTCATGGACGGTATCGCATTGATTAACCGGATACAGGAGCTGGATCCGAAGCCTGCAGTCCTTATTCTCAGCGGGCACGATGACTTCCAATATGCGAAGGAAGCGATTCGCTGCGAGGTGAAGGAATACCTGCTCAAGCCGATTGTCCGTGACGAGCTATCCCGTACCTTGCTGCGTCTGGAGAAGGAGATCAAGCAGAAGGAGCAGATTAATGAGCAGTTAACCAACTCCAATCAGCAGCGGGAGGCTTTTCAAGAGAGCCAGCTCAGCTATCTGCTCAGATCCCTTCATATGGGTGAAGATGACCTGCGAAGCAGATTGCTCGGCATCGAGATGCAGTGGATAGATGAGGGATTCCAGCTCGGTATATTGCAATACAGAGGAACTGTCCAAGGGATGGGTCATGCCGAGTTTTTGGCTCGCATTCAGACGGAGATTGGGAACGCCCCTGAAAAGTTTCGTACACGGCGTGCGCATGTTGGGGACAAGGAGAACCAGATCGTGCTGATTGCCGAGAATGGGGAGCTCTTTCAGTACTTGGCGGAGCGCATTGCCGGTTCGGGATATTTCACCTACAGTATGGGCTTAAGCGTTCCTACCCGCGGAGTGACTCGTCTGCTGGCGGCTTATCAAGAGGCGCAGCAGGCGCTGAAATATACGTTCTTACTCTCTATCCCTGGCGTTGTACGTTTCGAGAATATCAGCCAGAAGAGCCGAAGCTTCGTCATCCCGATGGAAACAATCAAGAAAATAGCCAATATGCTCGGAACCGACCGCGATAAGGAAATGACGGCGCTGCTCATGGAAGTACTCGATATCAAGACGGTCACCCGGTTCGATATCGCCTATCTGGAAGCCGTGAGCCGGGCTTTCAACGAGCATGTTTTCGATAAAGTATTCCATGTGTACGGGGGCGAGTCCGTGGAAATACTCCGGCTGTTTAAGAAGGTCGGGGATATCTCGAACTTTACCTATTTTCATGATTATTTCCATAGCGTGGAGGGCTTGCTTCACCGGCTGAATGCTTATGTGCGCAGCATGAAGACATTCCACATTGATCATAAAGAGATGAAGAAAGCCGTGCAGTATATGCAGGACAACTATCGGAAGGACCTCAACATGACGATCGTTTCGAATCATGTGTCATTGAACTATTCGTACTTCAGCCAGGCCTTCAAGGAATACACGAGCCTAAGCTTCGTTAACTATTTGAAAAAGCTGCGCATTGACCGGGCACGGGAACTACTCACCACGACCGATTACAAAGTCTACGAAATTAGCGAAATGGCCGGCTTCGAGAACACGAAGCATTTCAGCCGCGTTTTCAAGGAAATGGAAGGCGTCAGCCCACAGGAGTATCGCGACCAGCGGCATGTGATGGGGTGATAATCTGGTTGATCAAGAAAAAACTCTTCCTACCCAATACAGGGCAGGAAGAGTGTAAGAGTGTAACATGTTAAGGATTTCCTAGATCACTCACGATTTGTGTTTCCAATATTTTATTCCGATCGGAGCTCAAATCCCAGAACATGACTCCAGCCAATCCTTTAGTTTTCACGTAATTATCTTTTAGACCGATGGATTGTGCATCATCATAGCTGATATACACTCCATTGCTTGGATTATATAGATAAGGAACACCCGCATTACTGTTCCAATACCTCGTATACCCGTTTTTGTTGATATAATTCGCTTGGAGGTCGGAGAAGTCAAATATCCCGGCCTCCCAAGTTCCTTGAGAGGATGCTCCTGAGCATGTCTGGTATAGTCCGTTATTGATTGATGGACATCCTCCCCACCCGCGTCCATAGAAAGGAAGTCCCAATACCAATTTGCTTGCGGGTACTCCAGCCTTCTTGAAATACTTCACGGATGCTTCTACATAGTAGGATGAAGCGTCTGTCGACTTGTCATTCGGATCAAAATGAAGCGGTGCGTTGTTGTTACTTAAAGTCTCCCAACCGCCATGATAATCGTAGGACATCAAATTGATCCAATCAACGGTTTTTTGAATTTTGCTTAATTCCGTATTTTGGATATAGCTCGGTCCTGCACCGGCCGCAATGGTCAAATAATAATGCTTGCCATCTGCCGAACCTGCCGATTCAAGCGCGCTTCGCATTGATTGCAACAGCAAGGTGAAGTTTGTTTTATCATCGGGTGATCCAGACTGCAGTCCCCCGCTAACCGGGTATTCCCAGTCAATATCGACACCGTCGAAACCCCATGTACGATGATCCCTAGCAATCTAGTTATTAAGATTCTATTCAAGAACGGAAATGTGATATCACTAAGATTCTGACAGGTTTCCCTGTCCATAACTCTTCAGTTGCCGATCGGTTATCTTTTAACATTTATTGTAATTGTAAAAAATGGCGCGTCTAGGTGTGCATTTCGATTAATTGGGGATAAATTCCTCTAACTCCTGAATGCTTAAACTTCTGTCGGGTATTTTCTGACAAGAACATTGTTCGATTCCCTACGCTCTTAGGCTAACGCGGCGCCGCAAGAAAAGGCCCGCGCCTCCGTTCATTCAGAGGTACGCGGGCCTTATTACTGTCTTGCAGGTGCAATTGATTAACGTTCGAAATTCCGCTCCGGGATATCGGCCGAGTAGGGAATTTCATTGTTTGAATAGAAGACCACGTAGCTGTCCGCCATTCCTTCTTTGACGGCGATAGCACGAATGACAGCGCCTTGTTTCACGTTAATTGGCCCTGAATAGATCTCGCTGTCCTTGGTCGGCAGAGAGCCATCCGTCGTGTAATTAATGACGGCTCCGGCTGTAGTCGTCGACAACTTGATCGCATGCGGATTGTCCTGATGTCCGTACTCCTGATTTCCGTTCTTACCGTTGATGACGGGAGTGGCTACTTTGCCGCCTTTAATCGAACCCGCATCCGCTTTTTCCAACTGGAACCAGTCCAAGTTGGTGCCGTCTCCGAGTATTGTGAGACGGATTGTCTGCGTGCCTCCGTTCAACTGCACAATATCCGTGACTTGCGTATAGTTCCCCCAGTCGCCGGTGCCCGGAAGTCCTGTCGTCGCTTTCGTTTGTCCACCGGAAGCGAGGGACATGGAGACTCCGCTTTGTGCCGTCGCATAGCGGTATTTTACCGCGTAATAACCGGTTTCGGGCACGGTAATCAAGTAATCCATGTAGGTTCCCGCTACGGTATATCCGAGGTTGTTGACAACTCCCCCATACTGGATTACATTCTGACCGGCTTGGGTAAAGCTTTCAGCCTCTACCTTCAGGATACCGTCCGTTCCCGCCATTTGCGGCAGCACCTCTTGAACAGCGATCTCCTGCAGGTCGAACGCGCCGACGCTGCCGGCGATCCGGAGCGTCTGGACTCCTGCTTTCAAATCAACCGTCGTGCGAGCCCCGATCCAGGCATTTGATCCGAACAGGGACGGGATGGTGACGGTGACAGGAGTCGTGCCGTCCGGGGAAATCCGGAAGATGCTTCCGTTCGGCGACTTGGCCTTGACCGTGAAAGCATATTTACCTTCTTTCGGAACGTTTATCTTGAAATCCGCCCAATCGCCCGGACCGAAGTCGGCGATGCTGCCCGCTCCGGCGGTCACACCAGACAGCTGGTAGTAATCGTCAGAGGTGATGGTGCCCGGGAGCGCCTTAGGATTCGTCTTGTAGACAGTTCCTTGCAAATTCACGCTCGCCGACAGCATCTCACCGCCTGTCGAATCGGTATAAGCGGAAGGCGGGACGTTGAGCGTGAGCTTCAAGTTGCCATAATAAGGCGTCCCGTTCCAAGCCAACTTGACGGCAACCTGATTCGGATTACCGTATGTCTGACCGGTCACAGTGATGCCCATGACGGCAACCTGATTCGGGTTACCGTATGTCACGCTGGTCACGGTGATGCCCTTGGCGGCTGCTTCCCCCGAAAGCGTAATCTGGCCCAGCTGGTCCGGAACAAAGGTTCCGCCCGCAAGCTTCAGCAGGACAGTTTTGCCGTCCACGCCATAATCCAGCGTATTCGGTTCCGCCGTCAGCACAGGGGTTTTGTCCGGTATGGATGGATCGACCAAGCGTTTCCAGCGGTACGTAGCGACCGATTTCGCTGGCAGCTTCGCCGCGATCTGCGTGCCGTCGCTCACGAGCTTGAACGTCTGCTCGTCATTCGTCTGATTGATCACGACCGTAACGATCGTTTTCTTATCCGGACTCAGGAAGGAAACGTTCGTGACCTTGTTTTTGGAGCCGTAATCGCTGTTGATCCGGATATACCCGGGCTCCACGAATTTGCTAAAGTTGCCCAGGAAGTAATATTCCGGCGTCAGCCAGTAGTTGTTACGGTCGGATGAATCTTGGACGAGCATTGTCGGATCCGGCGTGCCGACCCACTGATGCGTGGCAATGTCGCTGTCGAGCATCGCGACCCACGAATTGTAGCTTCTCGCCCAATTGCGGAAATATTGGGCGATTCGGTCCGTACCTTCCGTTCCCCATACCGCGCGTTCCGTCATATACACGTTTTTGTCGGGGTACATGTCGTGCAATTGGGACATCAGCGCAAGGTCACCGCCATAGTCGTGGAACGCAGTCCCTTCTACCGCGTCCCGGTTCTCCGGCACGGCGAGCAGCGGGGCGGGATAGCTCATCGTATCGCCCGGATTATGGTCGAAGATCCACAGCTTCACGTCCAGACCCGCGGCTGCCAGCTTCTTCTTCAGCAGCTTGGCCAGTTCGGCTTCCTGCTGCCACGGCATCTTCGTGCTGGGATAATCAATCTCCAGCAATGGCTCGTTCTGCAGCGTCATCGCTTCGATGTCGATCCCTTGAGCTTTATAAGCCTGGATGTATTTGACGTAATAATCAGCCAAGACCGGCAAATATTCGTCCTTGACCTGGCCTCGGATCATGCTGTCCGTCGTCTTCATCCAACCCGGAGGACTCCAGGGAGAAGCGAAAATCTTCATGCCCGGATTGATGGCCTTCATTTTCTTCAAAGCACCTACGATGCCGAAGTCGATATCTTTCTGAATCGAAAAATGCTCCAGCGCCGGGTCGGTATGGCCCGGAGGCATGTCGTCATAGGTATAGAACTTCTGTGCCGTAAAATCGGCCGTTCCGATCGTGACGCGGACCATGCTCATGCCGATGCCTTCCGTCTTGCTGGCCAGCTTCTTCAGCCATTCCTCCTGCTTGGCGGGCGACATCTTGACCAGGTTGTAAACCGTGGATTCTTCCATCGACGTTCCGATTCCCATCACCGACTGATACTCCTTGCGAGGATTAATGTTGATCGTCGTGGCGCCTGGATCAGTTCCTAAAGCCGTGATATTCAGATTGGCCTGCTGTTCCAGCCTCTTGTCGCCAGCTTGCCAGCGGGGGCCATAATACCACTTCTTGCTTATCGAATCGCGTTCCGCGGTCACCCAGTTTTCTACGGCGCCGGCGGCCACGACCGGCTGCTCCGAAATGGCTCCGCCTCCGTTGCCCGGCAGGGCTGCCGGGGAGAAGCCGGTGGAACCGAACCAATTGAAATTCAAGCCTCCCGCTTTGAGCACGAGCTTGATTTTCTGCACGCCCTGCGTCAGCGGGACGTTTTTCACCTTTGTCGTCTGCCAGTTCTGCCATCCTCCGGTATTGTTGACGGACAATTCTCCGATTTTGGTTCCGGAAGCGTTCAGTATATCGAATCCGGTATTGTCACCTTGGCCCGCATGGCGGAAATCGATATCGAACGAGCCGGAGACGGGGACGTTAATCAAATATTCCATCCAGTCGCCTGGATCCGTCCATCCTATGTTTTGCCCGCCGCCGACATCTGACGTGTTTTCCGTCTGAATGCCTTGTTGAGCAATGAAATCTTCCGCCTCTACTTTCTGGTACGGCGGTTTGCCCGGCTGTTCCGGAATGGCCGGAAGGGCAGGCGTTTCCTTGGTTTTGGTCAACCCGTAGCCGTAGTCGAACAGGATGTATTTCGGATCCAAATTGCGTTGCCCAGCCTTAGGCACCGTATAGGCTTCGGTGTAGAACGGCCAGCGGACCGGCAGTTTGCCCTTAAAATCGTAGCTGCCGAACAGGACGTCGGCCACGCCTTGTCCTTCCGTGCCCGGAAGCCATGCTTCCACAATTCCGGCCATATCCGTAAGCTGATCATTGATGATCATTGGCCTTCCGGATACGAGCACGACAACCGCCGGAACGCCGGCATCCCGTACGTTCTGCAGCGTCGCCAGATCCTCCTCGTCCAGCTTCAGCGCACCCAGATTATCGCCATTCCCTTCCGCATACGGCGTCTCGCCGATCACGACGATGGCCACGTCGTGACCCGCGGCTCCGCGGCCGTGCTTGTTGTAGGTCACGGTTTTCGAGCCTCGGACCGTATTCTTGATGCCCTCCAAAATAGTCGTTCCCGGCGTAATGCTGCCAGACTTACCCTGCCAGGTGATCGACCAGCCGCCTGACTGAAGACCGATATTATCGGCGCTTTTGCCGGCGACCAGTATCTTGTTCATTTTCTTCAATTGAGAAAGGATCGGCTGGCCATTCACTTTATCGTTCTTCAAGAGAACAAGCGATTCCCGTACCGCCCGGCGGGCGAGTGAGCGGTTCGCATCCGAACCGAAAGCGGTCGCCAAATTCTCATCGGTCATCGGATGCTCAAAAACGCCTGATTCGAATTTGACCCTTAGGATCCGCATCACAGCGTCGTCGATACGGGACAAGGCGATCTTGCCTTCTTCCGCCAGCTGCTTCAGGTAAGTAATGCTGATTTTCCAGTCACTCGGTTCCATCAGCATGTCCACGCCCGCGTTGACCGCAACACCAATTTGGTCCTTCAGACCGCTTACGGGGTTGCCATTCCAGTCTTTCGTAATCTGATGCACCCCGTTATAATCCGTGATAACAAAACCGGTAAAGCCCAACTGCCCAGGTCCGGTTCCTTTCAGGGCGTCCGTCAGGATCCGTTTGTTGGCATGCATTTTGAGTCCTTGGATGCTGCTGTAGGAGACCATGACGGTTCTGGCGCCGGCGTTGATTGCCGCTTTGTACATCGGAAGATCCAGGTTCAGAACCTCCTGTTCCGTCATCATCGACACATTGCCCTGGTTGGCCCCGTTGTCCGTCAGGCCTTCCCCGAGAAAATGCTTCGCGGTGGCGACCACCTTATCGCTGCTTTTCAGTTCTTCGCGCGTTTTGCCTTGAAGCCCTTGGATGTAAGCGCTACCCATTATTGCCGAAAGAGACTGGTTATCGCCGAAACCTTCATAAGAACGGCCCCAACGGACATCCTGCGGATCCGTGATCGTAGGGGCAAAAGCCCAGTTCGTTCCGGCTGCCTTGATTTCCATCGCTGACGCCGCCCCGATTTGCAGGACCAACTCCGGGTCTCTCGTCGCGCCAAGCCCGATATTATGAGGGAACAAGGTCGCCCCGATCAGGTTGTTGTTCCCATGAACGGCGTCGACGCCGTACAGAATGGGAATTCCCAGATTCGTGGACAGTGCGGCGGCTTGATAGGAATCCACCAAATCCGCCCACTTTTCCCTTGTGCTGTCCGCCTGTTTGCCGTTCGGGAAAGAACCGCCTCCGCTTAGAACGGAGCCAAGCTTGTACGTATGTACGTCTTCCTGTGTAACCGATGCCCGCTCCGCCTGTACCATTTGCCCGACTTTTTCCTCCAGCGTCATCCGGGACAGCAGGTCGGCCACACGGGTTTCAACCGGGAGGGAAGCGTCATAATAGGGAAGCAGTGCGGATTTGGAAGTTGCGGAAGCGGTCGATGCGGGCACCAACCCCCCAAAAGTTGAACAGACAAGCGCAATGGCCATGGCGGCTGAAATTTTGCGTTTCAACATGCTTTGAATCCTCCTTGTCACTAGAATGAAATCGATTTCATAATGATTTGCAGCAGGTTATTTCGCTCCTTTCCATCTTAATCTAGTTTGTGGAAATACTATAAACCAAAGCGCATATCTATCATATCAAACAGAAAATGAATATATTGTTATACTGTGTCGCGATGTATAAACAATTTCGGAAGCCGAAGAAGCAACGTAAGGAACATCGGATGTAACTAAATAATTTCGTAGCGGAAAATAGAAAGAACCCTGCTGTGAAATAACCAGCAGGGCTGCCTTAAGGAGAATCTTAAATTCCGATGATAAAGGAACCGGTCATATTACGAAGCGTCAAGGTGATCAGAAATGCGTGTACAAAATCAAAGATTGCACAAAAGAGCACTCCTCATTCTAAATTCCGGTGAGAAGCGCTCTTTTTGATAGACGAGTTTTATTTTTAGCGGAAAGTTCTAAATTCTGCATTTGAACATATCGCGGATTATTTGTAATAATTAGCAAGCAAGGCATCCATGATACGGCTTGTCCGTGCGGCGGATTCGCCTGTGCTCGGGCATGTGCCAATGCCATGCAATTCGTTAACGATCGATTGAATCAAAGGTTGTTGGATGTGCTTCGGATTGTCGATCTCCCATTGCTCCGTTCCTGCAGCCGTGTTTAATATCACAGGTGCTTCCGCAAAGGTGGAGAAGCGAATACTGCCCAAGGAACCGATGATTTCGTTCCATTCTTCGTTGGCGAAAGCGGAGAAACACCAAATCCCGCTACCAATGAAATGTACAGGATTAAAAAATTGCTGCTAGTTCAGCAGTTCTGCTCAATCTGGATGTGATAATTTCCACCGAACGGTCTTGATATTGGTTGTGGTCTTCAATGACGATAACCTCAGGGCCTTTTGAGACCCCAGAAGCAAAGTACGTTTTTCACGTAGTTCAAGGCCATCTCGATCGGGGTCATGTATTCCGACGAATAGAACTGCCCGTTCGTATTTTGAGATCAACCATTCTTTCTGGTTTATCCTTTTATTTTAGTTGGAGGATTGGAGGTAGCCGGGTCGAACGTACCTGCCCGTGGGACTTGATCCCGACCTCTGTATTGTTCACCCCCTACTTGTTGCTACCATGTTCTGGTTGGGACACAAATCCCGTATAACAAGCGATGCTATGGAATTACAAGAAGGTCTAGGGGCTGCCGGCAAATTCACTTATGGGAGAATGTCAAATGAATCCAGTAATCGGTAATTTTCAAGGTAAATGGAGGATTATTTGGCATGCTTACTTTTCACTATAGCATATGAACTTGCTTAGCTACGCTGGAAATGTTGACAAGCTATTAGCTGGTATAGCTTAGTGACCTACTAGCGCTATTGATAAACTAAGACCTTGAAAAACAACTGGATATGCGAATACTTGCGTCCCCAATCCGTCCCCAACTCCCCTATCCCCTCACTCAAAACCCTTATAGATCATGCCTTCTCAACTAATGTTCGGATCCATAATATTCGCTTTGACTAACAAACAGGTAAAAAAAGCTGACCCGCTTTAACTTCAAGCGTCAGCTTTTTGGCATTATTTTTTAGGGAGTGGAGATTGGTGGGTGACGGTGCAGGGTGGCCTGTTCATACGCATACGCGTATTGAATCAATGTACCTTCGCTGTATGGCTTTCCTAATATTTGCAATCCTGCTGGATACTTATCATAGCTGAACCCCATCGGAACAGTGATCGCCGGGAAGCCTGTAGGCGGACTCATCAAGTTGCTGTTGTTGCCGTCCGGACTAGTTAAATCGCCTATGAGACGCGGCGGATTGTTCCACGTTGGGTAGATAATCGTGTCTACCTGGTAATCAGCCATCGCGCTCAGTACGGCTTGGCGGTAGATCTGTCGATGGTACTCTCCTTTCAGGTACTCCGGATCGTCCATTGGAGCACCCTCTGCCTTCTGATTGTTCAGCATCCGCTCTTTAATAGAAGGATCGAACTTGCCGGATGCAATAATATCGTCCAGAGATTTCATAATGGCATTCGGGCCGAGGGATTCCAAATATTGGTTAAGCTCATATTTGAACGGGCTGCCTCCCGTGGTTTTGCTGTGTAAGCTGGTAAGGTTGGGAATAACAAAGGGATCAACAATAACGGCTCCTTGTTTCTCCAAGTCTGTAATCGCTTGTTCCATCAGTCTTTTGACTTCAGGGTCCGCTGTGGGTGTTTCGAAATACTCCCGGAGTACACCAATACGTGCTCCTTTTAACCCGTCCTTTTTCAAGTAGCTCGTGTAGGTTTCAGGTATGTTTCCGACGCTGGAAGCCGTTACGGGGTCGTTCTTATCGTATCCGGCAAGCACATCAAGGAGAATCGCGGCATCCGTTACTGTTCTCGCCATTGGCCCCCCGACATCTCGTGCCAGGTTTAACGGAACGATTCCGTCGCGGCTCGTAAGTCCGATTGTCGGTCGAATGCCTACAAGGCTGTTATGAGAAGCTGGCCCGCGGATGGAATTGCCTGTATCGGTTCCTAGTCCCGCAGCTCCAAAGTTTGCCGCTAACGCAGCTCCCGTTCCGCCGCTTGAACCGGCTGGGACACGATCCAGAGCGTATGGGTTGCGCGTGATGCCTCCTATCGAGCTGATCGTTTCGTAAGGACTGAATGCGAATTCGGCCATATTCGATTTGGCTATTACGATCGCTCCCGCTTCACGAAGCTTTAGGACCATATACGCATCATCCGGAGGGATAGAGCCCTCCAGGGAGGCTGAGCCGGCTGTTGTTGGCAGGTCGAATGTATCAAAATTATCCTTCACGATAATAGGGATGCCATGCAACGGCCCACGTGGTCCCTTAAGCTTACGCTCTAGATCCAATGCAGAAGCTGTTTCCAGCGCTTTAGGATTAATGATCACAATTGCGTTAATCGAAGGTCCCTTATGATCATACTTTTCAATTCTGTCCAAATACATTTGTACGAGCTGTTTCGAGGTGATTTTCCCAGATTCCAACGCTTTCTGCATCTCTGGTATTGTGCTCTCAATCAATTGAACACCTCCATAAATAGTAGATTATACTAATTATACGTTATTTAATATAACATTAAGCATAAAATTATGTAAATAATAGACTTTAATTCATAGTTTTGTGGCATGTATCATTACAAATCTATGAATAAGTTAGCTTTTGAAAAGAACGCAAAAATCCCTATCAACTTAGAAATAAGCGATCGGGATTTTATCGGGTTCAAAACGCCGCTCTCCTAAACAACATTATCTTAAGTCTCTTGAAGAATATTCAGGTAATCCTCGGCGCCAATCGAACGGATATTGCTGGACGTTGATACGATTCGCGGGAAATCCTCTTTCCTTACTCCAGATAGGTCTTTCAGCTTCGGAATTTCGAGCTTAATCGTAACGCATCTTTTCCTTGTTCCTTCATGATCATAACAGCCCTTTACGATAATCGAGCCCTTCTTTATTAAAGAAGGGCTCGAAAGTACGTCGTATGGTTTCCGGGTAAGTAAATTGGAAGCTTGCTGTCGTGGCGGACCTTTCTAATCGACGATCTCTTGTTCCGTATCGTTATCCGATACCTGAGAAGGTATGATGAATCTTAAACTGTCTATCAACAAGTAGGTTCCCGATTTCTTGACTGCTTTAATTGTATGCTTGCCATTCCGAAGGCCGGAAATGCGGAACACGGTTTGCTGCGTCAGCCTAGTAGCGTTATAAGTACTCACCGTTTTTTTATACTTGTTATCCACATAAATATCCATATCACCCTGATAAGGACTCTTTGGCGTAATCACTTCTATCCCTTTTCCCTTGAAAGTATACGAAAAGGAATCGTTGTTTGTCCCGGTGTAATGCACGTCATTTTGATAATCCCCCCGGAAGGAGAAGGTCAGCTGGGTGGTTCCAACCGGCAAGGAGGCCAGGTATTCCTTCTTCAGGGTGATTTGGCTGCCCGATACCGTGTAGTCCGTGCCTTCCACCAATTTTATACTAGCATTCGTTATGCTGCTTAGGTTATTTCCGTCAATCGCCATTTGGATGGCGACATCCGCCGGTGCCGTTGATTTTTTGTCGAAGGTGATCGCATCCGGTTGGATCAGGTCGGCCAGCCGTACCGTCAATTTATCGAGCAGCATGAAGGCTCCCGACTTCTTTACAACCTTCAGGATGTGCCGTCCGTCGGACAAACTTGTAATATTGTAAACGGTTTGCTGCGCCAATCTCCCGTTATAATACGTGCTAACCGTCTGTTTAAAGACATCATCCACGAATATATCGATATCTCCTTGGGAAGCATCCTTTTCCGTGATCACTTCAATACCCGTTCCCGTAAACGCGTATTCGAAGGAGTCGCCATTGGTCTCGGTGTACTGCACGTCATCCATGTAATCCCCGAGTCCTCGCCCGCTGCTTCGGTTCCAGGCCCCTTTGTACAAGATCCCGGAGTCGTCATTGTTAACGGAAACATACCGGCCTCTGGATGTGTCACTTACGATCACGGCAAGGGACTGCGGTGCTCCTGCACTGAAAGTGAATGTCAGGTTCGTTACGCCCGTCGGTAGGGTTGCCAGATACTCTTGTTTAAGGGTTACCTGCGTATCCGAGCTCGTGTAATCCGTTCCTTGCACCAATTTTGATGTCCCGTTGCTTATGCCTATAAGCGTATTTCCGTTCAGATTCAGAGTCGTTTCAACATCCGCTCGTTTGGATGCATTAATGTCGAAGCTTACGGATGTCGGGTTGATTCCACTGTTCGGAGGAGTCGTGTCAACAATCGCAATTTCCAGTGTTTGCACCGCACCCGAACTGAAAACGAATGTCAAAATTGTCGTTCCGACTGGCTGTTTGGCAAGGTACTCCTTCTTTACGGTAACTAGAGTGCCCGATACCGTGTAGTCGGTACCCGATACCAAGTTCGCTCCGCCGTTGGCAATGCGGTTTAAGGTATTCCCATTCATCGTCATCGTGCTCACGACATCGGCCTGCTTCGCAGCCATCTTGTCAAAGCTTGCCACAGTTGGATTGATCGTGCTGTTCGGCGACGAAGAATCGCTAATGGAGACCGCAAGAGTCTGCACGGCTCCCGAGCTGAAGCTGAAAGCAAGGTTCGTAGTTCCTAGTAATTGCGCCTGAAGATATTCTTTCTTGATCGTTATTTGGCTGCCGGATACTGTGTAATCGGTGCCGGAAGCCAAGGTTGCACCAGCGTTGGTGATGCCTGTTAAGTTCGTCCCGTACGTTGTATACGTTACAGTTGTTACCGTAACATCGGCCTGTTTCGCTGTCGCCTTATCAAATGCCCCCTCAGCAGGGCTGAACAGGTCGGGCACGCGGACTCTCAATTTATCCAGCAGCATGAAATATCCAGATTTTTTTACGGCTTTCAAGGTGTGATTCCCGTTGGACAATCCGGTTATGTTGTAAACGGTTTGCTGAGTTTGTCTGCTTGCGTTATACGTACTGATCGTTTGCTTGAAGACGTTGTCCACATAAATATCTATGTCGCCCTGAGAGGAATCCTTTTCCGTGATCAGCTCGATTCCCGTTCCCACAAACGAATATTCAAAGAAATCATTATTGGTCTCGGTCCAATGCACGTCATCCTTGTAATCCCCTAGTCCTCGCCCGCTGCTTCGATTCCAGGTACCCGTATAGACAATTCCGATGCCGTCATCGTTGAGGGTAATGTAGGCTCCCTTCGACGTGTCGCTAGTGATAACGGCAAGGTTTTGGGCTGCTCCCCAAGTGAAGGTGAATGTTAGGTTCGTTACCCCTGTTGGCAGGGTCGCCAGGTATTGCTTCTTAAGAATCGCCTTGCTGTACACCACCGTATAATCGATGCCGGCTCTCAATGCCGTTTGGCCGTTTGAGATGCCGGTCAACTCGTTCCCGTTAAGCGAAAGGACGGTAGCTGCATCGGCCTGAGCCGTTGCGCTCTTGTCAAAGCTTACCAAGGTCGGGCTGATTAAACTATTCCGCGGCGTTGTATCGCTTACCGTGATCGCCAGCGTCTGTGCGGATCCCGCACTGAAAGAGATCGTTAGGTTGGTGGTTCCGACAGGAAGAGTGGATAGGTACTCCTTCCTGATGGTAAGCTGGCTGCCTGATACCGTGTAGTCCGTGCCGGACGTCAATGCGGTTCCTCCGTTGGCGATACGGCTCAGGGTATTGCCGCCTAGTGTCATTGTCGTAATGACATCAGCTTGTTTCGTTGTCATTTTGTCAAAGCTTGCCGCAGTTGGACTTATCGTACTGTTTTGAGACACGGAATCCTTTACCGTAACAGTAAGGTTCTGAGTAGCTCCCGCCAACTCTTTGCCGCCGTTGCGCTTCCAATCGCCCGTATATGATATCCCGGTATCGTCGTCATTAACGGCCGATATGCCTCCTGTGGAGACGACCTTGAATAAGCGGGATGCATGCGAAGGTAAGTTCACCGAGCTGTAGCCATCAGTAAACGTTCCCAGATTGGTATGGCTCCACAGATCGCGGACTGAAGCGGAACCGCTTAATCCGATATCGCTCCAATTGACGGTAACCGTTGCAGCGCTGCTCCCCAAGTTGAAAAGTCCGACGGTATAGCTTCCGTCCCCGTTGTTGGCGTACCAAACTTGCTTGTCGGACGCCATGGATACTGGGTGCGCCGGACGGCCGGCCTGATTGACGGCAATCACCTCATCGTTCGTAAGCAGTTGTACCCCGTAATCGTCCAGGTTGGTCAGATCGTTCCCCGTATATAGTTGGGCCGAAGACATCGACCACAGAGACATTCCGGTTTGCCGCTCGTCCTTCGTTAAGCCGTCCATCGCCCCATTCCCGATATCGAGTGAGTCGAAATCATTCCAGTGGCCTGGACCCGCATCCCGCCACCAAATATTGGCGTCAGGAAAAAGCCGGGCGATGTTGCCCCAAGCCGTCAACGCCTTATTGGCGCAATAGCATTCGACATCCCAGTCGACCCGCCAGCCGTTCGCGTACTGTTTCCAGGTGTCCACATAGTTATGGTCCAGCGCCCACGATAGCTCGAACCAGATATGGTGCGGAGCCAGTGCTTGGGACCAAGCCTTGACGTCGTCGCGGGCATCGATCGTCGTATCGTTGTGGCCCGAGCCCGGCGTCACGCTGTCGAATTTCAGAAAATCAATTCCCCATGCCCCCAACTGATCGGCTATTGAGTTAATATAGCCCTGGGCACATGGATTGCTGAAATCGATTTTATAGCCGATCCCCCAATAATCCGCCTGCCTTAAAGGCTTAACGGCGATATCCTGGGCATGGCAGGCCGTTCCATAAATCGGCAGATTAGCATCGTACACTTGCGGCGAAAGCCCCGGAATCATATAGAGGCCAATTTTTTGCTCGTTTTTATGTACATAATTGATTACTTCCGACAGGCCGTTCGGGTATAACGTCTTGCTCGGCATTGGCCGGCCATATTCATCCGTTCCCCCGTTCCAACCCGCATCGATATTGATGTATTCGTAACCATGAGCCTGCAGCTTCTGATGCATCGCGTCGGATTGGGCTTTGATTTGCGCGGCATTGATCCAGTTTGAATTATTGGAGTATACCTGCATGCTGTAGCTGCTCCAGCCCATTAAAGGTCTCCGGGCCAAGTCCTGATGATCAGGTTCTGCGGATTTGGCAACGCTTCCAGGCGAAAAAAACACGGTCTGTTGAACGATAAGACTGAGCATTATCAGGATCGGTAAAAACACTTTTTTCATAAATCGAGTCATAAATTCATCTCCCTTGGAATTTGAATGGACTACATGAAATGAACATCTTTCTTGCGACGAGCAAAACAACTCCCTACGTTAGACATTGATTAATGATAGCGCTTTCTATAGTTTATTCTATTACCTTTTCCCCCTTTCGAAAAGGTACATTTACGTTGTTTTGCGTACAAAATACCCTAAATTTGGATGATTATGAAACTACTTTTCTCTTACAATGATCATCCAAAAAGACTCGATAGCAGAACAATACAATTCTTCGGTCCAACGATCGCATCCTCTTGCTTCACTTCGGTGACTACGATCAATGAGGCCATAACATTTAAAGGCGTGACGATTATTTACAAAAAAGTAAATAAGCCTCTACTCCCATGCGAATGGGTTGTAGAGGCTTATTTAGAAGTTATCGTTTATAAGCAACGATATCCGTGGGAGCACCGTTAGGTATTCTATAGTTGACTGTTTTTCTAAGACATTACATTCCACAAAACTTCATCACAAGCTCGCTAAAGAGCGAGTTCGACCAGGCAAACCACGGTCGGGTAAACTTAGACGGATCGTCGGCATGGAATCCTTCATGCATATATCCGGTTTCGGCATCCGTCCGTTCCAACATCTCCAGGATGCGTTCCGTTTCTTGAGGATCCAGAGAGGTTAGCCCCTGCATCGATAGAGCCAGATGCCAGATGTAGCCCTGAGGGGTATGCTGACTGCCGACTCCGCTGGCAATGCCCCCGGAACAGTAATACGGATTACTGCTGCTCAGGATGAACCTTCTCGTATTTAAATAGATCAGATCGTCAGGCTTGCAGTAGCCCAAATACGGACTTGACAGCAAGCTGGGAATATTAGCGTCATCCATAAGAATATAGTTGGAGCGCCCGTCCGTTTCATAGGCATAGATCTTCCCGTATTCCGGATGCTCGACAGTACCGTAATTTTCGATACCGCTGCGGATTTGAGCGGACAGCTTTTTTGCCCGATCGATCCGTTGATCGGCGTCGGCTCGAAGAGCCTCGGCCATCTCGGCTATATGCTCGAGAACGACAACGGCGAACATGTTGGCGGGGATCAAGTAGCCGAATTCGCAGGAATCGTCGCTCGGCCGGAATCCCGACCAGGTCATGCCCGTATAGGCCACAGGACCGCGTTGGGACAGTGTATCATGAGGCGCCCACGCCTCCAATCGTTCGAAGCGGTATGCGGAACGCTCTTCGTGATGCTGCTCGGTCGTCCAAAGCTCAATGATACTGTCCGCCGCCTGCCAAAATTGTTCGTTCAAATGCTTTACACTGCCCGTTACAGTCCATAACCGGTACGCCAGCCATATCGGATAACAGAGTGAATCGATCTCGTATTTGCGCTCCCAAACCAATGGACTCATGTCCGTAAGATCGGTTTGATGGCCGGCTACATTATCCGTTTCGTTAAAGGCGTTCGCGTACGCATCGTGGAGAATATAGCGAATTTGACGCTGAATAACGCCTGTCAGCAGCTCCAGCATTTGTTCATCATGGGAGGCAAGACTGACATAGGGATGAACTTGGGCGGCGGAATCCCGCAGCCACATGGCTGGAATGTCTCCGGTGATGACGAAGGTCGTCCCGTCCGGCTGCTTTTTCAACGTCGTCTGATACGTATTCGGATAACAATTCTCAAACAATGCGGACAACTTAGGACGATGGACAAGACGCTCCTGAACGTCACGGATCATATTTTGCATCGATTCAGGTAGCTCGTGCTGTGAATTTGGCAAGAAGGTTCACCTCTAGGATTAGTCTAAAAAAGGGGACAATACAGCTTTCACGCGCTGATTGCCGTCTCCTGCTTAGGGATATATTTACGCGAAAACCATCGCTTATGAACAATAAAGGCGCGTATCGCTTCATCTGCGATCATCGCGACATAAACGCCGTAGACCAACCATCCAAAGGCGAGCCCGAACACGTAAGTGCCTGCGACAGCCACTCCCCACATGCTGATCATGCTGACGATCATCACATAGCGGCTATCGCCTACGGCATTCAACGCATTGTTCATCGGCATATTGGCCATTTTCAAAGGCTGCAAAATTAAGTCAAATACAAGAATGCCGACGCCGAGCTTAATAATGTCCGAATTGGACGTGAACATTGATAAAATGTCCTTACCGAACAGGAATAAAATCAATGTATTGACGACAACGACGATCTCTCCCCATAACAAAGCCCAATAAGCGCTTTTGAATGCTCTATCTGTCTCTCCTGCCCCGAAGAAAGTGGCCACTTGAATTTGAACCGCCATGGCAAACGCCCAACCGGCTGTAAAGGAGAATGACTCCATCGTGTTTAGATACGTCCGGGCGGCCAGCTGTTCGGCTCCCATTGTAGCGACCATGGAAAATAGGACGACCTGGGAGATGGTCCAAGAAGCAGCGCCGAGCGCCATCGGAAAGCCTACGCGGGCCACCTCGCTCAGCAGCCGCATGTTGCAGCGGACATAATCTCTGAGGCGAATAGGTGCGGCAAACGACTGTCTGTATATCCAATAAAGAGCAAGCGCCGCAATAAAGCGGCTTCCCACCGTAGAGATTGCCACGCCTGTTAAACCCAGCTTCGGTACTCCATAAGCACCGAAAATAAACATATAATTGCCGGCAATATGCACAAGATTCATACCAAGCGCAACAAGCATGGGTCCTTTGGTGTTTCCCGTGCTGCGGATGACAGTGCTTAACACCAGCACTGAGGCCATGACGATCGTGCCGCTGCCGACAATGCCGATGTACTGTGAAGTCAAGTCCTGCAGATACACAGGAGCCTGCAGTACCTTCGCGAAGAACAGCGGTCCGGCGAACAGAATGAGACTGACGACAACCCCAATGCCGAGGGTAATGGCGAAGGACATCGCGGCTACCGATTTTGCTTCATCGTGGTGTCCGGCGCCTAATTTTTGAGAAATGATAATGCCCGCTCAGCCGCTCACGAGGGTGAACAGCATAATGACCGATTGGAAAAATTGGTTGGACAGACCGACGACGGCCACGGCGTCATCGGAAATCCGGCTCACCATGAGCGTGTCGGCAGTTCCAATCATGAATTGCTGGAACAGCTCGATCATGATCGGCCAGACGAGACTAAACAAAGAGAGTTTCTTCGCGTCCATCTTGGGTCCTTAAGCTTCAAACCACTGGTTTGCAATCACCTGCTTATACCAGTAGTAGCTGTCCTTCTTCGTTCTTTGCAGCGTGCGATAATCGACGTGGATGATGCCGAATCGCTTGCTGTACCCTTCAGCCCACTCAAAGTTGTCCATCAATGACCAGGTAAAATAACCCTTTACCGGAATGCCGGAATCGATGCATCGCTGAAGCTGAGTCAGATGTTTCCGTAAGTAAGAGATGCGCAAATCGTCCCGCACCCTGCCATTTTCCTGATCGTTATTGTAACAAGCACCGTTCTCGGTTATATAAATTGGAATATCGCCATAGAGCGAATGAATGTAGGTAAGCACATTTTTGAAGCCGTCCGGATAAATAAACCAACCGATATCTGTCTTGTCATAGCCCATATCGATATCTTCACAGTCGAATAGTCCGGCCCCGGCCTTATACCGGCCGACATTTCCCGTATAGTAATTGATGCCGAGCAGATCAATAGGTTCGCTGATGATCTCCATGTCCCCGTCAGCGATCGGAACCTCGGCTCCTTTCACGCGGAACCATTCTACAAGAAATTCAGGATAACTGCCTTTAAATACCGGATCAAAAAACCATTCCACGAACCAGCCGGTCGCCCTTTTACATGCTTCTACGTCCTCCAGGCTGTTGCTGTAAGGCTCAAGCCAGGTTACGTTAGGCGCGTAGCCAATCTCGCCCTCAAGCCCCAGCTCCCTGAATTTGCGCACGGTTTTCCCGTGAGCGACAAGCAGATGGTGCGCCACATCCACAGCAAGCTGCAAATCGTGATTGCCTGGAGCGTGGATGCCCAGAAAATTGGACAAGAAGGAAACGCACCACGGCTCGTTGATCGTGATCCATTTGTTGTTGATTTTACCGGACAACGCCTTGAACACAACTTCCGCATAGTTTACAAAAGCATCGATCGTCGCTCGGTTCGCCCAGCCGCCCTGATCCTGCAGCGCCTGCGGAAGATCCCAATGATACAGAGTGCACACCGGCTCAATTCCGTTTGCAAGCAGCGCGTCAACGAAGCGGGTGTAAAATTCCAGGCCTTTCTCGTTCACCTCGCCCGTACCGTTTGGGAAAATGCGAGGCCATGCGATAGAGAATCGGTACATAGGGCTTGCTGAACGAAACAAAAAGTCAGTAATAACAAGGGTTTAGCGCCTCTTTTGTCGAAGTTAAGTGTATGGAAAACGGGCGATACCCCGTCAAAAACCGTGCACATGGAGGCGAACAGAATGTATCAGCGAACAGAAGGCCAAATGATCCTGCCGGGGGATTTCTTCCTACCGTTCGGTGGGGAACTGTCGGAAGATAACCGTTGGGTACTTCTAGCCCAGATAATCCCGTGGTGGAAGATTGAAGAGAAATACGCTCGGAACTTCAAACGAAGCCTAAAGGGACAAAAAGCCGTCTCGATCCGCGTCGCACTTGGGGCTCTCATCATTCAAGAACGACTTGGCACCGACGATCGGGAGACACTGCGGCAGATTCTGGAGAATCCGTATCTGCAGTACTTCTTGGGTCTTCCGGAATACCAATATCGCCGTCCCTTTCATGATTCGCTTATGACGCATTTCCGCAAACGGTTGGGCGGTGACATCATCCACGAAGTGAATGAGTGGATCGCGCTCGAAGAATCGCGTAAAAGCAGCGAGTCTCAAGACCCGTCAGACGATGACGATCACAAAGGCGGAGGTTCCCCTGCGGTCAGCGACCCAGCAGAGAAGCCGCCAGAGCAGATGGAGCTTACCAACGAAGGCGAGTTGCTCCTCGATGCGACCTGTGCGCCGGCAGATATTGCGTACCCGACGGACTTGTCGCTGTTAAACCAGGCAAGAGAAAAGCTGGAGAACATCATCGACACCCTCCATGAGCCGGAGCGAGGAAAGTCACCAAAGCCGCGAACCTACCGCGAGCGCGCCCGAAAAGCGTATTTGACCATTGCCAAGCAGCGGCGCGTGAAGCCGCGAACGATGAGGAAAGCGGTAGGCAGACAATTGCGGTTTGTCGCCCGCGATCTACGGATTGTGACTAAGCTTGCTGCAAACGGCGACTTGGCCCTGCTCTCGCGCAGGCAGTACAAGGAACTGATGGTCATTCAGGAACTGTATCGTCAGCAGCAAGAAATGTACAGTTCCCATACGCACAGCACACCGGATCGGATCGTCAGTATCTCGCAGCCGCATGTCCGTCCCATCGTACGCGGCAAAGCCAAAGCAAACGTTGAATTCGGCGCGAAGCTTGCGATCAGCGTGGTGAAAGGTTATGCGTTCCGTGAGCAGCTTTCTTGGGACAACTACAATGAAGGCATCACGTTGCAAGCTTCCGTGGAAGCTTACCGTGTCCGCTTTGGATTCTATCCCAAGGCAGTGCTGGCCGATCAGATTTACCGCACCCGTGAGAATCTGCGCTACTGTAAGGAGAAAGGGATTCGTCTTAGCGGACCGCAGCTCGGACGCCCTTCAGTTGACCAACAGGAGCAAAAACGGATCGCCAAAGCGGATGCCTCTGCACGCAATGCGGTTGAAGGCAAGTTCGGAGAAGGCAAGCGCAGTTACGGGCTTGGCCGTATTCGAGCGCACCTTCAGACGACCAGTGAGACAGTAATCGGGCTGCAACTGCTGGTCATGAATCTGGAAAAGAGACTACGGGTTCTCTTTTTGCCTATTTTGCAATGGCTGTTATCCAGACTTGCCGACCGCTTCGCTTTATCGCTGTAATTGCGACCCGTTCAGCAAGCCCTACATATCGATGCCCAGCTCTTTCATGAGAGCGATATCTTCTTCATAGCGATGGTAGCTGTCGCAAGCGACGTCTCCGTTGTCGCCGTTCAGCACTTTGCCCGGCATACGGGCAAACGTGTCCCATATGGACAAGCCCCGGCCGTCCTCGTTAAAAGCCCCCTCGACCTGATACGATGCGGTTGCGGCCCCCCATTTGAAACCATTCGGGAATTGGATGATCGCCATCTTCTGTTCCTCCTCTTCTTTAGAAAAGCCTGAGAGGAATGATCCCCTCAGGCACAGGTGTTAGAATGTTTTATTTTTTGTTGGCTGCAAGGAATGCGTCCTCTCCCTTGGTGTCTATGGAGAACATCCTATCAACAACCTATTGCTCCGTCAATGTATAAGTTGTGGTAAAAGCAGAGAAACCCACTTTCGCAGAAAATAGAAGAACGATGCCATTTAAGGCATCGCTCTCGCACATCGAATCCCTTGAACTTCATACCATTCAATCAGTATGAAAAACTTCCTCCATTGAAGCCCACCATTCCCCTGTACGCCGCGTCTCTAGCGGCTCCTGGCATGGATCACAGAGCTTCCACCACTCTTGCGTAGTTGGATCAGCTGCCATTTTCGCCATATCCTGCTCGAAGCTTTCTCCGATGTATTCAAAATAGCTAAATAAATAGCCGTCTTTATAATAAATGGAATAATTGCGGATGTTGCACGCGTGGATCATCACGAGAACGTCTTGCCATACATTAGCATGAAGCGTTTTATATTCTTCTAGCATATCAGGCTTAACCTTTAAAACACTGCCATATCGTTTCATAATTGCACCATCCCTTTATCTAATCCGATATTCTTCAAAGTATTTAGGAAGAATCGTTGTCGATGCACCTGGCATTTGAGGCAGGACATAGTACCCTTCCTTTACCGTGGCCGGCTCTTCAAATATATGACGAATCCATGGAATGTACTCAAGCATAATAGCGTTTTGCGTAGATGCTACAAGGTGCTGATGAATTTGGCCCATATCGCCCACATGCGGGCAGATCGGTACGTCATAGGAAGCAGCCAAGCCTGCCACTTGCAACCATTCCGTAATACCGCCTACACGGGTTACGTCAACTTGGCAATATTCGACTGCACCTTGGTGAATATAATCTCTGAACGCATATTTGTTATAAACATGCTCCCCTAAAGCAATCGGAACGTTTAACTCGTCAGCGAGCTTTTTGTGACCCATAATGTCATCAGGATTGAGCGGCTCCTCCAGCCAGAACAAATTGAATTCTTCAAGCTTTTTCCCCCAGGTCATAGCGGTATTGATATTCCATTGTTGATTGACGTCAATCATGAAGATCACCTCATCGCCGATTGCCTTCCGTACAGCTTTGCAGCGGTCATAATCTTCACGCGGATCCGGCTTGCCGACTTTGATTTTTACACCGGTAAAGCCTGACTCTACAATCTCCGTTACATCCTTGAGCAAACGGTCTTTCGACCAGTTCAACCAGCCGCCGTTCGTATTATAGGCTTTAATAGGTTTAGATCTAGCCCCGCCAAGATACTGCCATAGCGGTTTATTCGAAGCCTTTGCCATAATATCCCACAAAGCTATATCCACAGCTGCAAGCGCCATATGCGTTACGCCTGATCGGCCAATCCAGTGCATTTTGCCAAAACGCATGTCATCCCATAGTTCTCTTACCATAAACGGATCTTTTCCAACCAAAAGCGGACCATAGTATTTATCAATGGTATCGACGATCATATCATCGCCATGGGCACAAGTACCGGTATAACCGTATCCGACAAAGCCCTCATCCGTATAGATGCGAACGCCGGCTAATCCCCAGTGTGTTGCGACATTGATAGCATCTGTAATCGGCGGTGTAATCGGCACGTGCAAAACAAAGCTTTCTACTTTTGTAATCTTCATCTGATCCATCTCCCTAGTTTTAGTGAATACAATCTATTAGTAACCAAGTGAGGCTCCGCCATCGACGGGAAGAGCAACACCTGTAACGAAACCGGATTGAGCGCTTGCAAGAAACAACGCAGCTTGAGCAACCTCCTCCGAAGTTGCCGGCCGGCCAATTGGATGCATATCATTCAAAATCTGAATCGTAGCAATCGGATCCTCTTGCTCTTGAATCCAATGCTGCAGCAAGGGTGTAGAGACGCCGGCCGGACATATACAATTTACTCTGATCCCATCCGGTGCGTAGTCCAATGCTAATGCCTTCGTCAAGGCGACGATTCCGCCTTTCGTTGCGGCATAAACAGGATTCATCTTTTGCCCAACCAAACCGTTGAGAGAAGCCATGTTGACGATCGCACCGCGCGTTTTCTTTAAATGTGGAAGCGTGTGCTTGACCATGAAGAATACACTTTTCAAATTAATATTGAAGAGACGATCCCACTCATCCTCCTCCACTTCCTCTATGAACTTTGGTAAAATAACGGCTGCATTATTGACAAGTACATCGAGCTGCCCAAATCTATGTACGGTTTCTTGGATCAGCGATCGGACATCAGCATCTCTTGAAACGTCCGCTTTCACAGCTGCAACGTGATACCCGGAAGATGTTAATTCATCTGCTAGCTGCATGGCTTCCTTCTCATTCCAGTCGGCTATGATGACCGCTGCGCCTTGGGCGGCAAACAAGCGGACAATCGCTTGGCCTATGCCCGAACCGCCCCCTGTTACAATGGCTGTTTTTCCTGCTAGATTCATTGACGTTGCCTCCATTATTCAATATCATTTATCATACACGATTTATTATTTAAATAAATAATTTTTTTTACCTTTCCGCGAAAGGAAACAGCAGCTTCTGATTTTCTGCCGAGTACATATTTTGTGCCGTGATCATTTCAGATCCGATATGAATATTCCATTCAATCTCTTCCCCGTGGATGAGTCGCATCGCATTGCGAACACTAAGGTAACCGATCTGATACGGTTTCTGAACGATAAGCATCTGGATATCTCCCGCTTCCAGCATTCGGATAGAGTCCGGCGAACTGTCAAAGCCAATGATGGGTACTTTCCCGGTTAAACCCAACTCTTTGACCACTTTGACAGCACCGAGCATCGCAGACTCGTTTAAGGCAATCAACGCATCAATATCTCGTTGACTTGTTAACCTCAGTTTCAGATTTTCCGCTGGACCATCGGTATAAACCGTTTCGAACTTAAGCAAATCCGAATTCAGTACCCCCGCGTTCTGGATCCCTCTCATTCGGTCCAAATAAACAGATGAAATCTGGTTCGAATTCACAATGACAATACGCGTTGCTTCCGGCGACAAGGAAAGAACGCTTTGAGTGGCATTGCGGCCGGCTTCTACATGGTCTGTGGCAATAATTCCACTAGACATATCCCCGCTGATCGGAGAATTGAATGTAATCAATGGAATTCCTTTTTGCCGAATTGCTTTCTCTGTTTCGACCATTCTCTCGGAATCGACCGGCGACAACAGTATGGCCTGCGGTAATGGACCATATTGAATAATTGAATGGATCACGTTCATCTGATCCTGAGCGTCACGGTCTGAACGCGGCCCAATGATTTCGAGCAATGCCCCGCTTTCTTTAGCCGCTACTTTGGCCCCATCAATCAGTGCCTGCCAGAATTCCATGTTCGGATCGCTAGTTTTCGTCACGATGGCGATCTTCACAAGCCCATTGTCGTTTGGCTTCATGAATAACCATTTATAAGGAAAATAAGCGATAATCATGACAAATAAAAGTCCGATTAATAAAGTAACCGAGTTCCTCTTCAGCACATTCTATCCACCTCTACTCCAGAATAGGGTAACAAATAGACACTTCGGTTCCGCGATCCATTTCACTCTTAAAAGTTAAACCGTAAGGTTCGCCGAAATAAATACGCAATCTTTCATGAACATTGGAAAGCCCGACGCCTTTATTCGCTGGTTTATCTCTTTGCATCGCGTCTCCTGCTAAAATCCGATTAATTCGCTCGGCATCCATGCCCACTCCATTGTCTTGTACCTTCAATACGATGCATCCCTCTAGTTTGCTGCCTGTAATCCGAATTAAGCCGGTTCCGGATTTATTCTTGATCCCGTGATAAATGCAGTTTTCCACAAGCGGTTGCAAAATGAGCTTCAACGATTTCTTGGTCAAGATGTCCTCGTCGACTTCAATTTGAAAATCCAGCTTAGCCTTATAACGCATTTTTTGAATCGTAAGATAATGGGTGATGTGTTCCAATTCCTCCCGAATGGGAATGAGTTCGCTTCCCTTACCGATGCTTGCCCTCAGCAAATTTCCCAAAGCCACGGTCATAAGCACAACCTCTTCGGATTTTTTACGCTCTGCCATCCAGACGATCGAATCGAGCGAGTTATATAAAAAATGCGGATTGATTTGCGCCTGAAGCGCCCGCATTTCGCTTTTTCGTTTGATTTCCTGCTCGACGACAATTTGATTCATCAGTTCTTTAATTTTTCGAGTCATCAAATTGAAGCGTTTGCTTAATTTACCGATTTCATTGCTTTCGGTAATATCCGATCGAACATCAAAATTGCCCTGCTCGATTTCTTTCATATAGGATTCAAGCCGCTTGATCGGTCTTGAAAGCCGGTAAGAAATCACGATAGCCAGGACCAGACCGACCACCATACAGATACTTCCCCAGAACAAAAAGGAAAACTTCATTTTCTCTTTATTGCTCGCCAATTCATCCAGATAATTAACACCGATGATTTTCCAGCCGAATCCCGTATTCTTGATCGTATACAGCCGGCTGTCACGGCCTTCATCCGTCGCAAAGCTGCCTTCATCCTTGTCAAGGACCTGTTTAATCCTCTCGGTTTTATAATCGCTGTTCAAGATCATCTGCTGTGGATGATAGACCACCTCTCCATTTTGATCGACGATGAACAGATAGCCTCGTTTTCCGACTCGAATATCGCTGCAGATATCGTGAATGACGTCAAAATTCATATCAATAAGAAAAACTCCTAGGCTTTGTCCGACACCCGCGCTGCGAATTTCTCTGCTGAAGGAAACGACCCAGCGATGTTCATTCTCATAAAAATTTTGAACATGAGGGGCCGAAATCACCAACAGCCCTCCCGCATCCTTCGCACCTTGAAACCAGGTTTGTCGTTTGACGTCGAGCGGAGACTTTAACATCCCGTTTAATTTATCGGTTACGATAAAGGAGCCTTGGTTATTCGCGAGCATAAGGGAAGCTATATCTTTACGGGAGCTTAGCACCGATGAAAAAAAATTCTGGATCGGTATCCGATATTCTTCCTGACTGGAAACCTGCTGTTGACTCATAGCCTGCATGTAGGCTCTGATATCCGCATTGTTCAGCGCCATAAGCGAAATATATTCCATGCTGATGATATTCGCTTTAATATTCCGGTTCACTTGATCGATAATTTGTATCGTAGAATCTTGCGATTTCTTCGTTAAATCGTCGACGGACAAGTTATACGAGATCAAGCTCATGATCAGCGTCGTAAATAAAATCAGCCAAAAAAATGCGGCGGCGATGCTAGACTGGATTTTGGTAAAAGCAAACCGTCTCAAGCCCCCCCTCCCCCGATCACTCGGTAAGGATCAGCCATCATCATCTCACGATAGTCAGTCGGAGACATGCCCGTATTTTTCTTGAACAGGAGACTGAAGTAGTGAGGGTCCCGGTAGCCGGTCCGTTCTGCGATTTCAAATGCCTTTAACCCGGATAGCTTCAGCAGTTCTTTCGCTTTATCGACTCGCGTGCGGGTCAGATACTCAATAAAGGTTTGCCCGGTATGCGTCTTAAATACGACGCCCAAATAACTCGGACTGATTTGAACATGCCGGCACACCTCTTGCAGTGACAATGCTTCGTCGGAATAATGAGATTTGATATACTGTTCCGCTGCCAGCACCTTTAACCTGGTTTGGTCTATTCGTATGTTTGACAATTCATCCATCACTTGCCGGCAGGTCGTCTTGAGCCAAGCTCCAATATCATCCAACGTTTTCATGGCATTCCATCCGGAGAACAGATCGGTCGATTGGAATAAAGAAAACTCCGCCCGCTCTCCGCCTAATTCATCCATCATATCCAGCAGCGCTACGTGAAATTTTTGCAAATAAAGATGACATTTGGGCATTGGCGTTAACGACCGCTTAAAGTAGAGCATCCACTCTTCGATGATGGACTCTATTTCATGGCTTGAGCTTGTCCTTAAACAGCGAAGCAGCTTTTTTTCCCACTCCGGATAACCGTCCGTTTCCGTTGGGACCATTCCTCCAAAATCCGCAATCGATATGACTTTGTTCTTGCCAAGCAAAAAGCGATAATCTATGGCGGCCATCGCTTTTTGACAAGAGCTCGCAATTTCCAGCAAAGTGCTGCAGGTTGTTCCTATGCCGACAGTAACTGTAAATTTGAGATATCGTTCCATGCATTGCCGCGTTTCCTCTGCTAACTGCTGAACGAAATAGTAAGCGCTATCATCAGCTTCACATGACAGAATGACGACTATTTGTTCATCCCGAGATCGAAATGCGATACCTCGTTCAGGTTTCACCATGATTTCTTCTACAATGTTATAAACCGCAAAGCGAAGAAGTTCTTGCTCCATGACGGATATGGATCGGTTTCGGCTGCCGAAATCGTCGATATCGACCACGATCGCCATATAACAAGGCCCCACCAAACGAATGTCAAAAAAATCGAGCTTTTCCTCGAGTTCTGTCCGGCTTATGCTGGTTGTGACCAGCTTTTCTAAAAACTTTTCTTTTAATAGCGGCAAGCTTTGATTCAACTGCATTTTCAATCGCTGAATATCTTCTTTCTGTTTATAATCCTCATCCATTTCCAGCTTGACTTTATCGAGCAGATTGCGCAATTGCCCCGCCGAGAACGGCTTAAGCAAATAGTCGTATACGTTCAGTTGAATCGCTCGCTGCGCGTATTCAAAATCATCATACCCTGTTAATAGGATTAACCGGGTAAACGGAGAAATATGTTTTATTCTTTCCGCTAACTCCAACCCATCCAGAAATGGCATGCAAATATCCGTCAGTATGACATCCGGAACATTCGCTCCAGACGCCTCAAGCGCCTCCCGGCCGTTCTCGTAACCTCCAATAAACTGGAATCCATGATCTTCCCATTGAATCAGTTCTTCGATCCCTTCACGAATTTCCGCCTCATCGTCCACAATCATGATTTTGTACAAAAGATCACTCCGCACTTTTTCCGAGAATTTCCCTGTTTTCAAACAATAATAGTCTACTTCCCCCGTCATTGTAAAGAAGGAAGTAGGCTATATTGATCGTATGATTTTTGCTACAATTTCTGCTTGTGCTTTCTCGCCTGTGTCATTATAATGATACCCGTCATCTACGCGATACTCATTTTTCCCTAGCATTGGCGTATATAAGTCATTCATCTTCACCTTATATTTGTGGGCTAAATGCTCCATCGCTTTATTTCGCTCTATAACCTTATTATTTAATTCAGCATCTAATTCGGTCGGAAAGTTCGGTTTAGTCACTGGTGTTGAGAGTGCTAAAATTAGCTTTGAAGAATCGAAATGGTTCAAAATATGTTGAATGACCTTCTCCAAATGAAATTCATATTCATCTGCTGACAAGTGCCAACCGTGGAGTCCATTATTAAAATGAATACCCTGATAGTTCATATTTTGTTGCAAAAGCATGTAATCCAATTCAGCAATGTAAGCCGGATTATCCAACGCCCTTGAAGAAGCAAGCTGATCTGCAAATATATCGCCTTGAAGCAGTTCATTCACATAGGGACGATAAGCTCTAGTAATCGAATCTCCTACCAGCAACACTCTCTTGTTATCTTGTCGAGGTGCTTCTTGCCACCAAAAATCACACCATTCATACTGCTCAAGTCTTATCATCGTTTAACCCCCAGTTCATTATTTGGTTGCTCCCATTGTCAGACCGCGAATTAATAGCTTTTGCACAAGCAGCACAAAAATCGTTGTCGGAATTAACATGATGACCGCCATAGATGCCATTCCGCGCCAGTCCACAGTAAATTGCGTTGTAAAGTCAAATAAACCGACTGTGAATGGTTTCGAAGCAACGGTACGTGACAGCATACTGGAAATTTGAAACTCTCCCCAAGTGGTGAGAAAAGTGAAAATACCCGCTGCTGCCAGTCCCGGATAGGTTAATGGAAGCAGCACTTTAAAAAAGCTTCCCCAACGTGTGCAGCCATCAATAAAAGAAGCTTCATCCAATTCCAACGAGATTTCCTTGAAAAAGCCCTGCATTAACCATGTAGTAAATGGAATATTCATCACCGTATAAGCCAGCGTTAAACCGCTAATTTTGTCCAGTAAACCCAAACGGGAGAAAACAATAAAAAGCGGCAAGCTTAAGGCCACACCTGGAATCGCCCGTGCCAGCATCATCCCTAGAAAGAGACTGTTCAATGTTTTTGATTGATGTCTAGAAAAATAATATCCAGCCAATGTACCGATCATTAAGGCAATTAGCGTGCTGAAGACAGTAACCATAACCGTATTTGTGAAATAATCCATAAATGGAATTGACCCCGTAGAGGTATTTCCACCGAACAATTTGGAGAATGATTCGAGTGTGATTTCACTAGGGATCCATACAGGTGGAGTTGTGTTAATTTCTTTATCAGGCCGAACTGAGGTGAGCACGATCCAAATCGCAGGAATAGCAAATAGGCTTAGCAGCAAATAGGTCGTCAGATAATGTAACGTCTTAATAACTTTCTTCTTTTTCAACCTAATCCTCTCCTTGCAGCAATGAGTTGTTTATATATCATTATCGTAAAAGCAAACGATATCAGTACGCTAACGAAAGACATCGCACAACCCATGGCAAACTTGCTGTCAACAATGCTTAATCGGGTTACATAAGTCCATATTAATTCTGTCCGCTGCGCTGGCCCGCCATTTGTCATTATTTTCACTAAATCATAAGCACGGCTTATATCCAAAGATCGAATCGCCATGGCAATAAGTATATACGGCATTAACATTGGACGTGTGATGTAGTAAAATTTTTGGATTCCGGTTGCTCCGTCAATATCTGCCGCTTCAAACGGTTCTTTCGGTAAAGACATCATACCTGCCAGAAGAATGATCGCCATAAAAGGTGTACCCATCCAAAGCTCTGCAATCAGAATGGATATAAATCCGTAAGGCTGATCAATCAGCCATGGAATCTGATGCAGCTGCCCTGTTAATGAATATAATAGATTGTTCAACAAACCAGCTTGATCGTTAAAAATCCATTTAAATTGAAAGCCTACCAGAATTGGCGGAAACATCATCGGAACCATGACGATGGTTCTTAACAACGATTCGCCCTTTAATGGCTTTGACAATAGAAGAGCAATAAACAACCCAAACAACAATTCCAGGTTTACAGTAAGTGTCATCAATATAAAGGTACGTACGAAAGAGCTGATAAACACCTTATCTTTAAACAGCCCGATATAATTACCAATGCCTATAAACCTTGAATTTTTCGCATTCAAAAGATTAAAGTCCGTCAAACTTAAATAAAAACTATACAACATTGGAACCACAACAACAATTAAGATCAGTAAGATTGCCGGTCCTATAAACAAGCCCATAAACAGCCATTTACTTTCTCTCATCATATCCAATAAAGTTCTTTTTCCAGCCATCATATTTTCCCCTTTATGAAAGGCGGCAAGGACATAGTGTCCTTGTCGCCCTTGTTCTTGAAGCTATCTTATTTGCTTTGACTCATCATTTTAGTAATATCTTTCGCCGCATCATCCAATCCTTGCTGCGGAGAAGTATCACCCAAAATAATTTTTTGCAAATATGGGAACAAAATGTTGGATAATGGAATCCACTCTTTAATGAGAGGAGGTGTGCGGAAATCTTCTTTTACTGCTGTATTTAAGGTATTGTAGAAATTTTTCTTACCTGCATCCCCCGCATTCGCATCAGCCAACACTTTATCCCATACGGATGTCCGTACTGGTATAGCGCCTAGCTTCGATTCATTGGTCATATTCTCTTCATTTGTCAAAAACTTCACAAGCGCCGCTGCTGCTTTCTTATTCTTGCTGGCTTTCGTCACAGAGAATCCATGTGATCCGCCCCAACCTGGATGAATTCCGCTTGGACCTGCAGGTGCGCGCATAACACTGAATTTGCCTGCTACCGTTGAGCTCTTCGGATCATTCAATGTGGAATACCAGCCCGGCCATTCCGAGTAAATCGCTACTTTGCCATTAGCAAAGTTTTTCTCGACTTCATCCCATAGGAAGTTAACCATTCCTTTAGGCATTGCCCCTGCTGCATATAAGTCACGCAAGAATTGAGCAGCTTTCAATCCACCTTCTTTATTCAGTGTAATTTTATTATCCTTATCAAAAAAGTCGCCGCCGAATGCTTGCGTAAGCTCCAAAAACCGACCTGAAATGGCTTCCTCTTTGCCAGCAAATTGCGTACCCGACATGCCGTTTCCTTGTTTGGCAAAAAACATCGAAATGTCTTTCAATTGATCTAACGTTTGCGGTGGTGCAAGATCATATTTATATTCCGTTTTAAACTTACTTTTATTGGACTCATCATTGAACAAATCAGTGCGATAATAATAAAGGCTGATGTCCGCCATACGAGGGATCATGTATAGCTTTCCATCTTTTTTACTAGCATTTAATATCGAAGGAGTAAAGTCTTTCAATTCATCCGCTGTGAATAGACTGTCAAGCGGCTCTAATGCATCTATGTACTGAGAATAAAAGCTTGTATGATCCCACATCACATCATAATCAACCGTATTTGCTGCGAAATCTATTTTCAACTTTTTATCCAGATCAAAACCGTTTCCTTTAAACACGATTTCCACCTTAGCGCCTGTTTCTTGCTCAAACTTAGGGATAGATTCATATAAAGTCTCATATGTACCCCCACCGATTAATACGGCTTTCAGCTTAACACCGTCGAAAGGCTTTTTGTTCGCTGCCGGAGTAGCCCCTACTGCCGCTGATTCTTTCGTTGCTGTCGTTTCTGCGGCTTTGTCTGTCTTAGAGCATGCCAGAACTATGGAACTAAATAACATAAGAACAATGCCCATTACAATCCATTTTTTATTCATTTGAACCCTCCCTAATTCGTATTGTTGTTCCTGTTTTTATACTACTCGAATACCCCAAAGGAGTTAATTGAATATTCCCCGCTAATGGTCTAAAATTCACCTTATTCTATAATTAAAATGGAGGTTTAAAACTAGTCAGTACTAAAAGAAGGCGATGATATTCACTCATCGCCTTCTTCTACAAGAATGTCCTTTCTATACTACACACTCCATATGCATTGAATGAGTGACGGTTTGAAGCGAATGGATTAAGCTTTTTGCATTATCAGTAATGATAATTGGTGCTTGAAACCATTCTCTTTTTTTGCCCAATGTGTTTTTAAACATTGGGCATAGGCATTTTGTTTTATTGTCAATAACGGGAAAGTTAAAATTAAAGTTAACAAGACAGAGATTATTCTTTTCATCAAAATCCCCCCTTTTCGTTAAATGAAATAAAAAAATGACCGCATTGCGATCGATTTATTTTTGTTCAACGATATAAAGTTCTTTAACTATTATTTATTATTTTAGCATGTTTTCATTAATAATTCATCGCTTTGGGGGAAGTTCAAATATTCTTCTATTTATGCGTCCGAAGCGTTGGGGCTGTTAAACTAAGCGGCGCCATACATCAACGGCCGGGTAGTGGAATCGAAAAAAGAAACGCGCTCCTGAAAGGGTGCGCGTTGCGTTCTGTATAGGGCGGCTGCCGGTCCGAAGCATGGAACAGGACTCCATGTCTGAAAGCGATTAATGAAACGGCGCAATAGCCGGATATCCGATTTTCTCGAACCGCAGCAGCTTGCGGGCGCGTTCCGAGAGCCGATCGTAGGATTCGGTCGGAATTTGAATGGTTCCGTTTTTCGGCGCGTTCGAAGCCGGCGCGTAGATCATGGCGATATTCGGCCGAGGCTGGTCCGACCGATTCGGCGTTCCCCGGTGCCACATCCGGTCATCACGGATCATGATCGAGCCTGCAGGCATGACCGCTTTGACGCTGTGCATATGTTCGGCCAGCTTCGCCTTGCTGAAGGATTTGGCGCTGTACCAGGAATCCGGCAGCAGATGCGTTCCTCCCGGCCATATTTCCATCGGGCCATTGGTTTCATCCGTGTTCACGAGCGGAATATTGACGACCAAGTTCGAAATCGGCAAATTCACCGCGCAGCGTTCGCCGAAATGCGAGCCGGTGTCGGCATGCACCGGTTGGCTGTTGCGACCCCCGGGCAGCGACGTATTGGTGGCAAAATAGTGCAGGACGAAGTCTTCTCCCAGCAAACGATCCAGTACATCCGTCACAAACGGATGCGCAATAATGGAATCGTCGATAAAGGGCTCCTCGAAGGGCAGAAACAGCCGTATATGGTTCGTACCGTCGTTAAATCCGTTGCCCGGATTGTATACTTCCTCGCGGTGCTCATCCAGATACGGCTCCAGAATCTCCATGTATCTGCGGTGAATTCGCTCTATCTTGTCCTTAGGCAATACTCGCTCAAAGACAACATATCCGTTTACTTCGATCAATTTGGCTGCCAACTCGACATTCTCCGGCAGCAACTTGCCATTGTCCAGCTCGGCGCGACTGACTTCCATATTCCTCAACCACCATTCGTTATATATTGTTCTGCAGTTCGGATAGAGGCAGCGGCTCGAACGTCGTGACAAGCTCCTGGGTGCACCCCGTCTCCGCCGCCCTGTAACCGGATTCGATAATGTCGATGACATGCCGCGCATGTTCGGCGTTGGCAACAGAAGGCACGCCTTCCAGCACCCAATCGACAAGCTGCATAATATCCTCGTACACGTGCGCTTCCCTAAGCCCGAAATGCCCGCCCGTGACGTGGGGCGTCCGGTCTCCCTCACGCTTCAAAACCTCGTCCCCGAATTTTGAACCGATGATCGCACCCCTGGTTCCGTAAATGTTGGGCGTCCATTCCGTAATGGAACCGGCAATCGTCGCATAGACGACACCGTGAAACGCATTCCCGAAGTCGATCAGCAGGATGGTCGAATCGTCCATCTCCGTCACGATTCGCTCGCTGCCAAACATATGCTCCGGAATGCCAATGCCCGAAAGGGCGGTTACGTGCTTGGCCGGGCCGACGATGCCCGTCAGTTCGTGCAGCGGATACACCGTGGCGTCGTACATTGGACCGCCACCGGGCCTACGGAAATACCAGCCGGGATTGACGTTGCTCAGCAAATCGTTTCCCGTGCGCACTTCCTCGTTCAGGTGATAAGTGCCGCTGCCCATGGCGGTGCCCGCAATGGCCCAGGACAATTGGCCGAGCGCTCCTTCCAGGCAAAGCTTGCGCTTCCTTCTCGTTTCCTGTTGAATCATTACCCCCGGGGAAGCGACGATACGCACGTTCCTTGAAGTCGCCCGTCTAATAAGATCGTCCGCCTCCGACACTTTCGTGGCCATTGTTTTATTGGAGTGGACATGCTTCCCCGCTTCGATTGCCATAACCCCTTGCTCATAATGCAGGCCGATCGGACTGCAAATGGTTACGAGGTCCACGTTCGGATCCCGCAGCAATTGTTCGTAGCTCTCGTAGCTGGCTGCCGCCCCGTACTTGGCTGCTGCCGCCGCTGCTCTGCCCGGAACGGGGTCGCATACCGCTGCAAGCCTGACTTTCTCCGCAGCATCGGGCAACCTCAGGTGAGCCATGATTCGAGTCGCGATCGCTCCCGCGCCGACAACGCCGATTCCCAGCATTTCACTCATTGTCATCAATTCCTTTGTAATGGTATGAAGTTTGGTTACCCGCCGAAAGCACGCCCCCCGCTATCCTGCGCGTTTCTGGTCCGGGAAACGGCTTTAGCCTTTGATGGCGGAACCTACCGTCAATGCGCGTTCGACCTGTTCGCTGAAGAACATGAATACGATGACCATCGGCAAACTGGCAATCGTCATGACAGCGCCCATACCACCCCAGTCCGTGCTGTATTGTCCCTGGAAAAACAACAGCCCCAGCGGCAGCGTCTTCATTGCTTCGTCGGAAATCAAAATATAGGCGAGCAAAAACTCGTTCCACGCTCCGAGAAACTGAAAGATCGCGACCGTGGCGACTGCCGGCAGTACGATCGGCACGATGATGCGGAGAAACGTCCTGTAAATGCTGGCCCCGTCCATGCACGCCGACTCCTCCAACTCAACGGGAATGCCGCGCATGAAGCCGTAGAAAACAAGCGACGAGAAGGGTAGGCCAAACGCGATATAAGGGATGATCAACGCCCCATAAGTGTTGACAAGGTGAAAATTTTTCACCAAAATCGCGAGCGGAATCATAATGACCTGCAACGGAATGAACATGCCGATGAGTATATAAATTCGCGCAGTGTTGCGCAGCTTCCACTCCATCCTGGCGATCGTATAAGAGAACATGACCGACAAAATCAGGATGCCGGCGGTACTGATCGTCGAAACGACAAGACTGTTCAAAAAGTACCGGGGAATACTGAACTGTGACCACGCATTAATGTAGTTTTCGATACGGACGTGCAGTGGAATGCCGAAAGGATTGGTGACAAATATCTCATTGTTATTTTTAAGCGAATACGACACCATCCAAAAAAGCGGATAAACGGATAACAGAAAATAAATCCACAACAGACCTTGCAGCAGCACTTGCCCGACTTTGACTCTGGCTTGCATAAGATGCCGTTTGCCCCCCTTTCCCGAATTAATACGTTATCCGTTCTTGTTGAAATAACCGGTTAATGATGACGGTGGCAAGCAGGCTCATCGCTACCAGAAATACGGAAACCGCGCATGCGTAGCCATATTCGAATTGGCTGAAAGCGTAACGATATATCATGAACGTAAGTGTGAAATTGGTCGTCCCGGGTCCGCCGTTCGTCATGATCAGCATCTGAACGAACGCCCCGATACCAGAAGTGATCGCCACAATTAGACAAAACTTGTACGTTTCCAACATCAGCGGAATCGTTATTTTGCGGTGCGCCGTCCACCTGGTGCAGCCGTCAATTATGGCGGCCTCCATATATTGCTCTGGAATCGACTTGATTCCCGCGTAAAGAAGACTGAATTGATAGCCCATATACTGCCAGGCGTTCACAAATGCGATCGCGATAATCGAGACGGAAGGTGACGTAAGCCAGTTTTGCCGATAAGGTATGCCCAGCACCTGGAACAGCTTGTTGATCAGCCCGTTGGTTGGGTCGTAGATGGCGATCCATAGCTGGCAGACAACCGTAACGGACAACACAACCGGAATGAAATAGCCCACCTTCAGTATTTTTCTCCCCTTGATTTTGGGATCGGCACAGACCAGAGCGAGCACAGTCCCAAGCCCAATCTGAAAGAAGACCAGCACAAGAGCGAACAATCCGCCATTCTTGAGCGAGGTCAGGAGCAGCGGATCATTAAATAGCGTGACATAGTTTCTTAGGCCGGTGAAGGTTCCCTTCCCGATACCATCCCACTCAAAAAAACTACGGTACAAGCTTTGGGCCACAGGATAGGCGACGACAATTGTGTAAAGCAAAAGAGCCGGCAGGGCGAGCGCAGCGATCGCCCATTTATTGCCGAAATAATTCCTCATCGAGCTTCATTCCAATCTCTATGGAAAATTCGCCGTTACTTGTTGGCCTCGCTAAGAACCCTATTCATATTTTTAATAAAGTCCTGATCGCTGAAGCCTTTGACGACTAAATTTTGCGTGTTGTCATCGAGAGCCGTATTGATCTTGATATTTTCATTCAGCTTAGCGAAACCTTTGACGTTAGGCAGCGTTTCTTTGATAAGCCGCTGCATCATCGGAGGTGGAGTGACGGAGACCGGCTTATCCACCTTCACAGAGACAATCGGATTGCCGAGCTGCGAATATTTGTATTCCGCATATTTCCGGGCAAGTAAAGCAGCAACTTTGATCGCGGTTTCTTTGTTTTTGCTCGTCGCCGATATGGAGAAGCCCCCGGGCTCGCCCGAACCGTCCATATAAAACTTCTTGGCTTCGTACGTCGCTTCGTCTTTCGCCGGCCAATACATCCAGTCAACGTTGGCTCCCAAATTCTTATCCGCGCTGTAGATTTCCCACTGGCCGTTGACGAACATCGCCGCCTTGCCCGTATAGAACAGGGAGGACGCCTGGTCGTAGTTGGTGTTCGTGGCATTGGGATCGAACAATCCGGCTTGATTCAATTCGCTGAACTGCTTTGCTGCGAGCTTGAACGCCTCCGGAAGCTCAGCTCCCTTCAGAGCGGCGTATCCATTCGGCTCTTCTCTCGTCACAAGACCTTTGTAGAACGAGTTTCCGATCCACTTCTCCTTGGAGAAGATCGACACTGGTACAATGCCCTTAGCTTTGAATTTGGCGCTTGCATCTTTCCATTGATCGATTGTCTTGATCGGCGCCTGCACGCCCGCATCGGCAAAAAGCTTCTTGTTGTAATAAAGAATTTGGAATTCGATTCCGGCAAACGGATAAGCGTAAATATGCCCGTCAGGGGCAACCAACACCGGCTCGTTCCCGGGATTCAAATCTTTCTTGAAGTCCGCCGTCGGCGCGGCATTGTCCAGCAGTTCGATGTTTTTCGATGCGGAGAACGCCTTTAAATCAGTGAATCCCGCCTGAAATATATCCGGCATATTGCCCGAAGCGGCGTAAGTTCTCAGCTTTTGCCCGTTATCCTGCATGGCCGGGTCCAGCTCCAGCTCGACGTTCGGCATCGCCTTTTTCAGCTCCGCTACGGCGTAGTCGTAAGGCTTCTTCGTATCATCGTCGAAATATTGGGCGTAGATCTTCAGCTTAATCGGCAGATCCTTCACAGCCGGGCTGGCGGTTCCGCCCGTGTTGGCCGGTGCTTTAGTCCCCCCATCCGAAGTCTGCGTTCCATTGCCGCACGCGGTCAAAGAGAATGTGAACAGCAAAGCGGCGGCAATTGTCAATGCCTTGAAACGTTTTTCTTTCAATCAGAACCCTTCTTTCTCTTATATGGAATTGTAGAAGCGGTAATACCGCAGATTGCAAGCGGTTTCAAGATGTTGTTTTTATTATAAAATTTCAGGGAAAGGGAGAGAATGCAATAATCGGGACGAATCGGTACAAAACGGGACATCTCGTGAAATATTTCCGCTGTCGGGACGTCAGCGCCGTTTCCTCTGCTCGTAAACGGACGGCGTGACGCCGAAATGCTTCTTGAAGCGTTTGCTGAAATAGTTGGCGTCGCTGTAACCGACCCGCTCCGCAACATCAGACAGCTTCAGCTTGCTTCCGATCATCAGTTCCTTCGCCTTCTGCAAGCGAACGTAGGTCAAGTAATCGGAAGCGGGCATGCCGGCTTCCTTTTTGAATATTTTCCGCAAATAGCTGGCATCGATATAGAGCCGTCCAGCGATCGCCTCAACCGTTAAATCGGAATCGGCATAACGGTCGTGGATGATTTGCTTCGCCGCCTCGTATAGCTTTAACGATTTCGACGGACGGCTGTCGTAGGCCGCATCTAACACACGGCGGAACAACGCCTTCAGCCAGTCCTGGCATTGCTCGATCGTCGACATTCGCTCAAGCTCCCGGTACGGTGAGAACTCGGGGCCAAACAGATCGCCGATCGCAATTCCTGATTCGTTGGCGAACGATAGACCAATCGAGACGAAACCCATAAGTCCGGTCAAGGCTGTATCGACGGCGGCGCGGGTTTTGCCAAGGTAGGCGAAAACCTGGTCAAGCAATTCCTCGACAGCGTCCCCTTCCTTCATCCGCAAGCTGTAGATAAGCATCTCCTGCAGCTCTACGGAGAATAATTCGAACAGGCTCGGGTTGCTTCCCAGCCGTTCGTGCCAAATGACCCGACCTTGACCGGCCGTCATTTTATTCTGGATGGCGGTCAGGGCATCCCGGTACGACAGGCGCAGCTCCATACCATCGCTTGAGAATCTGCCGAGTCCCGTCGTGACCGTAAATTTGAAGTGATGTTCGACCAGCCGACCAAGCCGTTCGAAAGCCTGCCCGTCAAAGGCCAGCCCTTCTTCATGGTCGTCGAAGGCGATAATGGAGACAGTCCGCCCCTCGGCATCGTGGAACAGCACATGCTCGCCGCTGACGGCGACAAGCTCCTGAAGCATATTCTCAACCGCATATCTCCAAAGCGACGCTTCTGCCGGATCATCCATGCTGCGCAAATGGTCGATTACCGTTACGGCTACCCGGTAATGACGCTGCGGAATAGGGATCCGAAGCCGCACCATGGCGGCTTCGGCGTCCTCCCTCTTCATGTCGAAATCCTGGCTGATCAGCTTTAGCAAAAAGCTTTCCCGCAACAAGGCGAACTGATCCCGCGAGTTGGCCCGCTCCTCGCGCTGGGCTTTCATAAAGCTCCTCACCTTGTTCAGTGTCACCATAAATTCTTCCTCGTCGAAAGGCTTCAGCAAATAATCTTTCACGCCGATCCGGATGGCCCGGCGCGCGTATTCGAACTCGTTATGGCCGGTCACCAGTACGATCGAAATATCGGGATAACACAGCTTCAATTGCTCGGACAAGGCAAGCCCGTCCATATAGGGCATATTGATATCTACCAGCGCTATATCCGGCCGATGCGCCTTCGCCTGCTCCAGCGCCTCGATACCGTGGCGGGCTTCGCACACGACCGACATATCGAGCGCCTTCCAGTTGAACTTCTTTTGAATATATTCCCGAAACAACGGCTCATCATCCACAACCATCACGCTATACAACGCGATTCCTCCTTCGTTCAACCCGGCAGCCTTATTCTGACTTCGGTGCCTTCATGCTCCCTGCTGCTGATCGTAACCCCATATTCGTTCCCGAAATAAAGCCGGATTCGTTCATGCACGCTGAATATGCCGAAGGACACAGGCTTGTCGTCGCTTGACCACCGGCTCCAGATTTCCCGCAGCTTGCTCTCCGGCATGCCGACACCGTCATCGCTGACGACGATCGTCACCGCCTGTTGGTCCCGGAAGCCCCCGATATCAATATGACCCAGGCTTCCTTTCGTCTTCAACCCGTGATAGATGGCATTCTCCACCAGCGGCTGGATCGACAATTTCGGAATGACCGACCTCATCACATCCTGTGGCACATCGATATCGAAATCGAATACGTCGGAATAGCGGGCGCGCTGGATCGACAAATAATCTTTGGCATTTTTGATTTCCTCGCCAACGGTTATCATCTCGCTGCCCTTGCTTAGCGCGACGCGATAAAAATCCGCCAGCGCCTTGGCCGTGTCCCGGGCCTCTCCGCTTCGGTCGAGATCGTTCAGCAAATAAATCAAATCGAGCGTGTTGTACAAAAAATGCGGCTTGATCTGGGCGTGAATGAGCGCCAGCTCGTATTCCTTTTTTCTTTTCTGCTCCGCTTCCACCCGCTGGAGCAACTCCTTCATTCGAGCAATCATAGAGTTGAACACGGACGCCAGCATGCCAATTTCGTCGGCCGTTTGGATATGCGCCAATACATTCAACTCGACTTCCTTCACCTGGCGCATCGCCTTTGCCAGCTTCTGCAGCGGGCTGACGATGACCCTCGACAGGATGCTTGCGCCGAGCAGGGCGAAGACAAGGCAGATCGATCCAATAATGACTGTCATTCGGATGTTTTTGCGGATATCCGCTGTAATCGCCTGCTCAGGAACGATATTGACGAGCTTCCAGCCCATTTTGGCGTAACCGACGCTTGTAACCAGATTGGTGCCAGTCTGCGTATGCGCGATTTCCGAGAAGGAATCCCTCGATAAGATAAGCTTTCGCAAAGCTTCGTCCTGCAGCGGCTTCATCAGCTCCGATTTGTAGGAAGACGAGATGACCGTACCTTGGCTGTCGATAATGCGGTAATGCTCCTTCGGGTAAGACACCATTTTGGCGTAAACGGATGAAAGCTCGCTTTCTTTAATATTAACAATCAGGATTCCGTACGGGAGGCAGTACTTCAGATCGATGATCTGCTTACCGATCGACAGCACCGGAACGTCGGGATCGGTCACCAAAAAATCGCGATGTTGCATGGGAAACCAGTTATTGACGCCGTAGCCCGGCAACTCGCCGATATGGATCAGCAATTCGCTGCCGAATATTTTCACGTCATTATCTTTTTCCGGAAAATAGGACGTATACAGCTTCCCCCGCGAATCGATAAACGCGACCGAATCGACGTCCGGAAAATTAAACAGCTCGAGATCGAACATGGTCTGAATTCGCATGCGCCGCTGATTTTCTTCAATGGGATTGTCCGACGGGGCATAATTTTGGTAAATATGGTCGAAATTCTCCATTATAATATTTGCACTGCTCTCTGAGTTGCGAATCATCGAATCGATGCGGGTCAAAATCAAGGCCGACTCGTCCAGCACATTCTGCTTCGTTTTACCGATCAGTGAGCTGGTGAACATATGGCTTGTAAAATACCCCAGTGTAAATAGCGGGATGATGATCAGCGGGAAAAAGACGACAATAATTTTGTTGCGGATAAGCAGTCTCCGAAATGGCACTGCCAGCAGCGATCTTATCTTCATCCGACCCATCCTCTATTTGCCATGGCGCTTGAACCCCCTTCGTGCAGCCCGAAAATAAAGCGCTTCCATGCTATTGATAACAACAATATACCACATCTTTGAAAAGTGATACATTTTTCCTTTTTTTGTATAAGTAGAAGTTTAAGGGAGGTTGGGTGCTTAAAGAATAAGTTTGTTATGGGGCCCAAGCAGCTTGATAAAAAATGGTTTATTACTGATTCTTCCAAGGTTTATTTTGAGGTCGAAACATCTCAGGAATCTGTTATCAGCCAATTTCATGCGATTAGCGGCTTTTGGAATTTTAATTTATTGCATCCCGAAAAAATGTCCGCAAAGGCTCAAATCAATGTCTTGTCCGAAGAATCTGGGAATTCAGGTGAAGCCCTTTACGAAGACGGTTTATTGAAATTGAAGGGCGTTACTACAGTGAAATTTTCCGATTTTGGATTGACTAATCCACATTTGATAACATTACAAACCCAGGAAGAGATCAAAATTATTTTACAGCTGGAGTTAAGCGATATGGAACCTGTTCCGAACCCCGCACCTTCTTGATGCGAAGACCAAATTAACTTATTTGATTTCGTTGCAAAAGGGAGATACCTGAACCAGCCACATCTTTTAATCTTTCAGAGCAAAATCTACTGCATATTCAGCATGGATTTTCGTTGTATCGAATACAGGAACCATACAATCCAGTTGAGAAATTAATAAGGTGATTTCTGTACAGCCAAGGATTACGGCTTCTACCCCATCTTGGATAAGACTATTAATTATCTCTAAGTAGGATTGTTTAGAATTTTCTTTAATAATTCCGAGACAAAGTTCCTGATAGATGATATCATGTACAATCTTCCTTGCTGCTTCATTTGGAACGATAACTTCAAGTCCAAATTTTTCAATAAGTCTGCCTTTGTAAAAATCTTGTTCCATAGTAAACGCGGTACCAAGTAAAGCGACTTTTTTAATTCTACACTTAACAATTTCATTTGCCGTTGCATCAGCTATATGTAATAACGGTATTGATATTGATTCTTCTACTTCTTTTGCCATCTTGTGCATCGTATTCGTGCATATGATAATGAAATCTGAACCACCAGATTCGAGTTTTTGTGCTGAATCAATCATGATTTTTGTGGCTTCATCCCATTTCCCTTCATGTTGAAGAGTCTTGATATCATGAAAATCCACCGAATACATGAGACTTTTTGCGGAATGGTACCCGCCTAATTTTTCCTTTACACGCTGATTGATGATTTGGTAATAAAGCAAGGATGACTCCCAACTCATTCCACCTATTAGCCCAATCGTTTTCATAGATAAACACCTCAAAAATAACTATTTACTACATAATAACAGAAACAGGGCTTGTGCCACGAAAATCGGTTTCTACTGTGTAAACCCCATACTTTAGTAAACCCTTAATTCTTTTTCCATAGAGATGCCCACAAAAATGATTTACCGAATAGCTGTCCTTCTGGATATTCAGTCATATATCTTATATCCATTAATTCAAATCTGTCGGACATGATCTCAATTAACTTTTCTCGACTATACGCGAATCCCCCAAGTATCCGCCGATTCTTATACACCTCATAATCGGATACTTCACTTGCTCCACCGATATCTTCAAAGCCTGTTGCGAAACAAATTAAACCGAAGCAGGAGCCTCGCTTTAAAGCCTCGTATACTAAGTCTAGATATTGAATTCTGCAGTGTGGTAACAAATGATGCAGCAATCCAGAATCATAAACAAAATCATATGTGTTATTTTCAATATCGAAATCAAGCACATTTTTACATTGAAAGTTTATTTTAATATTATGTTTCTCCGCATTTTTTAGAGCGTACTTAATAGCTGTGTCAGAGATATCTACAGCATCTACGTGAAACCCCTGTTGTGCCAAAAATATGGCATTACGTCCTTCCCCACAACCGAACTCTAATACTTTCTTAGCACTGATCATATTTTTATGAACATATTGAACCAAATTTTCATCAGGATATTCAGTTAAAAAGGACATATACTCGGGCCTGTCTTGATAAATAGAATTCCAATACTCAGTTGGGTTGCTGAACAGACTATCCAGCATTACATAAATATCATCGATACTTTTAATGGGCTCGCTGTTCATCATACTGCTCCTTAGATTAATCATTATTAAATTGTTCTAATGAGTGGAGGTGTTATTCAACCCCCATTTTATCCCTTACGCGGTTTGAATTGATTGATAGTGTTGAAATTAGCTTTTTTTCGTTAGTCCTCTTTCCTTTAACGTTAAAACTGCCAATTAACGCAGTTAGGCTACCAGATCTATGACGCGGCAGCCTACTATTATAATCGGTGAAGGATCCGAATGCTTGTTGGTTTATTTATGACGAGATTGGGGATGCAAGACAAGGTTCTCAAGCAATTGTGGGGTAATGATGATGCCAAGCTGCTTTAGAGCCATTAAAACCGCACCAGCTACTGGTGAGAAGGCGGGAGAAACGATGCGGTACCTTTTATTGTTACCCTCCTTCATTCGGGAGGCCAGTTGCTGTTGAAAATATTCGCTGTTGACCACACTTCCTATCAATGCTACCTTGACTTCCGGTTCTGAGAAATAAGAAGCAAGAATCTCCACACCCACCATAATCTGATGTAAAGCACGATTACAGACAGTTTGTGCCAATGTACTACGCTGCAGGGCGGATTCGGTAATGGTCGGGGCCAATTCAGCAAACTTTCGATTGCGCTCTCTTTGATCGGTGATGAAGCCTTTCAACGCAAGTTGTGACAGTTCTTCTACCGAGGATACCCCCCAGAATTGTAACATGGACTGGACCAATAGTTGGTCGTTTTCCTGTACATTGCCGGCAAGTAACTCATAAATTGCATCATAAGCCAAGAATCGGGCTGCGCTGGCAGCATATTGATGTAGATCATAGTTCCTGATCTGCTTCCCGTCCTCTGTTACGGCAAAAATGATAGAACCTGTACCTGAAATAACGATTACCCCGGGTTCCGAAAGCAGGGCACCGCTATGCGCAACCACTGCGTCATTGACATGCTGCTTTACACAAATAAGTCCTGGAAGGTCAGTGAGAGGTTCTACCCAATTCAAGTCGGCTTTGGTATCGAAACCTGCAATCCCCGCATAAAGAGTCGCCACGTCACTTACATTTTTCTCCGACTCATGCAGAGCCTGTTCAAGTGCCTGACACACATTTTCTCTCGCTTGCAAATCCTTATGTATTGAGGATGCACCTCTTTCAATGTAAGAAAGGATCCTCCCTTCAGTATCTGCTACCATGACTCGGGTATGGGTTCCCCCACCGTCAATTCCGACCACGACTCGATTTTTATAGTTCTCCATTTCTCAATACTTATCTCCTCTCAGCAGCAAAATGCAATAAGCGGTAATTGATCTTTTCGAACCCCATTCCCTCCTCTTATTGTATAACTTTACCAACCAATCGCATATCCCACTTTGAAGATTACTGCCCTTTCGTCTTTGTGTTGTTGCACTATCGTTCTCCGTTAGTTCAATCATGCTTGAGTTTTTAGACGATATCCCTCTTCTAGGATTTGTTTCAAACCTTCAGTTCTTTTTTTGATAAATGTGTTCCAAAATAGCTTACCTTTTTCAGCCAATTCTTCGTGTGAATAACTTCCTTCTTCAAACTTCCCCCAACAACCATCCTGAGTTAGTTTATCCCATCCTAAGTAATCTGCATAAAGACGGTTTTCTGAAGGTATGTCTGAACCCATTGAATTAGTTTTAACAAGTTCAGGACAAAGCCACATGGCTGTACAAACGGACAATAACCCACCGTGCATTTCGTTTAAGCCTTGTAAGCCTGCCGTTTCAACTGCTTCTTCCCATGCAATATAATTGTTATGATTTGCGGAGATTAAGATAATCTGCGGGTACTTGTAATTAATATTCTTAACGAAAGCTCCCTCCCAATATGAGCCACCATGTCCAGTGCAGACCAAAAACTTCTTAAAACCTTGTCTTCCCAGGTTAATAATAACTTCTTCCAACATGGCTGTTAATATATTGGGGCTTATTGTAACTGTCCCCTTGAAATTAGCATGTTCTTCAGAGGTATTAAACGGAATTGTAGGTAATACGTAAGCATTTAATTCTCTTCCAAAAGCATCAGCGTATAGCTCTGCGATAAGCGTATCTAAATGCATTGGTAAGTACGGTCCAAACTGTTCCGTTGCTCCTACTGATAGAACAACTGTATCAATCCCACTATTTAAAATTTCCGTTGTCGTGTTTTTAAAGCTAAGCATAATTACACTCCCTAAATACGTACAATTTTTCATTTCGCAACAAATTATACCATTCCCAAGCGTTGAAAAACTGCTATCTAAGTGAAAGTTGTAATGTTTATTGAACTCTACTGCCCGTTAGTGCAACGAGGCTGCCGATCCATATCGGCAGCCTCGTTCTGTTTGATTATTGAGCTATTGTTTCCGTTAGTGAAGTCACCATGCTTCTTTCTCTTCTCTCCACATTTAACGAATAAAATGGTCTAATGCTTTGTTTAGATCATCCAAAATTTTAGTTCGATCCTCACCAGGACCAGCATCCATCACGCAACTTTCCAAATGATCCTTTAATAAAAGCTTTGCTGCATTATCCAATGCTTTACGAACAGCCGCAATTTGAAGCAAAACATCTGCACAATCCCGACCCTCTGCTGTCATCTCCTTAACAGCACGAAGATGTCCTTCAATTCGTGATAACCGGTTTACAATTTGTTTGCGGTGTCTATGCTCATGTTCGTGTACGTGCGTATTATCGTCAGCCATGTGAATGTCCTTTCTCTTCTTCATGTGGATGCTGGTGACCATGATGAGCATGTGCGTGCGCAGATGGAAAGGCTTGTTGAAACGATATAGGAATAATCGTTCCGTTGCGGCGCAGTTCAGCGTCGAATTCGTCAGGGTGATGCTCGGTGAACAGTACGTAAGAACCTGCCTTGTTGATACGCACTACGAAAGTGGCAGCACCATCGAGAAGCAACTGGATCAGATCACGACCAGGTTGAAATGTACCTCCAATTGACAAGGGCTGCATTTCTCTCTTAAATACTTCGATAACATCAATCTTTGCGGACTTGAAAGCGTCTTTTTTGGGCGCGGCTAAGGGCAATAATGATATGAGCATTGCAGGATCCGGGCCTGCATTCAGAGTAAATTCATAGTCACCGACTGACAACTCATAAACACCTGCCCACTTGAACGGGTATGTTGGTGTTGATAAATCAACGTGCTTTCCGGTGTGGTCATGACTATGTCCACCGTGATGTTTCTCGTGTCCATGTTCATGCGAATGTTGGGCAGCGTGTGAATGCTCATGAAAAGAGTAACCTTGTTCTTCAACCGGATCCACATGAACCTGTACCTTCGATAAATGTTCAACATCATGCTGCAAACGATGGATGACATTTTTAACTACTTCATGACCTTCTTTTACAGATATTTTCGAATACGTCGTAATTGTAATTTCAGCCAATATTTCATGACCAAACCAGCGCGCTTTGACGTCATTTACTTTTTGAACGCCTTCAATCTGATAAGCGGATTTTGTAATCGTATCGATGATTTCAGGTTCGATTCCGTCCAATAAGCGAGTAAACACCGCCTTTGCTGAGTCTTTTACTATAAAGACTATCATGATTGTAATAACCAACCCAACAAGCGGATCGATAATCGGAAAGCCCAGCCACGTTCCAGCCACACCAACTAATACAGCAAGCGATGTAATTCCATCCACTCTCGCATGATGACCGTCAGCAATAAGAGCGGCACTGCCCATCTTTTTGCCCATGCGGATGCGATATACTGCGACAATTTCATTTCCGACAAAGCCTACAATCGCGGCGATTGCTGTTGCACCCAAATGCGTAATTGTCGAACCATGTATTATCCGCATTACAGATTCATAACCGGCAATAAGCGCGCTAAACGTAATGACGATAACAATGATAAGTCCTGCAATATCTTCTGTCCGGTTAAGACCATACGTAAAGCGTTTTGTCGGAAGTTTACGGCTTAACATAAAGGCAAACCATAAGGGAATGGATGTTAATGCGTCCCCAAAGTTATGAATGGTATCAGCAAGGAGTGCCACGCTGCCTGATATAGCTACAATAATAGCTTGAAAAATGGCTGTTATCAATAGACCCACAAGCGAAATCAATAAGACTTTTGTGGCTTCCTTGCTTTTGATAATGCTTGGATCGACTTTGTCATGCGTATGAGAATTTCCATCGGGACCATGATGATGTCCGAAACCCATAATATCACCTCTTTTGATTTTGACTCCATTATATCCCCCATGGGGGGATATTGTAAATGGGTAAAATAAAAAAACGTTCACTCATTCATTTGAGGAACGCTTCAGAAAAAGAAAATGGATTTTAGAGCATAGTTTTGCTGACATAGCCACAAAGATACTTCTATCAACGGTCTCATTCCCGAAATTTTGCAGCTAACTCTTCATTCTCCTTACGGTCTTTATAACGTTCTTTATACTTTTTGGAAATATAAAATACGGCTACAACTACACACAATATGGCTACACCTATAAGAAATTTGATCATAGGTATTCATCACCTTTTGATAAATTTTTGTTACCCTACTTCACCAGCGAAGGTACTACAAATCGCGATGTAACGATTTGTGCTGCCAATCGCATCGGATCTCGATTTGGGATATTCAGACTTGATAATAGATTCAATTGAAAAGACGATATTCAGACAATTCGCAACACTTTGATACCATACTTGTTCCTACTCCAAACCGCTTATGTTTTAACTGTCTATCAATTCCTAGCAATAATCCGAGTATTAAAGCAACCGATACTTTGATATAAAATTCATATGCCAAATCGAATACCTACGTTATATGATACTCAATCCTGGAGTGCATATACGGACGGAAGGTACTAAGTTCAGACTTATTTTGTTGACGTTGCAAATGGTAGATTTCATACATTCCAGCACAGCTAAACCTTCTGGCCACTTCCATTTTAACAAGATGACTTTTCATTAAGCGCTGAACACCTTCGTATTATCGAGTTTAATTTCTGCCACTCTGCCAGCTGTTTGATGAGTTGAGTGCATCCAGCATCAGTAATATGGTAATATTTTCTTCTACCTGAACCCTTTACTTTTGTCCAGTAAGAAACCACGAGCCCTTTAAGTTCATTTCGTTTTAAAGCTGTATATAGAGTCCCTTCGGACATGTAATAAGTATCGGCGCTTTTCTTCTTCAACGATTCCATGATTTCAAATCCGTATTTGTCTTGAGTGATAATTTCAGATAGCAACAAGATATCTATACTCCCTTTCATCAACTCTCTGTCCATACGATATACCTCATGGGAAATAGGTATCATCTGACCCTCTAAGATCAGCAGTGATTAATTTAAGAAATGGAATTGACTTGCAATGAAAAAATAAAGAAGCATCCCCAGCATGTTACTGATCGTCATAATTAAGGGTCCTATAGCAACGGCTGGATTCCGATTCCATCTATGAAGCAAGTAAAGAGAAAGGATTCCTAGGCCTTTAGAGAGCATTAATGTACCCAAGAGGGTGATGGAAACCCACAGGGATAAGTTCAGGTTTCGATAAAATATAAAAATGAGTGCAAATAAAACAATTGAACTTTCCAAACCGATCAGCCAACCTGTAAACCATTCTCGCTTCAGCATGCGGCTTAGGTTATGCCCATCAAGCTCCTTTACCGTTAGGGTTCGAACGACTTGAAATAAAGGCCGCAGCACACCGATATTTCTTGATGCATTGGTGATCAATACCACGAAAAGAGCAAGAATCACAAGGATAGTCGGTTCAGGCTTGAGTAAAATTTCAATCCGTTGACCAGCAAGAAAACCAATGAAGATCATGGCTATAATCCATGGGCTTCTTTTTTTCATTGTTGCTAGCAAGGAAGTGTTCGTCCCGCCATCCTTTGTCTCTGTTCCTTCAATGTCAGGGGCATCATCTTTTGGGTCCTCCAGGATATGTGTAATATCATCGAACGTAACAATGCCGACTAACTCTCCATGTTTAATGACCACCGGAATGGCTAATAAGTTATAGTCTGCAATCATTCCGGCGACTTTCTCTTGACTTGTTGAAGTTGTTACAGAAATAACCTGCGATTTCATCAGTTCGTTTATATTCCGGCTTCGAGATGCAGTGATCAGATCGCGCAAGGAAACGACGCCGAGCAATTTCCGGGTATCATCCACCACATACAAATAATAGATGGTCTCAGCTTCTTTTCCTTCCTTCATCCGCAAGCGTTCCAGCACATGGGAAACGGAATCTGTCGGTGAAACCGAAACATACTCCGTCGTCATGATCGCCCCTGCCGTCTCCTTGTTATAGGACAATAGTTGCTTGATGTTTGTAACGTCTTCAAGACTCATTTGATGAAATAAAGCTGTGGCAGCGCTATTGGGAAGTTCCTCAAAAAAATCCGCCGCATCGTCTGCTGATAATTCGTTCAATAAGGAAACCCGGTAATGCCTGTCAAGCTCCTCAAAAATATCTTGCTGTTGTTTTCTTTCCAGACCTTGAAATACATCCGTTAACTCGGACGGGGACAAATACTGATAGACGAGTTTCCGTCTTTCTTGGTTCAATTGCCGGAATACATAACATTGATCCGTCGGATGAAGGGTAAGAAAATGGTTGCGAAATTGTTCCTTATCGGCATGTTTTAAATAAAAAAACAAGTAATAGATATACTCCTCGCGATTTTTAATATTCAAAGTCATCATCTTCTATCCCTCCTTCGCCAGGTTATAACTGCTCCACTTCTACAGATATCACATGATCATTGCGCTTGATTAAATAATAGATTTCCGAGGTGTACAGTCTTTCTGGAGCAGAGAGAGTCAGTTCCACCTGCTGATATCCCGAGTTCAAATCTGAAATTTTTATATGTCTAATTTTTAGATCTTTTTGTTTGTTGTCTTTTTCTTTTGCGGTCTGCACTGTTCCCTCGATGGTCTTAATAAGATCAGTCATCTTGAAATTCGCTTCCATTACAATTTTCACGGAAACATCCCTTTCACTCAGTTTGTCTGGACCGATCCTTTTGATGAGAACCGGCACCACATTCACCCCAAACAAAAGGAGACCTACGGTGTAAAACGCCTCTAGATAAAAACCGGCTCCCACAGCTATTCCCAATCCGGAGGCTGCCCATATCATCGCCGCTGAAGTCAGACCGGAGATGACATCGTTACTCCTTCGTAAAATGACCCCGGCACCGAGAAAACCCACGCCGCTTACAATTTGAGCCGCCAGTCGCATCGGGTCCCGATTGGACCCATTAAATTCAGTAAATTTCGTAATGGACTCAATGGAGACAAGCGTTATTAAACAACTGGCAACACAAATTACCATACTTGTAGTTAAACCGAGTCGCTTATGTTTTAACTGTCTGTCAATGCCGATCAACAATCCAATCAATAAGGCAAAGGATACTTTGATATAAAATTCAAATGTCATTCAAATCACCTACTTGGTCTTGTCTGGAACAGCTCCGGGTTCTTTTCCCAGTTCATGCTTAGTTTCCCTGGTTGGGAAAACGCCCAAACGTTATGAAGGGAAGTGGAGCGTTCTTTTGACCTTTTTATTTGTTGAAACAGATCGGAATCTGTGTGATTTCCAAAAATAATGGGTGATAGGTTGGTTTGTTGAGATGTATGATCTAGCATCGCGTATATCCCCTTTACAAAAGTTTGGTTGATGAAAACGAATTGCGGATGAAACATGCGACTATACGGCTCTGATTCCATACCTACCTATCACCCCCTACATAATCGTTAATTCACTAAAACTCCCCCTGATGATTTCAGTGGGAGTTTTAGTTTCGTAATTCGTACGAAACCTGATCACAATCCCCAAGATGGCTTTGGCACAATATCCGCCGTATATAAGCCTATCCTAAGAAGATCGCATGTCTTACAAATATTTGGGCTTAACTCTTGAATCGTTCTTGCCGAATGGAACCTGTTTCGATCTGCAATTCACCGGAACCCCGTATTAACGTTGTGGCATGCATTGTTTTCGGCTTCAGTATAGAAACCAAATAATCAATGGCAAGCTGCGGATCCACCGTCTCACCACAGGTGTAGCAATCCAAAGCAGCAAAACCTTTCTCGGGATAGGTATGAATGGAAAGATGGCTTTCGGACAATAAAACGAGTACGGTGGCTCCTTGTGGTTCGAATTGCTTCGATTGAATGGATAGTACCGTTGCACCGCATCGTTCCGCAGCTTCTACCAATTGGGCTTCCAACCATTCTGCATGATTTAATAGGTCAAAATCGACTCCCCATGTATCAACAGCAATATGTCTTCCGAAAGTAGAGAAACTCATCTTCAGACCTCCTTCCCAGCTGAAACGTAATCTGATTTCATCATTGTCCCAAAGCCAGTTGTACAGCCTTCACAATCAATAGAATGATCGCGATTAACAAATACACACGCAAAGTGACCATACCAATCTTACGAACTTTCGAAGATACCGGCTTCGGCAGCTCGCTCAGCGGTGCCATCCGCCAGGTATCAGGGTCCAATTTTTCCACAGGTTGTGCAGCTGCTTTCCCACGGCGAAGTAGCTGAGATATTCCGATAATCGCCAGTGCAGCGATCAGAATACCAAACAATACCATCGTTAGAAGACTGACATTCAAGTCTGGAAACAGGGTTGTGGACGCCAGAATTAAAGAAAGGACGACCAGAACGCCGACGATAATGGCACCTACCACATTAAGCCAGGGTTTATTCACCCAGGGACCGAGCACGGCTTTGTCGTTGCACAGCAGCAGCAGGAAAACGATAGCGCTAGGAAGCACGATACCGGCAAGCGCTTGTACAGCACTTGTAATTATGCCGAGAGGCGCATTCGGAATCATGACAATGCCTGCGGCGAGCACGATAGATAGGATGAAGCTGAGATAGAATCCCTTCGCATCCTTCCATTTGCGATGCAAGGAATGTTTAACGCCAAATACGTCGCCAAAAGCATAAGATGACGCAAGAGTTACAGCCGCTGCGCCAATGAGCGAAGCGTTGAGTAGAATGATCGCAAAAATGGAGCCTGATGCTGGTCCTATCATTTGGGCTATTCCGGCAGCGGCGGTACCTGCATCATTAAACTTTCCGACCAGATCTGTGCCGTTAAATGCAAACGCCGAAGCAGCGATTAAAGCTATCGCGCCAATGATAACCACAAAAGCCCCGATAATCGTATCCGCCCTTGCATACTTCATCCAGCGAGGGGTCAATCGTTTATCGATAACGTTAGATTGCTGGAAAAATAGCTGCCAAGGAGCAACCGTCGTCCCCACCATGGCAATGATCAGCAAGAGGACATTGGAATTCAAGCCACCTTGAACTCCAGGTATAAATAGGTCATGCAGTATCGGTCCCGCTTTCGGGTGGCTTAGAAAAGCAAGTGGAATGGCTAAAAAGTTCGTAATCACAAAAATATACAAAAATGCTTCCCATCTCTTGAAACTACCGGTGATGGTGATGGCAATGAGCAAGAGTGCTGAAAGCGGAACGGATAGGTACGTGGAGATGCCGAAATATTTCATCGACAAATCAATACCGATAAATTCAGTGACGAGAGTCATAAAATTCACAACGATCAGGTCCCCCACCGAAAACGCTCCCCAAAACTTCCCGAAACGTTCAAAAATCAGTTTGGCGTGTCCAACACCGGTTACCAGTCCAAGCCGTACAACCATCTCCTGGTTCACAATGAGCACCGGAAGAAGAAGCAGGAGTACCCAAAGCAAGCTGGTGCCATAATTTTGGCCTGCCTGTGCATAAGTCGCTATTCCGCCTGCGTCATTATCTCCGACCATCACAATCAGACCCGGCCCCATAATAGCCAGCAGCGTGCGAAGTATAGCTCCCCAAGTTTTACGGGGGGCGTGATCATCTTGTTTCACCGTTCCTAAAGCGCCATTGATATCCCCAAGATGAGCGCTATCGAGTACTGCTGATTTCGAATTCAAAGTTTGCTGATCCATGTTTCTTTACCTCCTCGTTATGAAATGCTTGGACTTACTTGTTGTTTCGAGTTTTGGTGGCTGTGTAATTTTGATGCCACTTATTAGACATTCGACTATCAGGCTCGGGCTCCATACCCACCACCCCCTCTATAGAATCTAAACATGCACATAAAAAAAACTCCGCTGATGAACAGGGAGTCTTCATGACAAATTTGACATTGTGGATCTCTGGGTTTACATAGGCGCACTCCTTTTGAAAAGTGCGCATAAATACGCAGAAGGGCATGCGAAACCACCGAGGGCAATGGGAATTTGTTCGTTCTCCTTGCATCGCTTGATATATCGAATTTCTGTTACTAGCAATAACGGATAATGACTACTGTCCATAAGACTACTGGGAACTGGGTCCATGCCTATCACCTCCATGTAGGTTCATAAGTCTTGACTACCTGTGTAAAAAAACACAAGTAAGGTAAACAATTTGCAGCATATAGGAAAAAATTTTCATCATGTCGTCCCAAAGGGTAACTCGTTTTCCAGAAGACAAGCTGTTTGTTTTTTGAGTATCTACAAATGTAACTTCAGGTGATGGTGTGCAACCGGGAAATTGAATGATTTTAGCTTTTGCCATGAGAATCTCCTCCTAACATCATTGTTTTTGAGTGTTTGAAGTAACCTACATGGGTACCCGTCCATACCACCACCACCTTTCAAAATAAAAACCCCCTGCTTGAATACCACAGGAGGTTCGGGTCTATGTACATGTTAAAACGCACACAAATAAGACCGCTGATCCCCCCTGGTTGAGCTTTGGCACTAAGCAACGTAGGATATTCATCCAGCCATGTTAAGTAAAGCCTTAATCCGGCAATACCTGTTCTACCCATTGGCGTCTTTCGACGTTTCCGGGCAATGGCCTTTGTTTGCATAGAAGCCTCGCCTAACGAAGACAGCTTGTATTTAGCTTTGATTTAAAGTATGCCAGATTCAAAATTTAGTGCACCCAATTTGTTATCTGAGTAACAAAATGAAGGATGTAGATATAAAGCAAAAAGCCCCTGATTGTCTCAGGGGCTAGGATCTTCATACGTAAAATTCACGCAAAAAAATATCCATCTCCCCCATGTTGAGTTTTGGCACTATACAACGTAGAGATCAATCCCTCAGCCACCTTATGAAAAGCCTTAATCCGGCAGTTCCTGTTCTACCCATTGGCATCTTTCGATATTTCCGGGCAGTGGCCTGTGTTTGTATAGGAGCCTCACCTAACGAGAAAATTTAATTACAGTGAAAGCATACTTCTGCAATATTGATTTGTCAATATCTTTTTCAGAAATGTGAAATCCATTAACATGGGTCACTAAGGGGTCGTGAAACATCCCCATGACAGCAACCTGTGTCAAAAAACTGGCAATTATAATTTTTATCCATGGAGCGATATGAAAAAATCGTTATTAACGGGCGGAAAAACAACAAAACGATGAACAAGCTAAAGAAAATTCCCAAAACAATTTCTACGGCATTATTGGAGAGTTCAGCGGTCATAATGACCGTATCCAAACATATCGCGAAGTCAGTTGCTATAAGTAAAACAAAGAGATGTATTATTGATCCTACGAAGTGCTTTACAGGACTATCTCGGGGCTCTTTTTTGAATGTTGCCGTAATTGTTCTGAAGTTCTTAACTAAAGGCGATAATGGTGAGTCAGGCCATGACATTGCCATTTTTACTGAAATCCAAAGTAGTATTATCCCTGATACTAGACGAAGTCCGGGCAATTCCGCAACATTTTTTTCAATGAAAATGTAACATGTTCGAGTAAATGTCAGAATAAGAGCTGCATAAAAAGCAAATGCAACATATCTTGTTCTATCAAGAACGAAACGTTTAAGTAAAGATGCCAAGATAAGACCGTTATCGATGTCATTGATGAGATTAAGCAGAAATACTTTAATCATTGTATACACTGCGTTCACTCACAAGGGACAAACGAGCAGAGTTTCTTTATTCATCCTATGCGTTACAACTGGAGAAACATGTACAAAAGCTGTACATATATCTCATTTATAAAACAAAAGGATCCCCCGCGGTGGGTTTTTCTTATAGAATTCCCTAATTCTTATTCCGGTTTTCTGTTCCATTACTACACAGACCCCAAATTAAGCCATCATTTGACATAAAACAAGGATTCGACTAAATTAAGCTTTACATGTAATAATTATTATATTATATTTATTATTATAAAGTTTCCCTCAATCAACTTAGTTATCCTTGACCAAAATTAATAATCATTCTCAATGGCATGCTGTTCCTGAATTCAGGAACAGCATGCACCATTTTAAGGATACTAAAAATGATTTTCATTCTCAGTAAAAAGGAGAGTTAAGAACCATGGAATCCATAGGTGTGCAAAGACAAGTCGGTAAGGCTGAAAGCCGGGCAAAACGGCCTAACGCGAAATCGTGGTTATTACGTCATGGGGAAGGAACCGCAGCAGGCGCCAGTGGCGTGCTGATCGTCATAGCTTGGGCGCTTCAACATTTCTCTTCGATCTTGTCCATTTGTCTTTATCTTTTGGCATTTATCGTAGGTGGATTTGTGAAAGCAAAGGAAGGCGTTGAAACGTTACTCAAGGAACGTGATCTGGATGTAAATCTCCTTATGATTGTGGCTACAATAGGAGCTGCGTGCATTGGGTATTGGGCGGAAGGGGCCGTATTAATTTTTATTTTCGCTACAAGTGGAGCCTTGGAGACGTATGCGACTGCACGGAGTTCCAGGGATATTTCGAAATTGATGGATTTAAAGCCTGAAACGGGAATTTTATACCGCAATGGTCAAGAAACGGTAGTGCCTATTGAAGAACTCCGAATCGGTGATATCATCATTGTCAAACCAGGAGAACGAATCCCGGCAGATGGTATGGTAACAGAAGGAACTTCTTCGGTGAATCAGGCTTCCATTACCGGCGAATCAATGCCGGTGGATAAAGGGATCGGTGATGAAGTATTTGCCGGTACGCTAAACGGTCAAGGGGCGTTGTTCGTTGAAGTTACGCAGAGCATGGAGTCGACTTTGTTTTCCAAGATCATCAAGCTGGTACAAGAGGCTCAACACGAAATGCCTAAGTCACAGTTATTTGTAGAGCGCTTTGAACGTATTTACGCGAAGGTGATAATACTCGTCACATTGATAATGATGGTAGTACCTCATTACCTTTTTCATTGGAATTGGAGTGATACCCTGTATCGGGCTATGGTATTTTTAGTGGTTGCCTCTCCATGTGCTCTGGTCGCTTCTATCATGCCTGCCATGCTTTCGGCGATCTCGAATAGTGCACGAAAAGGTCTACTTTTGAAAGGTGGAGCTCATTTGGAGAACTTATCCCGAGTGAAAGTCATCGCGTTTGATAAAACGGGCACCTTAACCCAAGGCAAACTATTCGTTACCGATATTGTCCCATTGCAATCCTACACGGAGACCGAAATTCTTCAAGCTGTCGCCTCGTTGGAGAGCTTGTCTACGCATCCGATAGCGAAAGCTATTGTCGAAAAAGCAATTGATCAGCAAATCCATGTAGAGCATCCAACCGACTTTCAATCTTTAACGGGATGGGGAATTCAAGCGACCTATCGCGGGGAAACGTGGAGGATCGGAAAACCGAGGTTGATGGAGGAATCAGTTATCAATGCTGAAGTGACACAACGGGTTCATGAACTAGAGGCCCAGGGTAAAACGGTGGTTATGGTTCAGAATTCCCATGGGATAGCGGGTATCTTCGCTTTACAGGATCGAATCAGAGATCAAACGAAGCGCGCCATTCAACAACTGCATGAATTGGGCATCAAGGTTGCCATGTTAACCGGGGATCAAAAGGAGACGGCAAAAGCGATCGCGCAGGAAACGGGCATTGATCTGGTGTTTTCGGAATTGCTGCCGGATGAAAAGTTGCATATCGTCAAGAAATTAAAAGAGGAATACGGAACTATTGCGATGGTGGGAGATGGAGTCAACGACGCCCCTGCACTTGCCACAGCGACCGTGGGTATTGCGATGGGGGTTGCGGGCAGCGATGCCGCTCTCGAAACGGCTGATCTAGTCCTTATGAATGATGATCTCGAACGAATAAAGGACGCGATCCTCATCGGACGAAGAATGAAATCGATTGTTCAACAAAACATGATATTTGCGATCACTGTGATTATCTCGCTCATATTGAGCAACTTTATCAAAGGTATTCCTTTGCCTCTTGGGGTAGTAGGTCATGAAGGGAGTACGATTCTCGTCATCCTGAATGGGTTGCGATTGTTGCGATGAAACATTCGTCTTGGAATTGTCTGGTGATCACGAGGGGGCGAAAAGCCCTCTCAGATTGTTGAGAAAAGCGGTTATTTTGCTTTTTGATACAAAGGATACGTGGCCTGTTGCATTGTGATCCGAGCACGAACGACTAAGTTGTGTTGCGTTAGAGGGCTAAAACACCTGTGGATGATTGGATTGACGCAACACAATTGATCTTGTACTGCATAAAATTTTGTCCCTCATATACCAGCGTCCGTGACACCAGTGGCAAACGATGGAAACCGCTGGAAACTACTTTGCGGATGATATCATCTTCGCTGGTTCCTTAGAGTAATAAAATCAGGAAGATTGATTCCAGAAAATGTATTAGCGTATGTTTTAGTTAAAAGTTGCCGCCGCGCATCCCTTATCGTACGAAATCCGCATAAGAAGGAAAACCCTATCGCGTTGCCTTGACTGCTTGTATAAACAAGCTCCTTTACTGGATCTATGCCCTTTTAGTTAAGCGAGAATCCTTCCACGACTTCGCTTAGATACCATGGTTATTATCCAAATCCTTCCAACGTTCATAAGGAAGGTTCTTTAGCGTGCTCATTTTCAGTATAATGCCTTTGTCTACTTAATTTAAGAGAAAAATGTTGACAAAATGTTAGCTGGTTTAGCTGAACGGGACGTTTTTCTCAAAGAAACCCTCATTCAAATTATTATTTAATCCAATTTTAATCAGTAAGAAGATTAAAGCCTTTTACGACAAGAAAATGGCTGAAGGAAAGCCTCACAAAGTAGCGATGATCGCCTGTGTGAACAAGATGCTTCATTGGATCTTTGCCATGCTTAAACGAAAAGAGAATTTTCTCGAGTTAACTTAATTGATATATTACCCAATACATGAAATACCTTCCATTTCAAATATTGGAGGGTTGTTTGGCATGCTCATTTTTTAGTATAACATGAAAATCACTCTTATTTATTGAAAAAACTTGACAAACTATTAGCTGGTTTAGCGCAATGACGGCTGCCCCGTGGCAGCCGTTTTGGTGTTGAACTATCGTACCCGTCCCTTAATTCAATCCCATTACCCGCGTTACAATAAAATGTTCGTTAATTGGTGGAACGAAGGACTGCTTTTTGGCAGTCCTTTCACTGCGAGATCGGAGTTGACGGTGGAAACTTTTTTACTGTGAACCGCCGCGCGATCATCACGCACAGTACGACAGCGATATTCACTGCGACGATTGGCCAACCGACTGGCTCGTGCAGAACGAGAGACGCAAGCAGCAGGCCAAGGAAAGGCTGGAGGAGTTGTAACTGTCCGACCGCCACTATGCCGCCCTGGGCAAGACCACGATACCAGAATACAAAGCCGATGAGCATGCTGAACAGGGAGACATAAGCAAGGCTGAAGAGAGCGGAACGACCGATACCCGCCCACGAGACCGGCATGTAATAAAACGAGAGCAGTAACATAACGGGAAGCGACAGAACGAGCGCCCAGGAGATCACCTGCCAGCCCCCTAGCCTCCGTGAGAGCCGCGCCCCTTCAGCGTAACCGAGACCGCACACGATGATAGCAGCCAGCATGAACGCATCGCCGACCGGCGAAGATGTAAACCCCTGGGTTAGGGCGAATCCTGCCACAAGGGAGCTGCCTAAAGCTGAGAAGATCCAAAAGGTTGGTCGGGGGCGTTCACCGCCGCGCAGTACGCCGAAGATCGCCGTCGCAAGCGGCAGAAGTCCAATGAAGATAATGGCATGCGCGGATGTGACATACTGAAGCGCCAAGGCTGTCAGCAGTGGGAAACCCACTACCACGCCGAGTGCTACCACCAATAGCGGAACTATGTCGCTTCGAACAGGCCTGTGTTGCCGGAAGACGAGGAGAAGCGCTCCTGCAAGCACGCCAGCGATTGCGGCGCGGCATACGGTGAGGAACAACGGATCAAAATCCACCACAGCCACGCGTGTTGCGGGTAGCGAGCCGCTGAAGATGAGTACACCCAGGAAACCATTGATCAAGCCGCTTGTCGGTTTGTTCATTACAATATCCCCCAAACGATCGAAACAGGTTCGTACACTCTTCGGACAAGTTGGGCGATTATTTGCCTGCCTATTAGTAAATACACTTCGCGTTCCGACGATACGCCTCCCATAATGACGCCAACTTTCATGTCCGCACCTCGTTATCTCATTTGTTGTTTGGCCGTCTGACCGATAATTTCAAGACCTTTGCCGATATCATCATCCGGCACTCTCGAGAATCCGAGCCGCATCGTATGCCTTCCTCCACCGTCTGTGTAAAACATATCCCCAGGCGTAAAAATGACCCCTTGGCCGGAACACTCGTTAAGCAGTGCCGTCGTATCGAAACACTCATCGAATTCGACAAACAGATGCAGGCCTCCGTCTCCCGACAGTCTTTTATAAGGGAGGTGCATTTCGCAGCAATGCTTCGTCCACTCGTATTTTCGTTTATAATGAGTACGGGCTTTTTTCAAATATTTCTCCAGATTGCCGTTATAAAGATATTGAAAGAGCACCGATTGATCAAGCGTCGAGGTGTGAATGCTGCGGGCCCGTTTGATGCTTTCCAAGCAATCGATCAGCCGGCTGTCCGCCAGCACCCAGCCAACTCGGATGCCAGGGAAGAGCACTTTGGAGAAGCTGCCGATATAAATAACTCCATTGCCTTGTCCGGCCGTTGCGATTAAAGGGGAAACATGCGAACCCGAATAACGCAGTTCCTCGTTGAAGCCGTCTTCGATGACCGGGATGCGGTGACGGGCCATGAGCTGCATGATCGCCAGTCTTTTCTCAGGGGACGTTACGATGCCAGTAGGATTGTGGTAGGACGGGATAAAATATGCACAATCGTAAGCCCGTTCCGTCAATGCGCGTTCTAGCTCGGTCAGATTGATGCCGTCACGCTCCATCGGAATGCCGGTAATGTCGAAACCGTTCAGTCTCAAGTTTTTGATGGCGGTGTAATGGGTCGGGTTTTCGCAAATGACCGATCCACCGTCTTTCCTGCGAAGGGCGGACATAACGATATCGAATGCTTCCGTGAAGCCGTTCGTTATCAGCATATCTTTCCCGCTCAGATCGACGCCCTTTTGCTCCATATATTTCAGCAAATAATCGATAAGCGGCTTATAACCTTTCGCGTAGCCGTAATTCAGCAGTACGCCCCCCTCCTTTGCTATTCGGTCTAGAAAAGCGCGCTTTACATTGTCCAGATCGAACAAGTTCTCGTCGGGCGAAATGCTGGTAAAGGAAATGACGCTTTTATCTGCGCGAATGCCACGTTTCATCCGGTCTAGCTCTACTGCTTGTCGCGCATATCCGTTTATACGCGATTGCCAATCGATTTCGCAAGATGAGGCGGCTGCGGCTGGGGGGGCGGAAGCTGCAACAATATAGCTGCCTTTCCCCTGAATCGCATAGACGAAGCCGTCCCCCTCCAGCTCGGCGTAGGCGGAAATAACGGTGTTGCGGCTGACGGCGAGAAGCAAGCCGAGCTCGCGGGTGGAGGGAAGCTTCTGATCGGCTTGCAGGGATCCTTTTATAATCAGACGTTTCAAGTAATCTTTCACCTGGATATAGACCGGTCGGTCATCCGTGAGCTTAAAGTCATTAAACATGTTAATCGCCCCCATATTCATGATGGCACAGATGGGGAGGGAAAAGAAAGGACCACGCCCCGGGATTTTTTGCCGGGGTGTGGTTCCGGAAGCGGATTATTTGACTTGAATAATTATTTTTCCGCGCGCCTGCGGCTCATCGTGCGCCTTGACCGTACCAGCCTGCTTGAGCTGCCACTAGTAATATGGACGAAAAAAAGACTATCGAGACTTTCTCGACAGCCTGAGGGGGCTAGACGCCCCCTCTTAGAAACGTCCAATTACGAATGGATTTTCGTGAAGCTAGGATGACCAAACTTGTTTTTCAGACCTCACCGTAATCCCCTCGGTTATGGCCTGCTGTATCAGCATACCCAGGTAATGATCCTGAGAGGCTTCCGCCAGGCTGTAAAAGGAAGGGCCGCCTTGAACATATTCGCTCATATTGCATAAGGATGTCGCAATCGCGACCTCGTCATCCGTTAATCTTCCCGGTATGAACGGATTATGATAAATCCATTCCGCCCCGAGTAGAATGCCGCTGTAATGATAACCAAGAAGATTGCTCTCATGTTCTTGGCCAATTTTACGAAGCTTGGCCAAGATAGGAGTCCGGAAATCCTGCAGCCAAGCAACATCTTCTCCGGAAATCTCGCCATGGGTACCTCGAACCAATACGCGGTTGCTGCGGATCCAGGAGAAGTACTGTTCCCCGGTGAAATCGAGCACGGCCAGCTTATCCCCGAACCTCAGCATGGCAATGTTCTGCACGGTCTCCTGGATTTCCTCCTCCTGAGGAATACCATCCCTGCCCGGCCCCCCGACGATCGAGGAGAGGAATTGTTGGCCGGAGATCTCGGCATTTTCGAAGCCGATGTTCAATAGCTGGCGGATCAAGCTGATTCCATGGTAACCGTGTGCCACGGACACTTGAACGTGCGAGATGGCTCCCAGTCTGCCGGTCCGGGCAAGCTCGATGCGCGCCGCATGCATGGGTTGGTATAGGTACTGTTCCGCCACCTGAACCTTTGCGTCGCCTCCAACGGCTTCGAACAATCGAGTTAGTCCGTCAAGATCCGGCGCCGGAGGCGTCTCCGCTAGAACGGGTACTCCTCTCTCGGCAAGCTCGCGTATATATACCGGACAGACCTCCCAAGGGACGGACACGATTACGAAAGACATTTTCGAGTCTGCCAAGAATGAATCCAGATCAAGGAACGCCTCGACCCCCCATTCGGCACTCAACTTCAATGCCGTTTCTTCCCGCCGAACGAGCATCCGACTCACCTGAAAACGTTCGGGCAGCTCTCTTGCGATCCGAAGGTAGAAATCGGCCCTCCAACCATGACCGATAATACCGAAATTTATTTTCTCCATTCGGGAATTCATCTCCTTTTTCAAACTGTGAGACGAGCTTAATTTAAGGTAATGTCCATAAATTGGGCCGTTACCGTTTCATTTTCGTTATGAGACGTAACCGCAAAACCCAAGAAAATAGAATGACTCAATTCTAATGCCTTCTCCGCAAACAACCTCCAATCACAGCCTTCAGCGCTATACCAAGCTCGAAACTGGTTTCCCTTGCGCTCAAGCCGCAGCCATGTTTGCGGATAACTAACCGGGAATTCCGGGGGCATCGATGTGTAATCAGGAGGATAAATCGCCGCGCTTTCCCCGCCTTTCACCTCGCGATATTGGAATTCGTACCCTCCATTATTTTTATTTCTCGGGCTATTATCGGGGAAGACCATAAAGTACACATGGGGACTGTCGGCATCCAGCGATTCACGCCCCATAATTCCCGCTTTCGTATACAAATCCGCAATGCTTAAAGCTTCGAGGCGTACCGTAAGATCAAAATCCCCAGTGTGCCGCGAAAAAGCAAAATGAAACTCGTCGGACGTACCCCAAATATCGGCACCGCCCGCCGTAATCTGATATCCGTTTGCATGCTGCTCAACAGCTCCCTGCTGTGCCGGTTTTCCAACATCCGTGCCCGTTAAAAGAATGGATTTCAAGCCATTTCCCTCCCTTGATTTACGTCAGTGCTTAACAAGGAGCAGCTGCCGCGGCAGATCTGCTCCTTGTTTTGTTATTTTGGGACAGCCCCTACTTCATTTTATTGCAGCTTGATCTTGTCGTAAAACTCCGTCTGCATCTTTTTCGCAGCCTTATCCAGCAAATCTTTCGAATTGCTGTCCTTTTTGGAGAAGATCGACTGAATGGCCGTCGTCATCTCACCGTAATAATCCTGCGTGCTGTACTGGGCTTCCGCCTTGCCATCCAGCAGCTTGTTGGAATCGCTGTTGTATTTGTATACGTTATCGTACTTATCCAGAACGACCTGCACTTTCTTACCATATTCGGAATCCGGCTTGTAGTAATCCATATGCGGCGGTACGAAGTATTGGCCTTTCGCTTTGAAATCCTGGATGTTCTTCTCTAACGATTGCAGATAAGAATCGGAGAAGTAATCGAAGGTAATGTAGTTGAACGCCGCTTCCTGCTCGGCTTTGGTCGCCTTCGGATTGACGACGAGATAGTCTCCGCCGAGAACACCGGTATGCTTGCCGCCTTTTGTTGCCGCTGGCATCGGGTAAACGAGCACATCTTCCGGCTTCATCCCAGCTTGAAGCGCCTGCTGCAACGGACCTTCGGCTCCGGCGACCACCATCGCCGTGCGGCCTTGTGCGAATGCGCCGGTGGCGTCTCCCCAGCCGAGTGCCCAGTCCTGCGGAATTGCATTCGCTTCCCAGCGGAGTCTATTGTAGAAATTAAGTGCCTTCACGCCAGCATCGGAATTGAATGCTGCTGTCACTTTGCCGCCGCTAACCGATTGGATTTCGCCTCCCGCCTCGAACAGGAAGTTGGTCCAGTTCCAGCCGGCTTCGTTGCCCTTGCCCATCGGGGCAATGCCGGAAATCCCTTTCTTCGGATCAGCAGCCGCCTTGGCTGTATTCAGCATGTCGTCCCACGTCCAGTCATAGGAAGGCACCGGCACGCCTTTGGCGTCAAGCAACTTTTTGTTCACGAGCGTAGTGGTCACATAGCCTTTTTGTGTGACGCCAAATACCTTGCCGTTAATCATAAATTGATTTTGAAAAACCGGATTGATTTGATCCTTGTACTGGTATTTGTTCCACAGATCGGTAATATCGGCCGCCCAGCCCTTTTCTATTAGAAATTTGGCTTCCGTTGCCCACGTATTGAAGAAGGTCGGGGCTTCGTTTGCCGCCATTTTGATGCCGATTTCGCTTGGGTTGTACTGCCAATCGTCCGGTTTGACGGTTACGTTCGGATACTTCGCCTGAAAACGCTTGATCTTATCATCTTCCAGCGCACGAAGCTCCTTCTTGTCCGCCGTCGGGTAATAAATGCGGATCGTTACTTTCTCCGCGGATGCGTTCGCGGGCGCAGAAGAGCTCGGACTTGCGGATGGCGATGAAGACGCCGCGCCGTTGCCCGATCCGCCGCCGCAGGCAGCCAGTATGGAGCTCATCATCGTCAGACAAACCAAAATGGTGGAAAACTTCTTCTTGTGCATGTTATCTCCCCTTAACGTATGTGTTTTTGATTCATTTACATCATAAGTGATGCTAATTCCGGAAGGCGATGTACATTTCTATCCCCTTCATGTGCAGCTTTACGATTCTCACCATTTCTACCCTTTGACCCCTCCCAAGTGCAGCCCTCGGATGATAAACCTCTGGAAAATCAGAAACACAGCAATCGGCGGCAGCATGACCATGCTTAGAATGGCAAACTTCACATTCAGCTTCAGCCCGGTGACCGAGCCGGAGACGACTTTCTTGTAAATTGCCGTAGCCAGCGGATACTTCGGGTCGCCGTGCATGACAAGCGAAGGCCAGAACCAATCGTTCCAGGCGGAGGCAAAAACAAAAATCGCAAGCGTGGACATAATCGGAGCGGACAGCGGCAGCGCGATTTGAAGGAATGATCGCCACTCCGAGGCCCCATCGATTCGGGCCGCTTCAAACAGTTCAAGGTGAAGGCTGTCGAAAAAGCTCTTGAGCAAGAGCAGATAGAACGCGCTAGCCCCCGCCGGCAGCCAGAAAGCCCAGAACGTGTTGAGCAGCCCCAAATCTTTCAGATTTACGAAATTCGGCACGATATAAGTCGATGGCGGAATAAACAACGTCAGCAGAAAAAAGAAATAAACCGCCTTGCGGTAAGGATAGCTCAGCCGCGACATGCTAAATGAAGCAAGTCCGAGCACAAACATTGTTGCCACCATATTCCCTGCGAATATGGCGAGGGTGTTCCCGAGGAAATGGGGCAGATTCAGATACTGCCAGCCTTCCCTGAAATTTTCCCAATGCCAATCCTGCGGGAGCAAATGAGGCGGGAACGAGTTGATCTCAACCAAACCTTTGAAGCTGTTGAAGAAGGTAAAGAGAATGGGATACAACATGGTAAATACCATGAGAATAATTACGCACAGCACCAGGAAAAATCCGATCCAATTCGCTTTTCTCCGGGTATCGTACCTGGAAAGAATGCCCCGTTCGGTTACTGATTTCATCGTCCGTTCTCCTCTCCTTGGCTGCTCAGTCTGAATTGAATGACGGCGAGGCCTCCAAGCACCAGGAACATGAGTACCCCCATGGCTGAAGCAACGCCGTAATCAAGCTTGGTAAATGCGTATTTGACGATTTTCAGGCCGTAGGTCAGCGTGGCGTTCTGCGGTCCTCCGTCCAACATCGCCAATTGCGATTGAAACCCTTGCGAGGTTGCAATCAATTGGAGGATGAGCATGAGCAGCACCAGATTTTTGATCGAGGGCAGCGTGATATAGCGGACTCGCTGCCAAATACCCGCTCCGTCGATTTCGGCCGCTTCGTACCAATCCCTGGGCACGCTGAGCACGGCCGCCAAGTAAATAAGCATGCCCGAACCGAACTGCTGCCACGTTTCTAGGAAGACAAGCGAGATCATCGACCATTTTGTATCGGTCATGAACATAATTTGATCCGCTCCGACCTGCTGAAGCGCCGCATTGATCGGGCCGACCGGATCGTAGAACCATCTCCACAATCCGTACAGCACCACCACCGGAAGCACGTTCGGCAAATAGGCGGCTATGCGTACGAATCCCTGCATTCTTTTCAGTTCGGAAATCGCAATGGCAAACAAAATCGGTACCCAGAAACCAATAGCCACACATAGCGCCATGTAATAGAGCGTGTTCTTAATCGAAGGCCATACGTCCGGATCACGGAATACAGTCTTGTAATTGTCCCAGCCGACAAAGCTGTTTCCTTTGACGAAATCGATATGCTCGAAGCTGAATACGAATCCCTTGATAATCGGAACCCATAAGAATAACACGAACAGGACGGCTGCCGGCAAAACAAATAAATAACCATGGATATACTTCCGCCAGGCTCCTGTCCGGCGGCTTTGCGCGGTTTCCCGAGTCAAACTTGGTGCGATCGGCTGCTCCATCAATTCCTCTCATTCCTTTTCTCTATTGGGATTCCTTCATTATAGATGAGTAACCAGGGAACCAGACATGTGCAGAACTACCGGAAACATGGCTGAATTTACTTAGTTCTTCAATTCTCTCGGACTTATGCCGAAATATCGTTTGAACGATTTGCTGAAATGCTCGGATGATTCGTACCCGACCCGGTCAGCCACCTCGTAGGACCGCAATCCGGAGCTGAGAAGCAGCCGCTTGCTCTCCTCCATTCTCAGCTTGACGACATATTCCCACAGCTTGCAGCCCATGTATTTCTTGAACAGGTAGCTCAAATAATTCGGGCTGACGTGGCACTTGTGCGCCACTTTGTTCGCTGTGATGCCCTTCTCCGCATAATGGCCGTCGACGTATTCCTTAGCTTTCTTAACGATCAAATTGCTTTGTGCGACCCACTCTTCCTCCGACGAGTCGTCCCCGTGCAAGCTCCATTTGACGTCGCCGTAATAAAAAATAAAATGGTCCGCATGGTTCCGATTCCACTGCAGCGCTTTCTGCGCCTGCTCGCCCAGCTCAGGGAAGAATTCGGCACCTCGAAGAATTTGGCTGAGGCCGGCAACGTTTTGCACCCGCAAATATTTTTCGATGTTGAAGTTGAGACCGCGGCCGATCATTTCGAGTTGGTCGATTTTGTTTACGGCCGGATCGGCGTACTGTTGTTCGCTCCATTGCAGCAAAATGCAAATTTGGGAATCACCTGAACTGAAAGCAAAATGGTTCCAGTTCTGGTCCAGCAGCTCACTCACAATGTTTAACGCAGCATACTGGAACAAGGCCTTATCCTTCAGCGATACTTCCGGCAGAAGAAGCTGAATCCGGATAATAGCAAAGTAAGGTCCGTGAAGCATGATGCCGTATTTCGCCGTCAAGGCGGATACGTCTTTTGCCAGCTTTGAGCCGGCAGTCGTAAGCAGCTCGTTCAAAGCTTTATTTTTGCCGGGGTCCAGTTCAGCCATCTGAAAATGTTCCCGCATGCTCGACAACACATCATTCTGCGAAGAAGCGGGTCTGGCGTAACTCAACAGCACGTTCCGGACGGAATCGAGAAACTGGTCGTTTTTCAGCGGCTTAATCATATAATCCTTCGCGCCGAGACGGATCGCCATCTGGGCGTGTTGGAACGTTTCGTGCGCGGAGATGACGATCGTCTCCATCCAAGGTTTGACGATTTTCGCTTGGTTCATCAGTTCGATGCCGCTCATCTCTCCCATTTGAATATCCGTAATTAGAAGGTCGATCTCTTCGGCCCGAATATAATCGAGTGCCTCGTAGCCGCTATAAGCGATAAAAATGTGCCCGATATCCATTCCAGAGGAGCCGAGCATATTGCTGAGTCCTTTGCAAATCAGAGGCTCGTCGTCGACGACCAAAATGTTGTACATGCTAATCCGCCCTTTCATGCTGACTGAGTACGTTCTTACTGAGCGGCCGGAAGACCGACTGTCACCACAGTGCCTCCGCCTTCCCGCTTCCGGTAGCTAATTCCGAAAGAAGAGCCGAAATGCAGCTTGAGACGTTGATTCACGTTGCGTATTCCGTAACCGTGTGTCCCCACCCCTTGTTCATCGGATAATACCTTCTCCATGACCGCCAGGTCGATCTCTTTGTAGCCGTTGTCTTCGATGTCGATCAAAACCGTGTCGCCTTCCTTGCGTGCGCGAACGAAGATTTCTCCGTCCTCGCCCATATTTTTGATGCCGTGTATATATGCGTTTTCAATCAACGGCTGCAGCGTAATCTTCGGTATGCCTGTGGTGAGCAGCTCCGACGGAACTTCCCACTGAATATGAAACGGCTGCTCGAGCCGTTTCTCCTGAAGGAGGCAATACGCCTGGGCATGTTCCAACTCTTCGGCCAAGGTGATAATTTCCCGCCCCCGGCTAAGTCCGATTTTCATCAGCTTGGACAGCTCCTTGATCATTTCCGCTGATTCCGATCTTCCATCCAGCACGCTTTTCCAATAGATTGATTCCAGGGTGTTGTATAACATATGGGGGTTGATCTGCTCGTAAAGCAGCTGAAGCTGCATTTCTTTCTGCTTAATTTCCAGAGCATAACGATCGTGGACAAACGCGTTAAGACGTCTAGCCATGTCGTATACAGCGGAGACGAGCACCCCGACTTCATCTTTCCGGATTCCTCCCGGCGTCGTGAGAACCACTTGTCCCGGTTCATATTTTCGGACAAACTTGGCAAGCCTCTGCATGGGGTTCATGATGCCGCGCCAGAAGTAAGTCATGACGATGACGGCGAACAGCGCGAACACGGTTTCGATCAACTGGATGACCCGCTTCAGCTCATTTTGCTGTTGGAGCAATGTGCTCACCGGGATTTTATAAATCAGTTTCTCGTTGGCACGATGGTTGAAGTTCATGACATAGATGTTGTCGGACGCCACCGTATCCAGCATCCCTTCTTCCGAGTCGCCCGGGGAAACCTCCGGAGGCAGATGAAGCACCGTTTGCTGAGTGGGCTTTGTGGCTGCCAAAATCCGGCCCTCCCAATCGGTCAAATAAACTTCGCCGTCGGGTAAGGAGACTGTCTGCAGTGACTGCCCGATTTTGCGGTCCATGGTAGCAACCAGAACGCCGATCACGTCGTTATTTTTGTAAATGTTGTTGACAGCCCGGACATAACTGAGCGTTCCTTGCCCATGTGCGTCCATCCCGACATTAGGTGTGATGTCCAAATAGCCCGATCCGTCATGCCGTTCGGCTTTGGCGATCCACTCGGGTTTCTTGTCGTCCGAATAGAAATATACGCCGGACACCTTATTCACCAAATAGTTGGGAGCAACTTGGTAGACACCTGCAGGATCATGCACAAACAAAGTATAATAAATCGCTTCTCCGCCGTTGACCCCGGACGAATAACTGGCGAGCAGCTGCTCCATCGCGTAATAATTGCTCAGCCTCGTCTGAAGCGTCTTGAGCGGATAAGCATTCATCGCCTGTGTCACTGGATCTTGAATGATTGCTCTTGTGATCCGGTTAACCGTATCAATGTCACGGCTGATAAGGAGCGTGTTCTGCTTGTTCAATTCGACATAGGCGTGCGTGACATTGCCCTTCAGAATTTGCTCGGTTTTAGCGTTTACAAACCAATGTAGCACAAAGACGGGGCTGACAAGGATTACAAAAAGCAGGATCAACTGCTGTTTTATGCTCATTTTCGCTAAGGGATTCTTCATGCCGGTTCCCACTGCATCCTCTCCTACGTGTCATGGCCGCCGCGCTTCCATTATCTCATATTGGGGAGAATGGAGAGTGCTGTAGGAACAAGCACGTAAATTAACACATTGAATCGTAGAATTGTACAAGATTCCTGCAAGCGTCGGTAAAAAACCGGCCGCAGCAATCGCAAGCGCACCGTCCATGTTCCCAGAGAGTGCGGCCAGATGCGCTGCCTCCAATCTGATCGATTGACGGTACTCTTTGATGCTTACGGTGGAACCCAATCATTTTAGATAGATCTGAGGCTTTATATTTCATCATCGTTATTTTTGGCATATTGGAGCAACATTGGAGGAATAAACATTATCTTCATCACTCATAATAATCGTACACCTTAGATCTTTAGCTGGCTATTGGGATTTGAAGGGAAGGATCTCCTCCCACTCCCTTAAACATTCCGTAAAGGATGTGTAGAGAAATGGATGAGAAAAACGAAACTTACGAATCTAACTATAGGCCAGACATAAAGACAAATCGGATGAAGAGGTATCTGATTAATTTCACTACATAACAAAAAGCCCGAGAGTGAAGTCCCGGGCTTTTGCATTTTTTACTTCAATCCAAACTGCGCTTTTGTGATCAACTTCTCGTCTTGGAACATCATATTTGAATTAGCTACAAGATCGCCTTCACCTTTGTATTGGTACATTCCTGCGAATGAGTCAATTTACGTGATCGTTTATTCAGTCTAAGGCAGCTTGAGTGCAAGTAGGGGCCGCTTTTTCAGGAGAAAGGGCCACTGAGTCTATCACCGGCAGCTTGCTTGGCTTTGTTATTGAGCATCGTTTCCCGTTCTTAATCATGTGCGAGTATCGAAGGGGTAATTTCTTCAATGACAGCAATAGCTTTAGATTTCGATAAGTTTATGTACTCGATTATGTCATCAAAATTATATACTTCAAGTTCGCAATATTTATTTTGTTCTATAATTTCAAAATCTTCGTACATCACTTCAATAAATTTTTGTAAGTCGTCTTGAGTTATATCGTCTATTTCTCTCGGGAGAGCATCAATTTCCAACCAATTTTTTAGGTATCCCATATTGTAATGACAAAGCAGTTTTGTATTCATTTTTCTAAAATCTGAATACCATCTTTGTAAAAAGGTCGGGTCTAAATCTTGCTTCTGCTTCAGTTCATATGGGTAATAGATATACTCCATCCACGCGTTGTCGGAAATTAAATGAGTCAAATATCCTAATGAGTAGTCATCATTTATATCTGATAAGTATGTATCAATGTATCTTTGATAGTTTACCTGCCTAGTTCTCTTATCTACATCTCCTTCGAAATAATGAGTAAAAACTTTCCTTTCAAACGAGAAAGCAGCATCTGGCGCAATTGAACCAATTAAAAAATCTCTCTTGTTTTTTATAACATCTAGACTTGAAGCGACTATCTCACCAATTATTAAATGCATCAACCGCGAACCCATAAAACCCCTCCTTGCACCATATTTTACCACATAATTTCCAAGCCGATTATACTGCCCATAATAACAGAACAGGCTGCCGCGGCTGCCTAAAAGTTATTCTACTATATTTTTTCCCCCAAGTTATTTTAGATCCATCATTATTTCAGATTATTAGCGACTAAAAGTAAGTCTTCCTTGGTAACATGCTTAGATGGTGTAGTGACATGATATATAATCGTTTGCCCATTTACTTGCTCCAGCCAATTGATGTCCTGCATATATCCTGTATCATTAAAAATAAATTTGTTGTTTACCGTATAATAGCCATCAAAACCAGCTACACGAACTTTGTCCGCAGTCGATGAATCACCCATCATAAATGTGATATTCATATTCGTAACCCCCAGCGGTTTAACGGTATAGTTTACCTCAATTTGATCATTATAACTGTTTGTATAAATTAATCGAGGCTTATTTAAATCTTTAACTTGGCGTGAATAATCTTCTGAATCAGCCTTCTGCCAAGCCATTTTCCCATTGGCAGCCAACGCTTTATCCTTTAATATCTTATAATACTTTCTGTCATCATAACTATCTGTAATTCCATTCGTTTGTTCTATTTCCCCACTGGTAAACGTAAACCCAGCCGGTAATGCAGTTGGCATTTTAAATTCCGCAAAGTTTTTTTTCGTTAACTCCTTCCATTGGTTAATATCCGAATACGGTTGCGGATTACTCACTTTGATCAATCCCATTCCCGGTCCATCTAAAATTCCTGGAATTTTGATCCTATCTACTTCAGATATAAATACGAATGCTGACTCACCTGGAGATAATTGTTTTTTAACTTCATTACGTGATCCGATGATCTCATCCAATTGTTTTTGCGAAAAATTAAACTGTGAATCTTTAGAAGCTTTAATGTTGATGTTATTTAAATTCAAGTGGTAGAGTAATGTCGAAGCATAAGCAAACCCAGAGAAAATTAAGAAGCAGGCCGCAATGATGACAACTCGTGCAAATTTATTCTGATTAGAAAACCATTTTGGCGAATTCCCTTTGGCTTGTGAAAACTTGTCAAACAATTGTTCAATGCGGGAATCGAGCTGATGCGATTGATTTAATTGTACAGCCGATTGCTTAAACGCGAGTTTTAGTCGGTTTTCTATGGACATATTGTAATGCCTCCTCATTATCTTTCATTTCAAAGCCTGCATTTTTTCGCAGCTTTTCTAAGGCGATATGATGTCTGGATTTTACTGTGCCTAATGGAATATCTAGCGCTTCAGAAATTTCTTCAAACGAACAATCCTGAAAATAACGTAAAACAATCACTACACTGTGTTTGTAAGAAAGCTTGCGAACGAGTGAAATAAGCTCTGCACTTTGCTCATTCTGTAAATGGATTTGTTCTGTATCCGAATTACGTTCATCAAGATGCAAAAACTTATTGCGATCGTTCAACCTAAATCTGCGCCAAAGCTTTCGATTCCAATTCTGTGTTTGGTGTATGATTAGGCCATTTAACCAAGATCTAAATGGCTTCTGAAAATTGAAGCTCGAGATTGACTTGAAGAGCTCCATGTACACCTCACTCACCACATCGCTGACATCCTGTTTGTTGCTTATGAGAAACGAAACCGTGCGAAAAACATGATCTATGCTCTGATCATAAACGACCTGAAATGCTGCTTTATTCCCATTACCCATCTCATGAATCCATTCGAACAACTCTTCATCTGACATTGGCGGCCGGCCCCCCATTTGATATTTACACTCTATGTTGGTCCTCAAAGTTAAAAAAGTTCATTTATTAATAAATATTGGTAATTTATTATTTAACATCTATGACAATGCTGCCAAAAAGCTGATCATTCATATAAGCCAATAATTTCCAACGGCCAGAAGTAGGTAGCGACATCGATGTAGGGATAGAGCGGTCAGCCCCGTTGTTCTTGCCTCCTAAATAATCTGCAGAAAACAAATCAATAAATTGGTGAGTTCCTTTTTTCAGAGCTTTCACCTTAAAGTTACCATTCAATTCCGCCTCCGTTCCCCAGAAATGCCACAAATATTTATTGCTCCTTCCAGCAATGAAACCTGCATCAATGAATCCCACCTTATTGGGAATTCCACGCAATTGATATGTCCCCGAAGTAAACAACGGGCTAACGTCCCATGAAGGTTCGGCCACCGATAGCACAGCATCACCATACATGATACCGTCTAATTCTACTTCATAATCCCAAAGTCCACTTAACGGCAGAGCAAAAGAAGTAGTAAAACGTTCCAAGCTGGAATAACCGCTGCTTCGCTCTTTGATCATGATGTGAGGTGTTGCTGTCACAACCATACCGGTCTCATTATGAATAGCCCGATCAATAAATCAGAAAAGCGATGATTATCGGCTGCGGCATTGCCTTCCATGTTCGTTATTCAAATATACATTGACAGGAATATTCCTTTTGGGGTATATTAAGATTGTGAAAGGGAAATCTTGTAAGGAGGAGAAAATTTTATAAACATGAATGTTGTTCGGATCTGATCACCTCATGAATTTATCCATTTTCACTGCTATCTCCGAGTCAAACCGATTACAAACTATTGAAGGGATGATGTATAAATGAAAAAAATATTAACGATCTATTGGATATTTACAGGGCTTTTGATGGCATTAACGATTTTGGGTTCTATTCCTGATGTAATGTCTGTTCCCGATGCAATTGCTTTATTTACGCATTTAGGTTATCCTGCCTACCTTCTCCCATTTATAGGGATTGCAAAATTATTAGGCGTTTTGGCGTTACTTATCCCTGGATTTCCGCGTATTAAGGAGTGGGTTTATGCCGGTTTTGTATATGATTTTACGGGGGCGATGTATTCAAGTATATCAGTCGGTGACCCCGCCAGCAGCTGGCTGCTTTTCCTAGTAGGATACATTTTGATTGCCGGCTCCTATATTTACCATCACAAAAAACTTAAATCCAATTTATTAAACAAGGAAGAGCCCCGATTGATACTGGAAGTATGAAATACGCTGATGACAAGCTATTAGCTGGTTCAGCTTATTTAATAGTACCCCCAGTCACACAAAAACTCATATTATGTAAAGACGCAAAAAGAGCTGCCACGGCAGCTTTTCGTTTTTTTGTGGCATATTTATCCTTTACTCGTGGTTTTCAAACCAGTAGCAAAAAAATGCCAGCCAGAACTGATTAATATTGCTTAGATTCGTTAAGTTCCGGTTGCAACTTTATTACTTCCTGTATCGACAAGATCTGAATCAACAACAGCAGTAATACTGAAAGGATTAATGCTTAATTGAAAGTCGCCTATATTGGCGCTGCCAGAGCCCTCATATAATTTGGTGCTGATGGTAGGTGAAACCACCAAGTTATCTCCGTTAACAAAGGTTCCCACATTACTCACTATTTTAACAACTCCTGCAAAAGAGGGCATAGCCAAATCAGCTCCTTATCCTAGAGTTCTATAGTGTATGCTTTTAGGAGGAAAGGGTGCTGTTTGCGTTTTGTATTGCTGATCACTTCGTCTAATTTTTGCACCACAATCATCTTATTTATAATGGCACCTCCGTTAGTTCGACTTAAATCTTCAAATTAATACGCTGCATAGTAAAAAAGTGGTATAATTTACCTAAAATATATAGGAGGATTAATAACATTACCTTATTAACCACAGGCACCTTGGGGATGTACGGCCTTATACCGCTCTTGCTCTTGGACTTCAGGATTTGGGACACCGTGTCACCCTTACCGCACCCGTAAATTTTGAATCCTATGTTAAACAATTCAATGTACCTTATCACTCACTAGTCGGAAACACCCAGGAAATTCTCGAATCCGAAGACGGTCGCCAATGGATGTCCTCGGGTAACGTAAAGGAATTCTTGAAAGCGTTAAATCAGATTACTCATATCATTGAATACCAGAGCTATCATATCTTCTGGCTGGTCCGGTATAGCCCGAATCCATACTCATGATTCAATCCGCCGATCACGAATTGCTGTTCCCGCGCTGCAGTTGTGTAATTCATCATGGAGGAGCAGGAACGACGCACACCACTTTGGAATCTGGAACACCCTCGATTATTTGTTCAACTTATGCAGACCAGCCCTTCTGGGGAGAGCGCATCACGGAACTTAAGATCGGACGGCATATCCCTTTCCCTATTTTGACGAAAGAAAATCTGACTGAAGCCATCCAGTCGTTAGATAATGAAACCGTAAGAGTACGTGCGGCTGAAATCGGAAAACGCATTAAAGCGGAGAACGGTCTGAAAAATGCCCTGGATTGGGTCGAAAAACATTTACCTACAGCACCCATCTATAAAAATTAAAATTGGACCAAACAGCCATGTTGGCGGTTCCAGATTCGGACGAAAAAGACGCTGACATCATCCGGTCAGCGTCTTTATAATTGGTGGAGTTTTCCAACATGTTTTCAACCCAAAATACCACATAATACCATAAATTATCTTAATGTTGTTCAACAAGCCTGACCGTTAGTTGAATCAAAGCTTCATTTTTAGACCCTCATGAGTCGGTTTAAATCCTAAACGTTCATAAAAACGCAACGCATCATAGGCCGGCTGTTTTTTGCAGTCGGCTTTACTTTTGCAATAAAAAACTTGCCGTTACTTGTGATACGGTTCACCACACTAAAAACAATGCTGAGCGTAGCCCCTTGTAGGGACATTTTAGAATTTTAAATAAAACAAATGATTATATTTTTATATCATGATAGCATTCGAAATGTAGTAAATATAATACAGAAAGGAAGAAAAAAAGATATGAATATTAAAGTCGTAACTCTTCCAAAATATCGCATCGCATATGTGCGACAAGTTGGACCATATGGTCCTGGAAACATTCAAGCAATGGAAAAGCTAAAAAAATGGGCTGAGGATAAACATCTAATTGCTGAATCGGCAATAATGCTCGGAATTGCGCAAGATAACCCGGAAACGACACTTCCTGAAAACTGTCGATATGATGCTTGTATTGTCATTTCAAACGATTATCAAATTGATAATTCAATTTGCGAAAGTGAACTTTCTGGTGGAAAATATTTTATTTGCAAAGTCAAGCATACAGCGGAAGATATTCAAAAAGCATGGGCTGAAATTTTTCCAGCTTTACAAAACAGTGGATATCAAATTGACAACAAACCGATTTTTGAAAGATACAATGGTGATATGATTTACAATGATTATTGCGAAATATGTGTACCTGTAAAACCGTTTTAGTTTGATTTGATAACTAAAGAAAGCCGGGGCAAGGTTTCCCTCAACCCGGCTCTCCGGCTTCATGCAAAGATAATTATTTTTGTCAACTTCTTCAACGAACCGTTAGCTGAATTAGAATGGATTTTCACCTTTAATAAAAGGAATGAAAACAGCATAAACTGGTTCCTCGTTAACAGAATACGTCTGAATTTAAAAACTTCTTCAGGTAGATATTATTTGCAGGATTTAAACTCGGAAGATCGGTTACGTCAAAAAAACGAGCCTCATGTGATTCGGTCTGATCGCTCATTAATTGTCCCGAGAAATCCTTACAAAGATATAATGCTGTTACCGAATACAGTTCATCTCCATTTTTTAATTTTAGATAGAGATCCGGACCAGAAAATAGATCTAACATTGTTATATGGTTTATTCTTAAGCCAGTTTCCTCGTATGCTTCCCTCATTGCTGTATCCTCTAATGACTCCCCTGGTTCCATAAGACCGCCAGGTAATCCCCAATCACCATCTTTGCGATGTTGTAAAAGAATTTGTTGGTTCTCATTTTGAATTATAACTACTGCACCAACTAGAATTAATGGTCTTGTCCCAACTAATGAACGTAATTCACGGATATAGTCGCTCATAAAATCACCTCCGATAGTTTTCAATATCAATATAATAACAGAAACTATCCGGAAGTTTTCCCTAAGTAAAAACCCAACTTTTTAATTTTCATGGGAGCTTAATGACAAAATCAAGTTATACGAAGAATGATTCCGGATACCTTAACTCACCTTGTAAACTGTTTGTTTTTCCTTGGGTTAATTCATACACCATAAAGACATCGTAAGATACATTAAACTGTTTTAGTTCGAATCTATATTTTCTCGCTGGTTTAAATCCGAACTTGGGATAATAAGTTGGATGTCCTATCAAAAATACTCTCCTGCCAGTTAGCACAGCAGGCCATCGAGTTTATCACTTGCAGCCTGCTTGATCTTTGTTATGGTAAATCTGCGGTAGCCTGCTGTGGTATTTTATTGAGCTATTGTTTCCGTTAGCGTAGCGCCAGCACTTTTACCTGCGATAAGCTTCATCGTGCAAAGCATTCCGAATTATGGATGGTTTTTTAATGTACTTAATAAATCAATGTACTTTTTAACCTCAGACCAATGTGAAATACGATACACCATTTTATTATGGATGTTCATATTATATGGTTGTTGAAATAAGATTACGGGTTTTTGCTTCAGAGCAAATTCCATTGCGTAGTGCGGACCATCATCAATTAAAACATTCACACTCGACTTCTCGCATTCATGAATTTTGTTTTCTGTAAAAATAATATTGTGATAAGGTATATCATTATGCTTTAGCCATTCAATTGTAATATCACGAAATATGGAAGGTCTAGCTGTGATAACTGATATCTGATTTTCAATAAACAAATTTTGAATTATTTCGATAGCCATTGGATAGGGATTAGAGTTCCAATGGATTTCATGACCATAAAGATAATACACATTTTCGTATTGCTCTTTATCCCAGCCATATAATCGATACAAATAAAAGTCATTAACATCATCGGCTCTCACTGATAGTCCTGTAACTTTATTAAAGCAATCCAAAAAAGCCGTAGTTGCATCTAGAACGGTATTATCTAAATCAATCCCTATATGCACATAACCAACTCCTTGAAAATAGCCTGGCTGATGGTAAATGAAATGAAAGATCAATTGAAAAAAAAGCCGTCTCTTAACAGGAGGACTCGGAAACTATTCGTATGTATTCCGTTAGAGGCAACAGCCACTACTGTATCTCCATTGCGTATTGCTGAACCGTCTATGATTTTCGATTTATCAAATTCGCCGTAAAACCCCTTGCTTTAGCCATGGGGATATAAGGCAATTTGCTCTGCATCCCTTTAGGGATGTTAAGAGCAAAATTCTTAAATTCTCTCTTTAAAACATGTTAGATAAACTACATTAAACTAACTATTTGTGATACAATTTACTGTAGGTGATGACATTGAGTAGAAAAGCAGAAAGTAATCATAATATCGTTTTTGATTGTAAATATCATGTTGTTTTTTGTCCTAAGTATCGAAAAAAGGTACTCAAAGAACCAATTGATACAAGGCTAAAAAGTTTGTTTTTAGAGAAGTCTAAAGCGTTAAACACAGAAATCGTTGAAATGGAAATCATGCCCGATCATGTTCATTTGCTCATCAAATGCGATCCACAGTTTGGAATCCACAAAGTAGTGAAACATTTGAAAGGGTACACGTCAAGAGTGCTAAGACTAGAGTTTAACCATCTAAAAAGTAGACTCCCTTCCCTATGGACAAACTCGTATTTTGTTGCAACCGTAGGTACAGTTCAACTGGATGTAATCAAAAAATATATTGAAAGCCAAAAAGAACGAGGTGAATAGTATTGCTTGTTGCCTACAAATACCGAATATACCCAACAAAAGAGCAAAAACAGAAGATACAATTTACTCTTGAACGCTGCCGTTTGTTGTATAACCGGTTACTAGAGGAACGTATTCTTGCCTACAAACAAGAAGGGAAAACACCGAACTACTACGATCAAGCAAACACGTTCAACGAGCGTAAACAACACATTCCGGCATTAAAGCAAGTGCATTCGCAAGTGTTACAGGATGTTGCGAAACGATTGGATAAGGCGTATCAAGCATTTTTTAGACGAGTGAAGCAAGCCGAGACTCCAGGGTTCCCACGTTTCAAACCACAATCGAGGTACGATTCGTTTACCTATCCGCAAGGCGGGTACACAATCCATGGCAATAAAATAAAGCTATCCAAGATCGGTGAAGTGAAAATAAAACGACATCGAGAACTGCAAGGCAAGATGAAAACCTGTTCCATCCTTGTCAAAAACGGAAAATACTATGCTTGTTTTTCGTGTGAAATTGAAGCCAAACCTTTGCCTATAACAAACATGAAGGTGGGTATCGACTTAGGACTCAAACACCTTGCAATACCATCTGAAGGAGAACCGATAGAATCACCCAAATATCTTCGTCTAAGTGAACAACGATTGAAACATCTACAACGTGCCGTATCCAAAAAGAAAAAAGGTTCGAAACGTAGAAGCAAAGCTGTACATCAATTGGCGAAATTGCATGAGCATGTAGCCAATCAGCGAAAAGATCATGCGCACAAGGTTTCTCGTAAACTCGTAAACCAGTACCAATTGATTGCTTTTGAAGATTTAAACGTATTAGGGTTGGTTAAGAACCATCATCTTGCAAAAAGCATTGTTGATGCAGGATGGCAGCAACTCGTACAATTCGTGATGTACAAGGCTGAAAGTGCCGGTCGTCAAGTGGTGCAAGTGAATCCATACAACACATCTCAACAATGCTCCAACTGTGGTGAAATCGTCAAAAAAACACTATCCGAACGAACGCATCAATGTTCTTGCGGATACGTTGCAGATCGGGACGTAAATGCGGCGATTAACATACTAAACCTAGCTTTGAAAAACGTATCGTAACCTAAAAAAGACTAGGCTTGGATAGAGCCTCCAAGGAGGGGAAAGGTTACGATCCCCGATGATCTGAGAAGCCCCTGCCTTTAGGCATGGGAGCATGTCACCTACGATTCCAACAATACTGGATGTGAGTATATATGAACCTTTCTCCAATACCCCCGGTTGTATCGAAGTCTCGCTGATGGTTTCTTTATCGACTGTGCCGCAAATGAATTTATTGCTTTAAACAGGACTTTTGTAGATCATCACTCGATAATGTACTCACCTAAAATCTTTTCTATTGAGGTAACTAAATTGTCTGCAGCACCCCAATCGAAATTGAAAATCAATCCTTCGGAGCTTCCTGTAGCGATAGCTCTAACGTTTGTTGGGCCTTTTAAATTATCGATAATAACAATTAGCGCTGCACGATTTTTCGATCTAAAGTAATATTTTTCATATATCTGAGTGCCAATAAGTTTATCCTGTCCAACAACATTATATTCTTCATGTACTAGATCGGCATTCTGGTTATCTTTAACAAAATCCAAAGCCTCCAATGGCGCGATACTGACATTAAAACTAATTTTACTCATATATCCATCTCCCCATAACGTAAGAGTGTTTATCATTTATACGATTTAAAAAACGGCGGATTTATCTTATTCAAGAGATGAGATTTCTTCTAAAATTTCATCGGGAAGAGGTTCATTTTTTAATATTTGAAGAATGTGTTTATCTGCTCCTTTCTCCTTCAAAAACGAAAGTAATAAGTCTGCCTTATCCTTTCGGTTCAATAGAGAATAAGCAACATACCACACTTCGGGATTGCCAACTTGAATACCATCCCAAAGCAAAACCGGAATGGTTGGCAATTTGCAAAGACCTTTGTCGGTAAAAATTGAGAAATTCCCTGATACCTCCACTTGGGGAACCTCTTTATGGATTAAAAGTTTATATTTGCTTCCAAAAGGATAATCTCCACTCGTTATTTCTTGTACATAGAGGTTTTGTAAAGCCTTCAAAACCTGCTCCTTAGGGGCTTCAGTCATAATATCCCAGTCACGAACTGAATTTGTTAAGCCCAAGCAATGTAACAAACCACTACCACCTAAAGCATAAGTAATACCATATCGTTTAAGTTCCTCTGTTGCTGCAATTAAATTACTAATATCCGGCTTCATCTACATCCCCTAGCTTAATGACGTGGGTCACAGATCACATTGAAACATTTGATGTACAAAATCTTAATGGATTAGCCCTGATTAGCCTTTTGTTTAGTTAAACATGTATTGAAGTTGCCACCCTTCAGATGCAGTATGATTGCTAAAAATAAATAGACAATCTTGATTAAGGTACGGTGTGTCATCTTTGGCATTATGCTTGATTTCAACATGAACATCTAACTCAGCATGTTGATTAGGTTTAAATACTGGTTTATCCAACACCTTAAAACTAATAACACCATCACCGAAGCGGCTAAGTGCATCTATCGAATTAAAATCATAGCCATCAACAAAACTTTTAGCATGCAAATTATAATAATGCAAATACGCATCGAGGAAGGCGACAATTTCCTTTCCATCAGCAGTTAATTCCTGACGCTTTGACTTACTCATAATCGACTCATTAATCGGTAAAGACACTTTTGGCGTAGCTGTCGGTTGGGCAATCGGTGAAGGCTTCTCGGTCACCGTAGGAGTCTTAGAAGGGGCTACTGTAGATTTCACGGTTTCCGTAGGTTTAACGTTCGGTGATGGTTTTTCGGAAGGCATTACGCTTGTTATCGGCGTTTCCGTAGGCACTACAATAGGAATTAGTGTTGAGGAGAGTGAAGGACTAACACCTGGAGTTACAGATATAGTAGATTCTGTATTTTTCTCTCTCGATCCACAAGCAGATAATACAAAGATTAATAATATATAACTGGTTATTAAGACATTTTTCAATGTTACGCCTCCAAGTTTAATAATGTAAATAATTTATTCATGAACCATCTTCCTGTAATTACTTCTAATCCGTTAGACGTTCAATACTCACTAAAGTTCCATCATTTTACAGAATATTAATCTTGTTTATTCCATTTTACTGGCCATTAGCAAAGAAGGCACCCGACCTATTGCTGTCGGCAGCCTTTCTATTGATGTTTATTGAGTTATAGTTACCACCGGTTGAATAACGGGCAAAATGAATTAGTCGTAATCGATCGCCTTCGCGTGGCCGCTGTCAGAGAACGCAAAAAAGCACCCACCAACCAAGTTGGCGCGATGCTTTTTTTTATACTGACTACTGCTTGTATTTCTATTTCCTCCCTATCCTTTAAAATAATCCGCTCTTTTCATAAAAACCTGTTCGACGCGTTCGACAATTTTTCCATCTAGCTCGGATTTTTGTTTCACTTCGTTCCATTCCTCGTCTTGCGAAAAAGTTTCCCACTGTCTTGTCCGCTCTTCCATGCTTTCGTATTTCATCGTGTAATACAGCTTGGGATGTTCCTCTAAATCCTCCCAGAAATCACAGACTTGCATGCCCAGTCTGGCGAAAATACCAAGCGTATGATCGGAAAAGCGCTTTCGAATCTCATCTATTCTTCCTGGAAGAATCGTATAAATTCTCAATTCGTAAATCATAACATCGCCTCATCTTCTGAAATTTTCAATTCCGATCAACTACATTTTCAATTATAAATAATCATTTATGCTGGATGCAAGATCAACTGCAGCAAACCGCCCCGCATATATCGTCCCAATCCCTTTAAACTTAATAACCGTTACGGATTTGATTCATCACCCGGCTCGTTCTCGCCGCACTTGCACCGGTACTGGGACAAACACCGCGGCTGGTCAGTTCATCAACGATTGTCTGAATGAGCGGCTGCTGAATGTGCTGCGGTGGTTCAAAGCGGAATTCATCCGTTGCCCCCGTTTCCAAAGCGAGAAGCACCGGCTCCGTGCCGAATGTGGAAAAACGAATTTTACCCTTGCTGCCGACGATTTCGTTCATCTCATATTGTTCGTAAGCGGAGAAGCACCAGACTCCGGTGCCATGTGCACCCGAATCAAAAATAAATTGCGCTGAAACAATATCGTCGGTAGCGTACAGACCAGACTGATTGGCAGCGGTTCCCGCCGCCGATACGATCGGTCCTAAAATATAATCAAGAATGTCGAGCGTATGGGAGCCGACGTCCATGAATTTGCCTCCTCCCGAAATATCCGGTTTAACGCGCCAGGAGCCCTTTCCGGCAAGCTCATCCCGCGCTGGAGGACTGTAATGGATAACGTTGACGTGACGGATTTCGCCGATTGCCCCATTCTCCACCCATTGTTTAATTTGAATGAAGCGCGGCAGTGCCCTTCGATAATAAGCAACGAATAACGGCACCTTTGCCTCTTCGCATGCCTGGAGCATCGCGATGCATTCCGCTTCATTCATCGCCATTGGTTTCTCTACATACACCGGCTTACCGGCCTGTGCGCATCGAAGCGTGTATTCCATATGGGTAGAAGGAGGTGTTGCAATATATACCGCATCCACTTCCAAATCGTGAATGAGAGCATCCGCATCGTCATACCATTTCGGCACCCGATGCCTTCTAGCGTAATCCTCCGCCAAGGAGCCGTTCCTTCTCATGACCGCCAAAAGTTCCGAACGGTCCGCCTTCTGAAACCCAGGACCGCTCTTTACCTCGGTAACATCGCCACAGCCGATAATGCCCCATCGAATCTTACTCATCACTACGCTTCCTCTCTTAGTTTAGTGAGTTAGGAGAAACATGCCCTCTCAGCGAAGTAGTTTTTGCAACAATGCGTTTTTTCTCATGCTTGCTCCTTTAACTTCATTAGTTCTCGGACTAACAACTCAGGATTTTGTGAACCAATCAATAGTCGCTCTCCGTCTTCAAGCGTTAGCATTACTCCTTGGTTGCCACTCGCAGTATAAGCCCAGCCGCTATTGCCTAGCCTAATACCCCAACCGCCGTAATCCCGAATCGGTTTGAACTCCCATATCTCCACTTTCTGAATGCTCGATAAGGCAATATGACGACTCTTCAGGGGAATGTATCGGATCTGGATGAGCATCTTTTCCTTCTGGATTTCCACTGCCATTCTGGAGGAGAAAAAGAATGCTGGGATAACTAATCCAACCGAAACCCAAATTAACGCTAACAACCAATCAGGCGCATGCTGCTTTCCAAATGGAATCCCGTATACGATTTGCTTGACTAACCCCACGGTCAACAACACAGTGAGTGGTAAAAGCAACAGACCGATCCCACGCAGGAGTGGGATTTTCTGAATTTCTTTATAAGTACTGTTGTATTCTTGCATATCCAGTACCTCCGGTTATCGCATCAACAACTTGAACTCGTAATACCCTCTTTATGTAATGGAGCGTATTAATTCATCCTATGGTAAATAGTACCACATAAATTAAGACATCTGTACGTTATCCGTTAGTTGAACAAATGAGTCACATATGTGATTGCTGTAAACGACTATTAATAAGATTCAAAAGCCACTTCTGCTCGCCTGGAACTTTCTCACGTAGCCTAGCAGCCGCTACCGGTAATATCCACGAGTCAATATCAGCAATATTGCAGTTAGACACCCTGCTGTATTCTTTTAAATAAGTATTGTGTAATAGCTTCTTGACTACTCGTATCGCTAAGGTCATTTTCTTTGAAGTAGAGGGTGGAATAAAAGGAGAGCGGATCATTAAGCACGTTCTTGCTATATCACACAATGGATTTCCAATGTTTGCATTCGTCCAGTCTATCGCTACTGTTTTGGAGCTCGTCATCAGTATGTTATCAGGATGTAAATCCCCATGGCATATCCTGTTACCAGAAGGTAAAGTAAGAAGAAAGCTACATACTGATTCCGTTTTTTCTTTTAACAGATCGGAAGAATCCCTTATGGCTTTTTCCAATAGGTCTTTTTGAGGAGGAAGTTTGTCTGTACCACATCGATGAATGTTGTGATGAAGCTGAGCCATTTTACGTGCACAGTCGGCTATTTTAAGTGGTGAAGATTGCATTATCGCAAGCATGGAAGGACCCATGATGCGTTCATATATGAGACCTAACCTGTCACCTTCTTCAATCATTTCAAAAACAACAGGTGATGGAACACCTGCTTCATTCACGGCTTTTGCATTTTCCATTTCATGTTTAATCCATTCCGGCTCATACCAATCGTAATAAAATTTTATTGCATGGTCTTGTCCCCATTCATATACCTCAGCAGTCATTCCCTTGCCAATCAATGCACCCTTTTTCATATTCACCCACCACAAATGGCCATATTTTCCTATATAGATTCCTCATTATTGTTCCATTATCCTGCCCGTTCGTATTATGAGGTCACCAGATCTTTCTGGTCGACCTCTTTTTTGTAAGGTCGTAAGATAGCGGTAGCCGGGGATTGAACGTTTCTGCCCGTGGGACTTGGATCCCGAGAGCTATTCAGTTCATCCCCCCTACTTGTTCAACCATGGTTAGGCTGGTTGGGACATGAATCCCGTATCACATGCGATAGTGTGGAAGACAAGAAGGTTAGGGGTTGCCGGTGAAAATACAACAGGAGTGATGTCATGAATCCAGTCATTGGTTTGGATGTATCAAAGGGAGAGAGCCACGCACAAGCTTTTTTAGACCGTGGAGTACCTCATGGGAAGATCTTTAGGTTTAATCATGATCTTGAAGGGTTAGCATCTTTTCTAAATTATATGAGAGGAGTGGAATCAGTTGCAGGGATGCGTCCCTCCATTGTTATGGAAGCAACAGGCCATTATCATAGCCCCGTTGTTCAGTTTCTGGATGAGCACCAGTATTTGAACATCGTCATTAATCCTTTAATCTCACATAACGCCAAGAAAACCAATTTGCGACGGTTGAAGACCGATGCCGCTGATGCTCATCTATTAGGGACGTTGTTCTATAAAGAAGAGTTTGAACCCTACAAAAAGCGGGGTCAGCATCTCATGAATTTACGCTATCTAACACGCCAACATGAATCTTTAACGGGTATGTATGTCCAAGCAAAACTACAGTTTCAGGCTATTCTGGATCAAGTTTTTCCTGAATATCATGGCGTGTTTGGTGACCTTTATTCAAAGGTTTCCCTTCGATTTCTGGCTTTACACCCAACATCTAAAGAGGTCTTAGAAATGTCCGAGTTGGAGATTACAACTGCAATCGGGCGTCTTACTGGACGCGGCAGATCCGTCTCATGGTGCTTGGAACGTGCTCAAATCCTAGAGTCTGCAGCAAAACGAAATCCCTTTAAGGAGACGGCTTTTTCAAGCCATTTGATCTCCATGCAGTTGCTCATCAAATTGCTTCTTCAATACCAGGACCATCTAGCAGACCTTAATAAATCGATAGAGGCCCTGGCTGAAGCCTTACTTGAATATGATTTAATCCAATCGATACCCGGGATTGGCACTAAACTTGCTGCAACAATTTTAGCTGAAATCGGGGAAATCGATCGGTTCAATCACGCAAAGAAACTTGTTGCCTTTGCTGGTATAGATCCAAGTGTTTTTTCTTCAGGCAAGTTTACAGCAACCATAAATAAAATAACTAAGCACGGTTCCAGGAGGCTTCGTACTGCCCTATATCAAGCTGTACGATGTGGTATTCGTAGTAATAGAAATAAAAAACTAAGAGCTTACTATGATAAGAAGCGTGCTGAAGGAAAGCTGTTCAAAGTAGCGATAATTGCTTGTGTGAATAAACTCATCCACTGGATTTTTGCCATCTTGACTACTAAGGAAGCGTTCCGTTTAGAGTAAGTAGCACGAAATGGAAGTATATGGAATATCTTTCCGTGCTATGTGGGACGGTTCTTTCCCATGCACTTTTTTAAGTATACCACCTCATGAATCCGCCATTAATAATTAAATATTGACAAGCTATTAGCTGGAATAGCAGGGTAACTAGCTATTCTATAATATTGGATCAATAAGTCAGGATACTTACTGGTATAAGGTTTAAATAAAAAGGAGTTTCATTATGAATAACAATATTAAATGGTTGCTAAGCATCGTATCCGGTGCCTTACTGATTCTGCTAATTTTCACTATAATCGTTCTTAAACCATCCAAACTAACAAGCACCGAACCTATCAGTACGGCTAGCCCATCAGTACCTAAGACTACTGATGAAATTAGAACCACACCGAGCTCAATGCCATCAAAAGTTAGTAAAGAGAAGTCTGACATATTGAATTCTTTTTCTAAGGCTCGTTACTTTAGTTGAGTAATTGGAATGTGAAAGTAAAGGATCACAAAAATGGCACACGGAATAAAGACCAACCATGCTAAGAGCGGTGCCAACAACTAACCGAGGAGTGGCTCTAGGAAAGGACAAGGTTTATGTCCTCACTCCAGATAATCAGCTAATTGCAATCAGAAAATCGGACGGTGTTCAAGTTTTATAAAACTGCCATAGCTTGCTTCCAGTTTCCGCATCATAGGCTGAAACAAATCCGCGGACACCAGTCGTACAACAGGGAACATGGTAAACCAAAACAAAACTGACCACCAATAACTCCAGCCATTGTGATAAGTTATGAATCTCAAAATAAAGCTCACACCTTCAACTAACGAAAATAAAACAGCCCATAAGGTAAAATAAGCTGTTTGCATCAGCCATCCTGACTTATAGGGATAACGTGAGAGATACATTAAGATGATCAGTGGGAAAGCAGTAAAATTTATCCAAAGATCATGAAGGGTATGGTTGGGGATGAACAATGCCTTGTGAAAATACCAAAGAGAATGTTCATATGTGAGAACGGAAAAGATCAAGTCTACACTAATAGTAAACAATATGGTTGGATAGTATTTCCTCCAATTTCTCCAATCCTTAACTACAAACAAAGATGCAAATACTAATATTAAAGGAAATACCATCCCCGCCCAATTCTCACCAATGATCTCAACCACTGAACTCCCTCCAAACATATGCATCCATTCTGATTTTTTAATAGTAAAAGTATACCCAAATCAGTTGTTGTTTAAATCCGCGTTAACATAGCCTAGCAATTAAGGAACGGCTGCTGTAGGCCGTTCTTTTTATGTTGTCAAAAATTTTGCAAATGCCGATTCCCTTTCAGAGAACGGAAAAAGAGCACGCGGTAACGGGGGGTCCGTCAAAGCGTGCCGATTCGAAGAACACTTTTATTAGCAGCGTATTGCTGCTATTTGTGCAGTTTTAAAAATAAAATCTACAACCTAAACTTCAATCTTTTGACAATGACCCGATTAAATTACGAAAGTAGAAAGTATAATGACTAACAGAATAAAGAGAACCAAGATAAATGCGAAATGACGACCAAATCCTACAACAAAGCTCATTCGTATTCACTCCTTTCAGTCAATATACAATACTTTATTTTTTTAATTCAGATTTGCTTGGGTAAATGCTATATCTAAAAGTCTAATTTAATGTCCAACTAGAAAACTAGATTTCAGCCTTGGTTATACACCTTTTTATTTATATTTATTATAAATACGGTATCAATAGAAATAACGACTATTATGGTCGCAGAGTTGGCTCATCTCTAGCTGTTAATCGTTACGGGCAGCAGGTTGTATCTTTCATCAAAAGTAACTAACCCTCCTAAATCATCTATCAACTCCATAGGTTGAAACAACTCCTCCATGTGAAAAACACCCGGCTGGTATTTTTTTGAATAAATATTTCTTGCCACAAAAGCAGCTATTTTCCCTGTAATATAAAATTCTTTCTGTCCAACAATTGAACATTCATAACAGACTGTTTGATTGTTATTTAAGCCAAATGCACTTACTTTCGCAACATATATTTCTGATCCCCAATGAAGTTTTAAAAACAGATTGATCATGAATTGGCGAAAGACTTGATATTGGAGGAAGCGATAAACACCTGATTTTTTCAATAGAGCGATTAGATTGGTTATTACAGCTGAGTCGAAACAGATTCGAGTAGAGATAGTTTGGATGTTCAACGTGTCAGGTAAAGCATGCTGATCAGAAAAGTTAAAGCGATAAGCCGTTCTTCGTCCAAGTTTTCCGGGGAATTGTGTTTTTTTACCATCCTCAAAGCTTTTTACTTGTTTTTTCAACCCTTGTTCTACTACAGAAAAATCTATATTAATGTTATCAACCATCCATTCGATCGCGGCCTTACCATGTTGTTCTCCTAAACCTAACATCAGGAAAATATCTGCAGAGTGGACTTCATCTAAAACCTGTGCACACTTTTTGACTAACATATTTGTTAAACCAGGTGCTAAACCTACACTTAAGACTGAAGTGGATTGCAATGGCCTTTCATTGTTCCCTAAGTTTCGTACTTTTGATAAAAAGTTGTGGGAAGCTGAGATGTCAATATAATGGATTTTATGTTCGAAGCATTTCTCTACAAAATGCGTGTTATCTTGATCTAAGCACATGACAACAAGAGTTACTTCTTCAAATAGATCAACTGGTTGGCTGTCATCTGCATTCATTTGTAAAGGTAGAACCTTGCCATCGGTAGTTGCTGCAAATTGTTTGGCTTTCTCAAAACTCCTGCCTGCAGCAAATACCTTTCCTGGAAACAGGTTTCCCAGACTGTTGCATATTACCTGCCCTACTTGACCATATCCACCAACTACAACGATCTTATCTTTCATATCTGTTTATCCTCCAATAATTCCAATCAACTAGGCATAGGGAAGATTCTTATTGTTTGGCAATATTACGGCTGCTGGCAATAAACTTATAATTAAAATATGTCGCAAAAATGGCTGCAATAAAGGTAAGGAAGCCAGTAACCTCGTGAAATGTGGAACCGATAGGTGGGAAAAATGAATATGATTCTGCCATAAAGCCTCGATCGGAGTTGTTTAAGTAAAAGACAATATCATTGATCGTGTGGTTCAATAAGCCGTCTTGGAGACCGAAACCAATGACCATTAATGCGACAAAAATCCCGTAAGACCACAGCAGGAGTTTGCTTGGCTTTCGTGCAAATCGCCAGATCAATACAAGAGGCACAATAATAAAGATCAATGCTGGCACAAGGAAAACCATCCCAAGTTCATCAAGGTGATGGACGGAAGTCAGCAATGCCACCAATTCGACACTCACTAAAGGCCAAATAGCACTCATGGAAAGTTTACGATTCATATCATTGATAATCCTCTCGTAATAAAAGTTTTTGATAATTTTTTATCGGTTAGTCCCGTACAACAAGCCACGTTCCTATTTTACGGGCGGCCGTAAAACTAGACCAGGCTAATACATTCAGGAGTTGAACATCCTCTTTGTAAATGGATCTGAAATCCCGAATCATTTCATCGTCTACTTGATAGGGTGCAATAGCTGTGAGTAACGCAAGCTTGGCCGCTGTCTTGGATGGTTCGGTCAGTGTTTTTACTGTTTGTTCTATCCAAAGCCGGCTTATGCCAGGGTCTTTACCATCCCAAGTATCAATGTAATGCCAGACAATTGATCGTGATTCTTCAGTCAAAATACTTTCCCCCGCCGTATTCGCAACCGCTGCAAAACGAGCAAAAGCCCGACTGATGATGGGATGGGATTTCGCCCAATACAGGTCGTCGGGTAAAGGAGCATCCGGCAAGAAATGCAGTGACTCTCCAGGTGTTTTGTGTTTCTTCAATGAAGATGAAAATAATATTTTTGCTCCAATTCTTTTCAAAATATTTTTCAATAAAGGGCTGGCAGTTGGTAATGGTGTTTCATTTAACAATACGGATACCATGCGGTTCATATAATGAAAACTTACAGCGGTTCCGATTATTTCCGGCGCTTCTTGCGCGGTAAAAGGCGGGTTGAACAATAGGGATGAGCCAGGTGAACGCGTTGCGAGAGACCATTTTACAATCGAATTCATCTTTATATCCGATATTCTATCCGTTTGATCCTTGCTTATCTTTTGGGCAACTTCGTTATTTCCCGCAGCCATTAGCATCATCGTGTGCGCGTCTACGCAATAAGGACATTGATTGACTTTTGAAACCGTTGCGGAAACCGCCTCCTTGACTGCTCTCGGGACATTACCCACCAGTGCCGTTTCTCTTAAAATCGTCCATGTCCCCGCCAATAGAAGCGGTGAAGAGGAATGCATCATGTAAGGTTCCACTACGGAACCGATATCCCGCCGTATTTGGTCATACACTTCGGTTAACAATCCTTTGGATGAGGAGACAGGCAACGGTTTGATGTACTTTATCATTTTTTCCTCCCTGTTTCAGTATCAATGCTGAGCTTGAATCGATTTCTTTTTACGTGTATATACACATTTTATTATAAAAAAAAATCAAGCTTTCCGGTTCAATTTCACAACATCCGACAAATTACCGAGCAGTGCTTCATACCGGTCATCGCCCATATTCATGCGAACGTGGGTCTGCGCTTGTTCCCACAACGGAAGTGCGCTCGAAAGCATAACCCGGCCTTCGGGGGTCAGAGCGATATACCTTCTTCTGCGGTCCTCTCCTTCTGTGATCGATACTAACCCTTGCCGTTCCAGCAGCTTCAGATCTCTTGTCAGTGTGGTTCTATCCAAAAGTAAAAAGTCGGATAAACGCATAACGGTAACGGGACCGGCTTTTTCAAGTGCCATTAACAGCATCACCTGAGTCGAACGAAGCCCTGCCGGCCGCATATAATCGTCATATAAACTTGTAATGACCCGGGACGCCTTCCTCAGATTAAAGCAAGCACATGTTGCTGCATAATCGGGTGTTTCCATTGAATTTTGCGATAGTTTATTTTTTTCTCTCATAATTACGAGTATATACACATATTTAATCGATGTCAATCGATTCACCCAATCTTGAAATTTATAATTTATCCAAAATCCATTATTATTTAGTCTTTTCTTACAAGTAGTGAACAGCACTCCACATGGGCAGTATGGGGAAACATATCAACTGGTTGAATTTCTATTGTTTTGTAGCCTCCGTCTTCAAGAATCTGAAGATCTCTTGCAAGTGTGCCTGGGTTACAGGAAACATACACAACTCGGTTAGGTTTCATTTCCAAGATAGTTTCAAGCAAAGCAGAATCGCAGCCTTTACGTGGGGGATCAACTACCATAACATCGGCCTTTATCCCTCGAGAATACCAGTTTGGAATTATTTCCTCTGCTTTTCCAACCTTGAATTCCACGTTTGTTATATTATTTAACTCAGTATTTCTATTTGCATCATCAATTGCTTGAGGTACTATTTCAACTCCATACACTTTCTTGGCTCTTTGAGCAAGAAATAAAGATATAGTCCCAATCCCGCAATATGCATCAATTACTGTTTCACTACCGGTTAGATGAGCATACTCGAGCGCTTTGTCATAAAGTACTTTGGTTTGTTCTGGATTAACTTGAAAGAATGAGTTAGCGGATATAGCAAATTTAATGTCGCCAATGCAGTCATGAATATATCTTTCTCCCCAAAGGACCACTGTTTCATCACCAAGTACTACATTAGTCTTCTTATGATTAATACTCAATACAATGGATTTTACGTTTGGAATTTGACTCACTATTTCTGCGATAATTTTCTTTTTTGATGGAAGGTCCTTTGACGTTGTAACAAGCACGACCATTATTTCCTTGGTTACTACGCCATAACGTGACATTATGTGCCTTATCAACCCTTTGTGAGTTAATTCGTTATACGGCTGAATCCCCTCATCACTCAACACTTTTTTAACAATACGCACAACTGCATCATTATTTTCCTGTTGAATCAGACATAAATCCATATTTATAATGTCATGACTTCCCTTTTTGTAGAACCCTGCCACTAATCCACCTTCAATTTCACCTACAGGAACTTGAGCCTTATTACGATAACGCCATTCATTCTTTGCTCCGATTATAGTTTGAATTGTTACATCATTTATTTTACCAATTCGTTTAATTACATCCACTACATGTTTATATTTAAATTCTAACTGACCTTCATAACTCATATGCTGAAGCTGGCATCCACCGCATTGATTATATATTGTGCACTCCGGTTCAATCCGAAATTTGCTTAATTTCTTTAACTCAATCAATTTGCCAAAGCCGTAACCTTTATTAACTTTTGTTACTTTTATTTTTCCTTGTTCGTCGGGCAAAGCACCTGGCACAAAAATAACAAATCCATCAACATTGGCTACACCCATTCCTTCATGAGTAAGGCCTTCAAAAGTAACTTCGTAAAATTCATTTTTCTTAATTGGTACGCTTGTACTCATATGTGAACTTCCACCTTTGTGAAGGTTATTTTCTTCTTTAATAGGTAAGCCAAAGACTATATTGTATAAGTATGGAACGAATTACGTACAACCATAACTCCTATTCCAAAAAATGTGTACAATTAATAATTAAGTGCATTAAATACAAGCCGCTCTTATCCCGAGACGACTTGCCCAATACGTTGTCATTACTTCCCCGACTCTTGCTCCACATCTTCCCCATTATTATTGCCAAACGGCTTGATAAAAGTCTCCATCAGCGTCTGCGTCTTTTTATACGACGACTGCCCGGTTCCATCCACGATCACCTGCAGGTGGTTCTGCAGATTGGTGACGATGCACGGCAGCGTTCCGCCGAACTCCCCGTCCAGATTAAGCTGGACATAGTCAGGCGAATTAACTTCAATTTTCTTGGTCTGAAAATAGATCACATTAGGGTCATTCATATGCTCACCGCGCAGCGCCATGGAGACAACACGGATGAATTCCGCCAGGTTGCAGCGCTTCAGGATAAGCACATCAAAAAGCCCATCGTTCATGCTCGCATCCGGAGAAAGCTTCTCGAACCCTGCTACCGAGGTACTGTTGGAAATAAGAAACAGCATCACTTCTTCATGCAGCGTCTTTTCCTTGGATTTGATATACAGCTCAATAGGCCTCAGCCGAGGGAGCTTCTCAATCCCCTTCATATAATATGCCAACTGGCCGATCATCGTCTTCAGCTTGCTGGGCACCTCATACGTTAGCTCTGTCATGGAGCCGCCCCCGGCGATATTGATAAAATACCGATTGTTCAGCTTCCCCACATCGATATTCATCGTATGCCGCTTCACTATAAGATCACAGGCTTGGTCCCAATTTCGCGGGATATTCAAGGCTCTGGCAAAATCGTTCGTCGTCCCCAGCGGAAGGATGCCCAGCTGCGGGCGGTAGCTTTTCTCGGCTATGCCGTTGATCACTTCACAGAGTGTGCCATCTCCGCCCGCCGCGATCACGATATCGAAGCCGTCGTCGACTGCTCTGGCCGCTGCCATGGTTGCGTCTCCTTCTCCAATGGTCGCATGGGTTGAGGTTTCGAGACCCCCCCGCTCCAGCCGCTGCAGGATATCGGGTAGACGCTTCTTCATTTCTTCCCGCCCTGAGGTCGGATTGTAGATCAGCCTTGCTCTTTTACGCATACAGCACTCATCACCCGCCCGCAATTGTTATTCCATGTTCAATCTGCCTCTGGATCCATCCTGATATCAAAGGGCTCGGCAGCAGCGCCAACCCGTTATAGCGGTATTCATAGCCTTTCATCCGGGCAGGAATCACCTTTCGGGTGAAATAGCCTTCACTCAAAAATAACGGCGCCACCAGCACGGCATGTCCAGGCTTCCTTCGCTCCCACTCTAGCATCTTGCGCTTTACTTGATCCGGCAAAAGCATTGCCACATCGGCCTCGTCGAAACCTCCCAACGTTTTTAGCCGATCTGCGAGCTTCTCCAGACCTTGGCGCCATTGCAGGTGAAAGCCTTTTTCCACGCTGCCATGACCGACCAGCAGCACGATTTCGCGGCTTGGGTCGTCGGACAACGGCTTTATTTTCTCATAGACAATCTCGGCAATAACCGGATCATCATCTATGGGTGAGGTAAAGTGTATACGTGCCTGGATGGAAAAAGGTGTCATGTCCGTCTCCAGCTTCGGCTGCGGAATCACTCCGAGCGCATAGCTGATCTCATCTATATGTGTACTTCCAGAGAATACGAAGAGCGGAACAACGATGATATCGGATACACCCTTGGCCTCCAAATGAGTGATGCCATCTTGAATCAACCGGCCTTCCACCAGCTCCAGATAAGAGGCGTACACCGGAATCCCCGGCTGCACTTTGACTGCGGAAACAGCCTCATCGACCAGCTTCACCCAGTCCGCATCCCTCGATCCATGGCTGATGACCAATACCCCGAAACGCTTCATCCTGTTCTCATCCGTTCCAATAAAAACCATTGTATTCTAATGCTACCCAATGTACCCCATCATGTCAATTAGGCTCAATAAAAGAGGCCGCTCCGACAGGATACCGTGAAAATGATCACTGTATCACCGCTAAAGCCAGCCCTTTTTGCTAATCGGCGAACCGCCGATGCTCTTTATTTATTCCCGAACTTACCGCCCCAGCCTATCCAACGTAAGAATATACCCGTCGTTGCCATAGTTCAAGCAGCGCTTGACGCGGGAGATGGTGGCCGTGCTCGCTCCGGTTTCCGCTTCAATCTGGTTGTACGTGGAGCCTTTGCGCAGCATGCGCGCAACCTCCAACCGCTGCGACAGCGATTGAATCTCATTAACCGTACACAGGTCATCAAAAAATACATAGCACTCTTCAAGATCCTTGAGCGTTAAGACCGCTTCAAAAAGCTGATCGATCGCTTTATCATTTAATTTTTTTAATTGCATCGAATTGATCACTCCCGGAGGTCTTGGTAGCTTGGTTCAAGCTCTATTCTATCTTTCGACATCCGCTTCGGCATTTCCTCCCTTTAGGTTAGCATTACTGTAAAATTTCTATGCGTTAATGAGCTGAATTGGACGACCGCCCTGAAACCGTGACATTCGTCCAATCCAAAGTTAGGCGACTCACATAAGCTATACAAGACAAATCTGATAAAAAGGGTCGTGAAATCATATGAATTCCAACCATCCTAACCACCCGACAATTGGCAATGGCTACGATGCTGATGCACAAATAAGAAGCATTACACCACCTAACGCTGTGCCTGGAGATTTCTTTGGAGGCTCCTATCCCGGTCTCGGCGAAGGCGCATTCTTCCCGGAGTTTACTCAAGGCGGCAATCTCCCTGTACCCTATCAAGGCGGGGGTGCAGCAGGCAGCGGAGGTGGAGGCGGAATCGGAAACTTATTGGGTCTCTTAGGCGGCAAAGGTGGAGGCTCCAATCCTCTTAGCAGCATTAACTTTAGCCAGATTAAAGGCTTTGTAGATCGCATGGGAGGCATCGACGGCATTGTCGGCACCATGACGAAGGTGCAAAAGTTTATGGGGACCTTTCGACAGATGGCTCCCATGTTTAAGGTATTATTCAACAGCGTCGGCGGCAAGGTTAAATCTACGGATGGAAATCTCCGCAGATCGCGCAAACATCAGCCGATACACCGCAAGCGCCGCAGAACCTCATCCACCAGCCGCAAACGCCCAGGCACTCGCTAAAGTCCATGATAAAGTCCTCATTTCTTTTTACTAACAGAGAAATGAGGACTTTTCAGTTTATCCTTCAATATTAGGATATGGGCGGTTGCTGCGATGACTACGGCTCCGGCGGTTGCTGCGGGTTCTAGTTTTCTTTTTTCTTTTAACCATCCAAATAATAATTGAGATAAAGATTAAAGCAGCTCCTGCAATAGCAAGCATTCTCCAAATATCCTTCGGATTGAGTACAATGGCATTTTTCGAGATGTTCTTATTTCCTTGGTTAACGAGTTCAGTCATTTGCGCTTGTTTTACATCTTTTGAAGAGATATCGTACTGTATGGAGCTATGCTCCTCCTGTTTACCGGATCCAGATCCATAGGACCAACTGATATTTGTATCGTATTTGCCGCTATTGATAAGCTCAACTGGTGCTTCAAAGGAAAATACGGCCGAGTTCCCGGGATAAATCGATTTCATTTCAGCTTTTTTCTCAAACTGTAATTTACCACCCTGGGATATTTGAATGACGCCTTGGGATGTATCCTCGATGATATTCCCCTTATTAACAATAGTTAAATCCATGAACAGCTTGCTTCCATTCATTTTCGGTTCAAGAGATTTAATTTCTAATTTGTGAGAAATCGTTCCCGGCACTTTCACCACCACAGCAATGATTTGGGAAAAAGCCTTGTTCACAACTACAGCGGCTTCATTCTTATTAAGTGGTTTTTCTGATTTGTTTCCAGGCTCCAGTTTGTACAGAGTAATGGCTCCTACGTGATCACCTGGCCCTACACCGGAAGGAATTGTGAAATCCAGTATAAGATCGCGGCTTTCTCCGGGTTTCATTTGAATGTTTTGCTTATTTACCTTAAACCAGGAACCCACTTGTTTTTGCTCATTGTGCTCCGGGTCTATAGCCCCTATTCCTCCACCCACTGCGTTTGGAGCATCAGCAAGCATAAATACTCCGTCTGCAGAAGCTTTATCCGAGGAATTGCTCAAGTTTACTGTGACCTGTTTCTGATCTCCAGGGTTCCCTTCCACGATGAAATAACCGTTGACCACTTGATCGCCAAGGGGCTTCATTAGAATATTTCCAGAAGACGCTTCATCAGCATGAACCAATGGAGCAGCATTTAGGAAAAGGATGATGGACAATAGGCAAATGATCCTTAAAACCTTCAAGGGAAACACCTCATATGTGTAAGAATAAGAAAAACCACCCTTTTACGAGTGGTTCGATAAGGACAAAAAATTTACGGTGCTGAAGTAATGGAGTATGTAATGGTTGTGTCATAAGACCCCGCGAAAAGTCCAAGATTGGTAACATCAGTAACATTTTTAAAAGCGGATTCAGGAGCAGCTGTTACGATGGATCCTGTAGGCAAATAGTTGGGTAATGTCAAAGTGTAATTCAGACCAGCTACGAAAGCTCCGGCTCCTTTACCCTTATTGGCAAATAGGATGTCTATCCCAGCAGCACCCACCGAGAGCGTTCCAGTAGGCACTTGAGCTAAGTCACTCTTTGTGGTGAACTTGGGTTTGTAACTAACGGCTGTGACTGTCAATACTGAATCAGCAGGAATGTTGACAGTAACAGTTTTTCCAGGAGCAGTTGAATCTGGAACTGTAGTTGTTAGTGGTGAAGCTGACACTTTAGCCACGAAACCTGCGTTTTTTCCTCTGTTATCAGCGACAAATAAATAATCTAATGCCGATTTTGAAGCGAGTTTTGTGCTAACATCGATGGTTCCAAGGCCATTAAAAGAAATTCCTGAAACAACTACAGTCGATGGATTTGCATTCGTAAAAACTCCGTCATCAGTGTTGCTGGCAATAACCAGATCTCCTCCATTAACAACACCTGAGCTAGCCGCAAAAGCGACACTTGCAACAGCAAAAACGCCTACTAATGCAATGGGTAAAGCTTTCTTGATTTGTTTAAACATAAAAAATACCCCTTTCGAATTTGAAAGTGGTCGGTTGCACTAGCACGCTCCGCCGAATCCAAGTGCCCACGTACAGATTCGGTTTCATCACGTCCCAAAATTACTTTAAATATATCACATTCTACGAATAATATATATATTTTTGTCGTAAAGAATTCATATAGGTTGAAAATTCCCTCTTTTTCTTCATTTTCGACATATTTGATGGCTAATCATTCTTGTAATAAGCAAAGGTTTCCTCCAAACCTCTCATAAGTGAATATCGCGGCTCCCACTTAAGCACCTCTTTGGCCAAGCTATTATCCAATCTGCTATGCTCGATATCTCCTGCTCGGCTTTTCTGATAGATAGGATGTACCTGCTCTCCCATTACTAGAGTTAGCAGCTTAAGTAAATCATTCGTGCTGGTTTGTCGATTCGTTCCTATGTTAACGATGGTTTTCGCTCCATGATCTATGGCGGCAAGATTAGCCCGGACAACATCCTTGATGTAAATAAAATCCCTTGTTTGCTCTCCGCTCCCATAAATCATCGGCGATTCTCCGCGCAAAAGCTTATCGATAAAAATCGATACCACGCCGCCTTCTCCCCTTGGATCCTGTCTCATGCCATAGACGTTGGCGTACCTGAGAATCGTATAATCCAAGCCATAAAGCTGCGAATAGACATCGATGTAAGGCTCCACTGCAAGCTTGGAAACTCCGTAAAAGGATTGCGGCTTCTTCGGGTGATCCTCCGTAATACCCAGGAATTGAGGCGCTCCATATACGGCTGCGGAAGAAGCATAAATGATTTTGCGAACTTCATATGTACGACTCATCTCCAGCAGCTTGAGGGTTCCCATAATATTAGCAGCGGCGTCCTGTTCCGGATGGAGAATGGACCTGCGAACATCTATTTGGGCTGCATGGTGAATGACAAGCTCCGGCTTAAATGATGCAAAGACCTCGCTTAAAAGCGGATTTGCTATATCCATCTCAAAAAATTCAGCCCGAGGGTTCACATTCCCTCGAAATCCCGTGCTTATATTATCGACAACTCCCGTATGATAACCTTCATCTATCAATGAATCTACGATATTGGAGCCAATAAATCCCGCTCCGCCGGTCACTAGAACATTCATGTGAATCTCCCTGTCATCAGTTTATTCCACTTTCGTCGCGGAACCCTCCTGCACGATTTGTATCCAAGTGGTCCCATCTAAATCACTCCGCTTTTTGGTATAATAGAACTATCCTATCAACGAGAGGGGCAGCAACTTGGACAATAAAGAAACATCCCAAAACCTCTCTGCTCAACCATCAGCCACGTCAGCCCAATTATCATCTGTCATTCCGCCCGATACATCCATCATCCTCTTTGATGGTGTCTGCAATCTTTGCAATGGAGCTGTGCAGTTTATTATCCTCCGTGATCCCCAGAGTCATTTCATGTTCGCGACCCAGCAATCCGATGCTGGGGAGGCGCTTTTGCAGCAATTTCAGATCAAAGCTGGTAAAGCCGGCACGATCATTCTCATAGAAGGCGCCCAATACTTCACTCGATCGACCGCCGCATTGCGAATTGCCAAACATTTACGAAGCCTCTGGCCGCTTGTATATGCCGCTATCCTGATTCCGCCATTTCTGCGCAACGCCGTCTATGATTATATTGCCCGCAATCGGTATCGTTGGTTTGGACGCAGAGATCAATGTATGATGCCTACGCCTGAAATGAAGAAGCGTTTTTTGGAATAGCGAAAGCAGCGGAATTAAGCTCGAAATAAATCGTCTCCTTCAAAAGGAAACACCGGTTTTGGATCTCGATGCAGCCCCTTGGACTCCGCATGTCTCGCACAATCGATCAGCCAACTGGTGAATTTTGCCACAGGCAGCGTTTCCATTTCCTCGAAGCTGAAAAAACCCGCCGCATCCACCTCAACCCCATCCGGCGTTGGTTCTCCACCTACATACTCCATCTCGAAAGCGATATAAATATTATGAATATTCCTTGGTTGATCCCGAAGAGCTATAATATTCGTGACTACCGCTTCGATACCTGATTCCTCCAAAACTTCCCTCTTGATCGTATCATGGATCTGCTCGTGCTGCTCGATGTATCCTCCGGGGTTGGTCCATAATCCTTTTCCGGGATTCTCGGCTCTACGCACAAGTAAAAATTTCCCGTCTCTCGAAATAATGGCTCCTACACCAATGCTATAGTCTCCCCAATGGATAAAATTGCAGCCTGGACATGCCTTTCGCTGGACGGAGGAAATCTCTCGAGTTTCTAATGCAGTACCGCAGGATAAACAAAACTTAACTTCCATACGTATCCCCTTATTTTTCTATGGATTGAGTATAGCTTCATGCTGCTCTGTTTATTATTTTACACATTTATTTCATCGGCTGCACCAAATTCCCAACAGCTCAAGCTGAGCGAACCCATCTGATAAGACCTGTGCACCAGCCTCGCATTATGTGACTCATCCGCAGAACCGAGTGCCAATATCATCGGCACAAAATGCTCAGTCGTCGGTACTGCTTCAGCCGCATGAGGGGCTCTGCTCTCATATTCGAACAGCGCGTCCGTGTTCCAGGTTTCCAATTGCTCATCCAGCCATTCATCAAAAGCAACAGCCCAGCTTTGCGCAGACTCATTACTCCAATCCAATTTGAGCAAATTGTGCACAGTTCCTCCGCTGCCAATGATGAGGATATCGTTCTCGCGAAGCGGCTCTAAAGCCTTGCCAATCCTGTAATATTCTTCAGGAATTAATCCGGGATTCACAGAAAGCTCCACAACGGGAATATCTGCTGCCGGATACAAAAGAGACAGCGGAGCCCAGGCCCCATGATCCAACCCGCGGTGATCATCCAATTCACATTGAATCCCTTCCTCCGAAAACAAACGCTGAATCTCCATACTGATTGTTATATCCCCTTTGGCCGGATAAGTCATCTGATACAGCTCCTCGGGAAATCCATAAAAGTCATAAATCGTTTCATACCGGCTCACGCTGCTGATCTGTTGAACCTGACTTTCCCAATGTGCGCTGAAAATCACAATGGCCTTCGGCCTTGGAAGCTCTTGCCCCAAGTCTCGCAAAAACTCCGTGTAAGGATGCTGCTCGATTGCCAGCGAGGGCGCACCATGCGCGATAAATAACGAGGGTAGCATCATAAAGCCTCCTTTTTAATCCATCTATGATCTGAGATTGTTCGGAACTACGATCCCACCATGTTGAAACTCACAAATAGTGAGGAGCTTAGACTCACTCCAAACAAAGGCCATAATTCTCTACAAACTGTAGAAATTTATGGCCTTTGTTGCGCTCTCGCGGGATGAAGCGATATCGTTCAGCATCCAGCCAAGATCCTGCTGTTTAAGTCGTGGCCGGCTGCCTGATCGGCATCGTGAAAAACTGTGCAGGATTTGCCGCATCCGGATGGTAATAGATAACGAGCAGATCTTTATGATCCTGCTCTATACTGCCGCTTTGCAGGTAGCTCTCCAGCGAAAAGGGCAGCATCTCGATCATGACATGCTTGTGCAAATCTCTTTCGGGAATCGAAAGGCTGCTGAATTGGCCGCTCACATGCTCCGGCTGTTCAGCGAGCAGCTTCATGTACTCGGCTTGCTCCGATTTGTTCAAGGTGAACTCCCACCAAATTTTCCGCGGTCGGTATTTATGCCCCAGGAAGTAGTCCAGCTTCATGAAGCCCTCGATGACATCCATATCCGATGTGCCGCGATCCAGCAGGAAGGACTTCAGGCGGGTGAACAGGTCCTCCAGTTGATGTCCGATCTTCTGCCAGCCTCGAGCCTCCCAATAATCGCCGAATTCCTGAAAGAAATCAAAGGCGGAGGCGAATTCTTGTTTGATCAAATAGTCCATGGTGTGATCCATTCGATGTGCGTTCCAGTATTTCTCGAGCACATCCTCCACACGTTTGATCCGAATCAGATCGGTAAAAGGAAGAATGTCATTGCCCAGAATCTCATACGGTGCGTTGTCCATATACACATATCCATATTTCACTGCATCCTGCCGCATTCCCGTACCGCGAAGCATCTTCAGAAAGCCAAGCTGCAGCTCCTCCGGCCCGAGTTCGAAAACGTCGTTAAAGGTTTTGCGAAATGAGCTGTAATCTTCCTGCGGCAAACCTGCGATTAAATCCAGATGCTGGTCTATTTTGCCGCTGTTTTTGATTTTGCTCACGGTGCGGGACAGCTTCGAGAAGTTTTGCCTGCGCTGAACCAGCTCATTGGTCAGGTCGTTTGTAGACTGTACCCCGATTTCAAAGCGGAAAACACCTGCAGGCGCATGCTCAGCCAAGTAATCCAGCACCTCGGGGCGCATAATATCTGCGGTAATCTCGAATTGAAAGATGCAGCCGCGATGATTGTTGATGAGGAATTCGAATATTTCCATGGCGTAATCGCGCTTGATATTGAAGGTCCGGTCTACGAATTTGATCAGCTTCGCACCTGAATCGATGAGAAACAGCAGATCGCTCTTGGTCCGCTCCATATCAAAATAACGCACCCCAACTTCGATGCTCGACAAGCAGAACTGGCAGGAGAATGGGCAGCCTCTGCTGGTTTCAAAATAGACCACGCGGTTCGCGAGGCTCGGAAGATCCTCGGCAAAACGATGCGGCGTTGGAATGTCGCTCAGATTCAGCTTGCCTCTGCCTGGATTGAGAATGATCTCTTCTCCCTTGCGATAAGCTGTCCCGTAAACAAAATGATACTTCCGCGTAGTGGAAATCTCCTTGAGCAGATGGTGAAAGGTCTCTTCACCCTCGCCCATCACGATAAAGTCAACCTCGGGAATACGCTGCATCCAATATTCAGTATCGTAAGAGACCTCGGGACCGCCGAGTAGGATGAGCATCCCCGGCCTGATTTTCTTGATCATGCGAATAATCTGGATCGTTTCTTCGATATTCCAGATATAACAGGAAAAACCCAGCACATCGGGCGCCTTTTGATAAAGGTCGGACACGATATTCATCGCCGGGTCTTTAATCGTATATTCCGTAATTTCCACATCAAAATCATCGCCGCAATATGCTTTTAAATAACGCAGGGCGAGAGAGGTGTGGATATATTTGGCGTTCAGTGTGGTAACAACAACCTTCATAGTGAAACAACCTCGTTTTGTCAACGTTTATAGTCTTTCAATTCTACACGGAAAAACGAGGAATTACAAAGGAAAACCTTGCTGCACTTCAGCTAAAAGCGAATCTCATCTTCCACATGCGGGATTTCGAGGCTTGGAAAAGAATTTTTCCAGCGCTCGGCTTGCGAATAAAGCTGTGCATCCAATTGATCGATCCTGAACTGAAGCTGGCCCGGATCATCGATTCCGGATATCAGCGCCTTCCGCAGCGACGTCCTCTCTTCCATCCATTCCGTAACCTGATACAAAAACATAGCCATCACCTTTTTAGCAGAGAAACTTTTAGTATCCATTATCTCCTCTGCTTTATTCGGTTATACGCTATTCGGATGAGTATTCAGCTTGACTTCCCGCTCACTCCATATCCAGAATTGTTCCGCTAATTGCGGATTCCCGGCTTTGGAGGTAATCGGGGCAATTTTCTTTTTATAAAAATATTCGCCTGTGACCGTACCGCCTTCTTCGCTGGAAGCCAAATAAACAGCTGTCTCGGAGCCCTTCGCTGCAGTGAGAAAAAACGGCCTGATGACGGCCCAGATGGATTTACCGAAACCGGTCTCACGATTGATCCCGATTTGAGTTCCCACTGTACCGGGATGCAGGCTGTTGACGGTAATGTTTGTACCTTTTAACCGATGTGCCAATTGTTTGGTAAAAAGAATGTTGGCCAGCTTGGAGTTCGCGTACCCTTTCCAAACGTTATATCCATTAGTCAGGTATAGATCCTGAAAGTTGATAGTCCCCGATTTATGCGCGCCTGAGGCTACATTAATAATTCGGCCTTGCGGGGCATGTTTGAGTACATCCAGCAAAAGGTTTGTAAGCAGGAAATGCCCCAGATGATTCACACCCATCATCAACTCAAAGCCATCCTTGGTTGTCGCGCGTTTCAATGAAACGACCCCGGCGTTATTGATGAGCACATCGAGCCTATCGTACTTAGCCTTAAAAGCTTGGGCGAAGTCATGGATGCTCGCAATTGAGCTCAAATCAAGTATCATAAGCTCAATAAGGTTCGAGCCGCTTTGATTTATTGCATCGGCGAGGGCCTGCTGCCCGCGCTCTCTGCTTCGGCAAGCCATGATGACATGAGCGCCCAATTTTGCCAATTCGATTGTTGTTGCTAATCCCATCCCCGCGTTTGCTCCTGTAACGATGACGATTTTATTTTGCATGCGAAAAGGTCTCCTCTCTCACTCCCATTTAAATGTAAAGCTGGCGATGATAAACGCAACGATTAACCAAACGCTCAGTAACAAAGCTTCACTCCATAGACCTGCAAGCCCCATGCCCACATTCATGATTTGTCTAAGCGCATTGGATAAATGGGAGATTGGAAGCACCTTCACAATCGGCTGCAAAAAGCCAGGCATGTTCTGGACGGGAAAGAATACGCCGCCAATAAACATCATGGGAAAAGAGATAAATCCGGCAATCGGACCCGCGCTTTCCGGCGTTTTGGCCAGACCGGCTATAATGAAGCCAATCGCCATGAAAGCCAATGTACCCAAAATGACGAACATTAAGAGCAGAGCCCAAGAGCCGTTTACCTGCGTGCCAAAGATGAGGGAACCGACCAGCAAAACAATGACGGCTTGCAGTCCGTTCAGCACCAAACGAGCCGTGATTTGTGCGGCAATGAAGGTTGATGCTTTCAAGGTAGTACTTTGTAAGCGCCGGAGAATGCCTCTTTCTCTCCATGCTGCAATTTGGCCTGCTACACCGTTCAGATTATTGGACATGATCATCATGGCCACAATTCCTGGCACCAGAAAATCTATGTATTTCAGCTTCAAGGACTGTATGCCTTCCGGTTGAACCGTGATTACCGGCGTGTAGCCTGTCAGCTTTTTGCTGATATTATCCACCACTTGCCCTATTGCCACTTTGCTTAGCTCTGCGCTGGCCAAATTGGTCTCGTCATATAGCAGCCTTAATCCTGCTGCTTGCTTGCTGCCCGCCGAGGCCGCAAGGGCTTCGCCATATCCCTTGGGAACAACGACAGCCAGCTTGATATCACCGCTTTTCAGCTCTGAAACAGCCTTGGATTCATCACTCGACGGCTGCAGCTTAAGCGCCGGACTTTGAGTCAAGCTTGCCACCAGTTCTTTGGACGCGGCAGATTGATCCAGATCAATGACACTTCCCCCGAGCGCAGGTGTACCGCCATTCCCCAGAAAGGAGCCAAGCAGGACCATGAATACAATCGGAAACAGCAAGGACCACACCATCACCTGACGGTTACGGGCAAAAATTCGCAGCTGAGCCAACGTTAATTGCAGATATGCACTCATGATTCTCTCAGGCTCCTTCCGGTCATATGAATAAAGACATCTTCCAGCGTAGCCGTCCGTGTCTGAAGATCCGTAAGCTTAATTCCATGCTCTGGAGCCTTATGTATCAAATCGGTCAGAGAGGCTTGCAAATCATCGCTGTACAGCACAAATACCTCGTTCCGATACTCCGCTTGCTTGACATCCTGCAGCTCAGCTAATTTCACTAAAAGCGCAGCAGTCTGCTCTTCCGGCAATACTTCGGGCAAGCGGAATTCGATGGCGCTCTCGGACTGGAGGCTTCTTACCAGATTGCGAGGCGTATCCAGCGCAATAATCTGCCCCTGATCCATCAGGCAAATGCGGTCACACAAAATATGAGCTTCATCCATATAGTGAGTTGAGAGAATAATAGTTTTGCCCTGTTCTTTCAGCCGGATAATGATATCCCACAGGGTTCTTCTGGCTTGAGGATCGAGTCCGGTGGTAGGTTCATCCAGAAACAGCACGAGCGGATCATTGATCAGAGCCAGAGCTATAGCGAGGCGCTGCTTTTGTCCGCCGGATAAGTTCTTGACCCTGTCGCCTGCTTTTTCCAGCAAAAGCATATCCTTGAGCAGCGGCTCAATCGGGATGGAGACGGGATAAAAACTGGCATACATCTGGATGAGCTCCCTCACCTTCAAAAGATCGAATAAAGAGGTGGATTGGAGCTGTACGCCTATGACTTCTTTGACTTTGTTCAATTCGGTTCGAGTGTCAAATCCGGACACCTTGGCCGTTCCTCCGTCAGGCTTCCGCAGCCCTTCTATCATTTCCATCGTTGTAGTTTTTCCAGCCCCGTTGGGCCCAAGCAGACCGAACACTTCGCCTTGGTTGACCTTAAAATCAATGCCTTTCACAGCCGTAAAAGAGCCGTATTTCTTCGTCAGTCCTTCCACTTGAATGACTGTTTCAGTCTGATCCATGGTTCACCTCATTCTTCCTCTTGTCACTTTTTGGCAGCCACATAGTATTATAGCATTTACTAGAAAGGTCTCCAAACGATGCGGCTTTGTTTCTTTTGCCTCAGCCGCATGATATATTGAGGGAAAACAAGTCGCAAGGAGCTTTATATGAACAGGAACAAGCCCAATAGCAGCCAGACTCCAGACAAAGTAACCTACTTCGAAGTGAATGAACCTGCCGAGCTTATGAGCTTCTTAATTGAGGCATTGCCAAGCCGCGGCCGCAACGCGATTAAATCCATTCTTGCCCGCGGGCAGGTCTATGTGAACGATAAAGCTGTAACCAAATATAACCACCCGCTAGTCCCCGGACAGCAGGTCAGCATTCACTATGCCAAAGTGACAGAACCCGTCAAAATGATTGGCGTGCACATTCTTCATGAGGACGACGATCTGATTGTCATTCAAAAGGATGCCGGACTCCTCTCCATCTCAACGGACAAAGAAAACGAGCTGACCGCCTATAGGCAGCTTATAGAGCATGTGCGGAGTACAAATCCCAGGAATCGCATCTACATTGTTCATCGGCTGGATCGGGATACGTCTGGCGTGATGATGTTCGCGAAGAACGAAAAGACGCAGCAAGCCCTGCAAAACTCCTGGCAGGAAAGCGTGCTGGAACGCACTTATATCGCGCTGGTTGAAAGAGAGGTTAAGAAACCGGAGGGAACCATTACTTCTTGGTTAAAAGAGAATAAAGCGATGGTGATGTACTCCAGCCAAAGGCCGGAAGACGGGCAGCTGGCCATTACGCATTATAAGGTGATGCAGGCGAACCGCGATTTTTCCTTGCTGGAGGTCAATCTCGAGACCGGGAGAAAAAATCAAATCCGTGTGCACATGAAGGATATCGGACATCCGATCGTCGGGGACAAGAAATACGGCTCCAAGATCAACACGATAGGCCGGCTTGGGCTGCATGCCCGGATTCTGGCATTTGAACATCCGACGACAGGCAAGACGCTCCGCTTTGAAAGCAAGATCCCGGACAAGCTACTGCGTCCGTTTCAGGAGCGGAAACAGTAATGGACTAATGTTGAGGTGGAAAAGGTGGATATTGGTGCGAGTGATGGTGCGAAACGCTAGGTAGATTGTGGTGCGGATGGATGAGTAGATATTGGTGCGGAGGATGGTGCTGAGTAGATATTGGTGCGGGTGATGGAGCATGGTGCCAGATCTGTCGTCGAGATGCATTTTGTACATCTAAATACAGGGTGGATCCCATTTCCAAGCATTCAGATGTAAAATGTGCATTTGGAAATCGGGATTTTGCCTGAAAAGAGAATTTGCTCGTAATTTAGATGTACTTTTTACAACTAGGCACTGAGTTTTTCAGCATTGTGTCTTTTGAGATGTACATTCTGCATCTCGTCACCGCTGCTGACCAACAAATGCGAACTTGTTTGAGAACAAATAGCTTTCCTTGCTCTACTCTCCGCGCAGCAGCTTCAAAAGGGCCAAAGCCCCCTCATGCTCAGGCTCCATCTCCAGCGTCTGCTTGGCAAAATCAGCAGCTTCAGCATCTGAGCCCAATTCATAATGGCAAATTGCCATGTTATAAAGTACTGCAGGCTGCGCTTTATAATCTCCTAAAGATCGCTTGAAATACTGCAATGCTTCCTCAAACATCTCCATGTGATAGAGGATCATTCCCGTGTCGAAGGCGAGGTCCTGCTTTTCATCCATGGGATAATAGCCCTCCCACATAAGATTAATACCTCTTCGAATATCCGCCAGCTCTTCTTCATCGCTGTCCGGAATCAGCGCCAGAATACGATTCACGCATTGCAGGAGCAACTGGGCGTCATAACCGCTTAAGCGCCAAAAGGAAAGAAATTGATCTAGCTCCATGCTGTTCACATTGGCAAGCACCCACATTTTCAAGCTGAAAAAATCATCGGGACCGAACTGCTCGACAAAATGACGATAGGCCAAGCGGGTATCGGTGTATGTACCAGGGTCCTGCAGCATAAGTATACAACCGACGTTGATATGATTGTAATGGTGCGACGTGAACCAGGCTTGGGCACCTTTTTGTTCGAAAACATGCGTCAAGGCATGGTAATTCGCCGTCAGCGAGAAGCTTCCATGATGAATCAGCTTGGGCACATCCCTGAATTCCCAATGCTCCAAGCGATGATCTCCCTTGTCCGCAGAAATCAATACAAAACCCTCACGTGACAACACTTGCAGTCTCTCCAAGCATTGAATCCCGATAAACGGAAACAAGAAGTGGGAATCCTCCAGCTTGCTCTTATAAATGTTCAACACTTCGTGGAACGCATTGGAGTCCTTATCGTATTCATCGGCTCGGCGATAATGGTACTCAGGCTTCAGCCGTTCCATGAGTGATGGCTTTCCAGCATCACCAGTTCCTCCGGTTTCATCAACTCCACCCGCATCCACTCCTGTCCCTCCGGTTTCATCACTTCCACCAGCCTTACCAGCCTCATCACTTCCATCAGCCTCATCCGCCGCCAGAAAGGAAATCCCGCACTCATAAATCTGCCCTTCATCCACATAAAGCAATTCCTGCGGAATACTATCGAAAAAGTAATTGGCCACAATCAGCAAAGGCTGCCGCAAATCGCCGGGTCTAATGTTTAAGCCTGACTCCGTCAAATGCAAGCTGGTATCCTGAACGGCATCAAACTGGGCGAAATCCAGGCAGCCCTGCCGAACAAAGGGAAGCAAGCTGGCATGCTGCTGCCAGTACTTTATATTCTTCACAGGCAAATCGCTCATGATATAGCGATAGGGGGGAAGCTCAATGCCGGCGAATGCCTTCAGCTCTTCCAGAGCCTTCAGTACATGATAAGCCAAACGGCCTGAGCCCGCGCCTAATTCGAGAATATATACCGGTTCCTTGGCGAAGCCGAGCCGCGCTCGATCCCGGAGGAAGCCAAAGATCAACTCCGCGTAAGCTTTTGCCATAATGGGATTGCTGCTGATATATTGCGGAACCTCTTCGCTTTGCCATGCATGAATTCCCTGTTCTTCAAAATAGGCACGCTGCAGCTCCCAAAGTGGTGATTGCGAAAATCGGTATATGGGTTGTTCTTGATCCTTCATCATTAAAATACCTACTTTTTTCTTGTGTGGTTATTTATCCAATTCGAGCCTGCAGGCAAACATTCCTTTAAAATGGCCTCTTCCCCAAGGAAATTCTATCCCACTAGGACATCCATCCATACGCTTTTTCTTATGCGACATACATTAATCATGGAAAGGAGGTTTTTATGATGAGTTACTGTGCGCCTTATGGTGGCTATGGCTATGGTTATGGTTATGGTTTTTCAAGCATTGCATTTGTTTTAGTACTTTTCATACTCCTCGTCATTGTTCTCCGTACTTGTGGTTTTGTTTGGTAATGATTACAAAGCGGCAGCCGAATATCCTGTTAATTAAGGCTGCCGCAGCCTACGTAAAATCCCTTTTTTAAGCAACAAAATAAAATCCGTTGAAATAGCCGATCGTGATGATCACATTCAATATCATGAACAGCATTTGATAAAAAAGCAGCAGCTTGTCCCTGCCTTCGCTAAGCCTCACCAAGTAAATATAAAAAGGGATGCACACCATCATATAGCGAATCACACTGGCCAACATCTCAGGCTGACTGGAAAAAGGAAGAATGATCAGCCCCGCTCCGTATACATAAAAAAGCAGCTCCCGCAGGTCTCGGCCCACCCTTTTGAGATGAAAAACCAAATAACCGAGATAAATGACAAACACAGCAGTCGACATGGTAAAAGCAATCAGTCCGTTATCCCAGCCGGCTTCTGAAGAGAAGTAAGGCTTTTGGAAATAATGAATGTAGTTCTGGAAGGGATACGAAGAATATCGATACCAGTTCAAGCTTTGCTCATGAAAAGGCGCCATAAAATCGCCGGTAATGCTTTTCATATACAGCAAATAAGCGGCCATGGGCAATAAGGAGAGAGCCGAGTAAAGTGCCAATTTCCAGTATCTTTTTGAATAGCGAAAGCCCTCGTCGAGAACGAAGCTGCTCATCACAAAGGCCAGATTGATAAAGCCCGGAACCCTGGTAACGGTAGATAAACCAGCGGCCATAAAAGCAAGCGCATACTGCCTGTTCGTTGCATGATAAAGGCTGGCCGCAGACAATAGGAGAAATAAGCTTTCTGTATAAGGCACAGTGAAAAACACTGATGACGGGTAAATCAAGATAAGGATTAGCATAGTTCCCGCCTGCTTGTCCGTCAAGCCTTTTTGCAGGGCTATTCCATACACATAGATCAAAGCCGCAACGAGAAATAAATTGGACAGCAGGATGCCTATCAGCGCCGGTTTGGTGGAAAACACAAGGTTAACCAAGTAAATCAGCAATGGATACATAGGGAAAAATACCCAGTTGGCGGCTGTATGGGGCTTATCGATGTGTACTTTATCGTAGCCTTGTGTTGCGATTTCCAGATAGGGGTAAGTATCTAGCCTAATGAAATCTTCAATATGAAACAGCTTTGTTTCTTCGAGCCCTTGCGGGAGCTTTTGAATCCAAGGCGTCACGGTTCCAGGTACGTTTTTTTCATAAACAGGCGGCGTTGAAAATTTATTGAACAGATTCATGCCTATGTAACCGGTGAATAAAAGCAGGATCCGGCTGATCAATACAAGCAAAATGACAGACCTTACTACCTTGGGAGTTATTCGAGCTGATGATTCCATGAGGTCACCCCTTTTTTTGTATCCTTCATTATAGCAGAAATAGGATAAATGGTTATGTTAAGGTATTATGAAGGTGGAAATGCGATTATCCTGATAAAATTTGTTATACTAAGGCTAGTCACCTACATAACCTATTCACTACACTTTTTAGGATGGAGTCGAAGTCCTGTGTCTACACCTGTATTAACCATAGTGGTCCCTTGTTATAACGAGGAAGAGGTTTTACCGGAAACGATTTTGCAGCTTGGCGCAGTAATCCGTGAGCTTATTCAGGACAAGCTCATATCCAAATCTAGCACCATCCTGTTTGTGGATGATGGAAGCAAGGACCAAACCTGGACGCTTATTGAGCGTTTCCATCTCTCCCATCCCTATGTTACAGGTCTGAAGCTGGCGAAAAATGCCGGCCACCAAAATGCCCTGCTCGCCGGTCTCATGAAAGCCAAAGCCTACTCCGACTGCGTCGTTTCGATTGATGCGGATCTTCAGGATGACGTGCTTGCTATTCGTGAATTCGTCGTTAAATATAACGAAGGCTATGAAATCGTGTATGGCGTTCGACAAAGCCGCGGTACGGATACTGCCTTCAAAAGAGCGACAGCACAAGGTTTTTATAAGCTGATGACGAATATGGGCGTGCGCATTATTTACAATCATGCCGATTTCCGGTTAATGAGCAAACGCACCCTCGATGAGCTTGAAAGGTTCCCGGAGGTCAATTTATTCCTGCGTGGCATTGTGCCGTTGATTGGTTTTCGATCCACCCAGGTTTTCTATGATCGCAAAGAACGTTTTGCCGGCGAGTCGAAGTACCCTTTGAAAAAAATGCTGGCTTTCGCGCTGGATGGCATTACTTCCTTCAGCGTAACCCCTATTCGATTTGTTACCTTGATGGGGTTTATCCTCTTTGCAATCAGCATTGTTGCTGCAGTTTATGCCATTATTGGCAAGCTCGTCGGAGCAAATGTGTCCGGCTGGACCTCGCTGATTTTGTCCGTCTGGTTTATCGGCGGTGTCCAATTGCTCGCGCTAGGTTTGATTGGTGAATATATTGGGAAAATTTATAAGGAAGTCAAACAGCGTCCCCTCTATGTGATTGAAAAAGAAGCTTTGGCAACGGCGAATGTGACAAAAGAACATCTCCCCGCGGAACCAGTATCGGTCAGGAGATAAGCATGGCAGCCCTAACCGTTTGGCTCAAAAGCAGCTTTTTCCGTTTCTTAATCGTTGGCGTTTTCAATACATTGATTGGTCTGGGGACCAGCTTTCTATTCTTTAATGTGTTTCATTTGGGCTATTGGCCTTCCACTTTTCTTGGAAACACAATTGGGGCAGTAGTCAGCTACGGACTAAATAGAACGTTTACCTTCCGTTCACAAGCGAGTATCGGAAGCAGTTGGTGGAAGTTCACGCTGGTTATTTTGTGCTGCTATGGCTTCTCCTATGGGACTAGCCTGCTGCTTGGACAGGCGTGGCTGGCTATATTTCCATCATTCCCAACAAACTGGGTCCATAACGGAGCTATTTTATTTGGCAACGGGATATATATGGTCAGCAACTATTTGGGGCACAAATATTTTACTTTTCGCAGCAAGGAGCTCCCTCAGGTTTAGGAAGGGGAAGATCATGCGTAGATTAGGCATGCTTGGTTGGTCGGCGGTTCTTGTCGCGGCGATAATTTTAAGCTATTTGCTTATGGTAAAACCTGTTATAGGCATGGCGGATAATGGGGATTTCAGGCGGATCATGGGGACCGTGGGGCTCAATTATCTCGATCCTGCAGCCTCCTTCAGAGATCAATACTTCGACTATATGCACACCCAATTTGCTTTTGTGAGCGATGCCGTCGGCGGTTATCTTTCCACACACATCATCGTTGCATTTTTGGCTGTATGGATCAATAAGTGGGTTTATCCCGGTGTGTTTGATATTCGCTTTTTGAGTGCGATTTATATTTGTCTGCTGTTAACTGCGTTCGTTTGCAGTTTGCGTTTGAATCTGCTGGCCTCATGGACTTCGAAGCTTACCTTTGCTTTACTGTTTATCATTGAGTTTCTCGATGTGGGCTACACCTCGTATTTCAACTCTTTTTTCGGCGAGCCGATCGCATTCATTTTTATGCTGCTCACGATTGCATTGGCCCTCAGATTGGCAGAGCAGGAAAACCCGAGCAGAGGGTTATTCATTGTCTTCTGCCTGGCTGCCATATTTCTGGCAGGCTCCAAGGTGCAGTATGCGCCGGTTGGCTTGATTCTCTGCGTGCTCAGCCTTCGATTTTGGGGCGTGTCCCTGCAGCATCCCTGGAAAAAGACAATTGCCTTTTGCAGCGCATTGCTGCTGCTGGTTTCTGCGGCTTTCTATATTTTAACTCCCAAGGAGCTTAAAGGGATTAACCAATACCAATCCGTATTTTATGGGATTCTCAAGGATTCTCCCTCGCCTGAGCAGGATCTTCGGGAAATGGGGTTGGACACCAAGCTCGCTGTACTCGCAAACACCAATTATTTCACACCCCATACCGATATTCCTCAGCAAAGCGAGGAGCTTCAGAAGAATTTTTACAGCCATATCAACCACGAGAAGATTGCGATGTTTTATCTCATGCATCCTGCCCGCTACTGGCAAAAGCTGCAGGTGACCGCTAGTCATGCGATGACCATCCGGGCTTCTTATTTAGGCAACTATGAAAAAGCGGACGGCTTTGAGCGCGGCAAAATTACTTCAAGCTTCAGCTTCTGGAGCCAGTTCAAAAGCAAATATATCCCTCATACACTCTGGTTCATCTGCTTCTTTTACTTCGTGTATTATTTCATTGTTCTGCAGTATCTGCGGCAGGCAGTTTGGACAAATAGGTTTATGTATGAGGTGTTTGCCATGATTCCAATGATTGGCGTCGTTGCCTTCCTGGTTCCCTTATTGGGCGATGGCGAAGCCGATATGGAAAAGCACCTTTTCCTTTTTAATGTGTGCTTTGATCTGATGCTGCTCATTTCGCTCGTTTGGCTTATTCATCAAGCTGCTAGAATGGTGCGCAGCAGGGTATATTAACCTTCAAGAGGTGAAGGTTATATGTCGAGAAGACGCAACAATCGTGCAGTTGTGCAAGGTGCAGAACCTGGCCTGGATTATCTTAAGGCCAAAGTGATGAAAGATAAGGGCTACAATGTCAACCTGAACCAGCCGGATCAGGTTAAGTATGAAGTAGCCCGCACGCTGGGCGTTCCTTTGCGGCCTGGCTACAATGGCCAGCTGAAGGCCGAGGATGCCGGCAAAGTCGGCGGTCCCATTGGCGGAGCCATGGTGCGAGAAATGATCCGCATGGCGCAGCAAAAGCTGGTGGATGACCGCCAGAAACGATAGCTGGTGGCATGAGCATCCACTCACATATAAAACAAAAAGGAGACTCCATATCTTCGAAGGAGTCTCCTTTTTGTTGTAGTATGGATTTTACCAGAAACCGCCGCCAAAGCCCGGACCGCCAAAACCAAAACCGTCAAAACCGCCGAAACCACCACCAAAACCACCACCAAAACCACCACCAAAACCACCACCAAAACCAAACGGAGATGTGCCAATTGCAAGCAGATCAAACAGTACCAACGGGATTATAGCCTTGGTCTGAACACCTTTTCCTTTTTTTGGTGCGAGGATGAGGGCATTTCCTTGGATACGGACTAATTTACCTGTAACTGTGGAGCCATCTTTTTTGAGCGCATAAATTTCTTTACCGACCAATTTCTTCACTTGTTCCTTGCGAATTTTCGATACCACGAACGTCCACCTCCTTCAGCAAACAGGTAGCTTTGCCCCTTTATCTTACGGAATAAAGGAACAAGTCGAACCTGATAGTTGTCTTGTGACCACAAAAAATACGCAATAGTGGAGGTGTTACCGGACAAAAAAGACCTCTCCAATGGGAGAGGCTGGGTGGTATCGTATCCCAAGTCTTGCTTGCTGGGCTTGTATCTGAGGTGCCGAAATCAGCCTTTACGCAGTTTGCCGAGCTCTGAGGTAATGGCATCTATCTCGCTGATACTGAAGCTGTTTTTGCTCATCACTATATCGTAAAGATCCTTTAAATCCTCATAGGCTTCTTGTTTCATCGAACCGGCTTTGATCGAACCGCCCGTAGCCATTCGCAATTTCCGGGTAATTTGCTCATACATATAGTCCACATTTTCTTCAGACCAATTAGATAATTCCACGATTCTTCACCCTTTCAATGTGTCCCTGTTCTACATTGTAGCACGTTTGACCGAATATTTCTTCCGTTCGGCCGATTCAGGATATCATTGAGGCTGTCGATCGGAGCTCAGGTTTAATCAGGCCTAAGCTGTTACAAATTAAACGAATATGCTCTTCGGCCAATTTGCGAACTTCCTCAAACGTTTGGCCAAAATGAATGGAATATGAAATAAATCCATGCAGCGACATAAACAAGCTCCAGGGAAGCATGAATTTCCGCGCATCGGTTGCTCCATGGCTGCTGTGTACCTGTTTGAGTACGTTGGCAAAAAGCTCCATGCACTGTGCTTGCTCCGTGCGGGAATATCTTAACAGCTCCGGTTCGTCGATCATAAACATGATTTCATAGTGATGCGGATTGTCCAGGCCAAAGCGAATGAATTCCATCATCATCTTATGCAGCAAATTAAAGCCTAGTCCCTGTTCCCGGACCATGATCTCTTTTTCCCTATGCATCAGGATGGCAAAGTCTTCTTTAATAAGCGCATAGAAGAGATCCGCTTTTTCCGTAAAATGATAATATAACGCTCCATGACTGTAACCCATTGCTTTTGCAATGCTTCGCATCGTTAAAGCGCGATAGCCGCAAGAAATAAACAATTCTCTTGCTTTCTCAAGAATTCGCTCTCTGCTCAGCTCCTGCGCGACAGCTTTCCTCGCCACATGAATCCCTCCGCTTTCGAAATCTATACAATTTTATGATTCCTGTACTCACTTTCTCCAGCTGTTAGAACGCATTGACCTAGGGTCAAATCTAACATCCATTGGATAAACGCTTCCGCATCCGCTTCCAATGGGAAGCAAGCAACGGTAACCTTATCCGTAAACAACGTTTCTCCCAGCATCAGGCTGTGATTTCTAAACTCGTTCTCCAGCTTACCGTACCAGGTGTAATCCACTTCCACCACAATTTTGCGATGAAGCACCTTATGAATCGGCACTGCAGCTGCTATTCCAGCCACGGCCCCGTCCGTGTATGCACGGATAAGCCCGCCCGCTCCAAGCAGAATCCCGCCAAAATATCGGGTAACGACAACCGCGACATTCTTCAAGCCTTGATGCTTGATCACTTCCATAATCGGTTTTCCCGCTGTACCGCTCGGTTCTCCGTCATCCGAATGCTTCTGAATCTGATCCCTTTCACCAACAACATAGGCTGAGCAATTGTGAGCTGCAGATGTATGCTCTTTCTTAATCATTTCGATGAATGCAGCGGCTTCTTCCTCAGATTGGATGGGCTTAACGTGTCCGATAAACCGTGATTTTTTGATCACTATTTCCGAAGCTCCGTAAGCTAGAACCGTCTTGAATTGATGTATCATGGTCCACCTTTCCAAGCAAGTAGTTAAACCTGTGCATTTTGATTTTACACATATTAGGAAGTATCTACAATATAGAAAATAAATTAACCATATAAAATTTACCAGTTTAAAAAGGTCCACCCAAAAGGGCAGACCCGATGATTTATAAATTATTTGTTAAGACGAGCCTCAAGCTTCGCTTTTTCCACTTCAAATCCGGGTTTACCTAACAGGGCAAACATGTTTTTTTTGTAAGCTTCCACACCCGGCTGATCAAAGGGATTCACACCAAGCAGATAACCGCTGATGCCGCAGGCTTTTTCAAAAAAATAGGCCATATACCCGAATGTATACGGTGAAGTATCCGGAATCGTCACGATCAGGTTCGGGACACCGCCGTCGGAATGCGCCAGCATCGTGCCTTCGAACGCTTTTTTATTAACAAAATCCATCGTCTTGCCGCTGAGAAAATTAAGTCCGTCCAGATTGTCCGGATCGGTTCCAATCGTAATCTGTTCGGCGGCTTGATCCACCAAAATGACGGTTTCAAACAAGATGCGATTGCCCTCTTGGACAAATTGGCCCATGGAATGGAGGTCTGTCGTAAAATCAACGGAAGCCGGAAAAATACCTTTATTATCTTTTCCTTCGCTTTCGCCGTACAGCTGCTTCCACCATTCGGAAACGAAATGCAGCGCAGGCTCATAATTGACCAGGATCTCAACCGTCTTCCCCTTGCGGTAAAGCGCGTTACGGACTGCTGCATACTGATAACTGAGATTTTGCTTCAGATCCGGATTCGAGAAATCAGACCTAGCGTCTGCAGCGCCTTTCATCATGGTTTCGATATCGATACCTGCCGCAGCAATGGGGAGCAGACCTACTGCAGTCAGGACAGAATAACGTCCTCCTACATCATCAGGGATGATAAAGGACTCATACCCTTCTTCATTGGCAAGCTTCTTGAGGGCGCCCTTTTCTTTGTCGGTTGTCGCGTAAATTCGCTTGCGTGCTGCTTCTTTGCCGTATTTTTTCTCCAGCAGCTCACGGAAAATCCGGAAAGCAATCGCAGGCTCCGTCGTCGTTCCCGATTTGGAAATGACATTGACCGAGAAATCCTTGCCCTCGAGCAATTGAAGCAGATGAGTTACGTATGTAGAGCTGATATTATTGCCGACAAAATAAATCGCAGGCGTTTTGCGTTTGTCTTGAGGCAGCAGGTTGTAGAAGGAATGGGACAGCATCTCTATAGCCGCTCTTGCTCCTAGGTAAGAGCCGCCGATGCCGATCACGACCAGTGCGTCCGAATCCGATTGAATCTGTTTGGCGGCTGTTTGAATGCGTGAGAATTCTTCTTTATCGTAATTCACGGGAAGATCTATCCACCCGAGGTAATCGGAGCCTGCTCCGCTTCCATTATGCAGCTGGTCATGGGCAAGGCGTACCGGATCGGCTAAATAATCCACCTCGTGCTGGGCTAGAAAGGAAAGGGCTTTGCTGTAATCAAACTGTAATTTTTTACTCATGGCTTCAACGCCTCCTATACTTATTTATGTGTTTCTTTAGCATACTTTTTTGGTCAATTGAAAGCAAGGTACAAAGACATTCACAGTATACGCTTGTCATGATAATATTAACGATGAGGTGATCATATGAAACGAATCGGATTTATCGGGCTTGGCACTATGGGTAAACCTATGGCGGCAAACCTGATTCGTAAAGGATATTCAGTGACTGTATACAATCGAACTGCCGAAAAAGCGGAAGAGTTAGCGCGTTTAGGCGCAAGCATAGCCCTCACACCGGCAGAAGCAGTACGGAACTCAGATGTATTAATTACAATGCTCAGCGATGACAAGGTCCTGCTGGACACCTTTTACAGTGAACATGGAATTCTCAGCGGCATCCATCCGGCGCTGACCATGATCGATTGCAGCACAGTGGCTCCTCAAACAAGCCAGCGTCTCAGCGAAGAATTGGCCAACCATTTTGTGGATTTTCTGGATGCCCCGGTAACGGGCAGCTCGCCGGCTGCTGAAGCTGGAACCCTTGCCTTCATGGTAGGCGGAAGTAAAGAGATTTTTGATGAGCAAGCCGATATATTTGCCGCACTCGGCAGCAAAATGCTGTATGTGGGCCCATCCGGAGCCGGTTCCTATGCCAAAATAGCCCATAACGCTATGGTTGGAATCAACGCTATTGGTTTGGCTGAAGGCTTGTCGATCGCAACCAAAGCGGGCATCGATCCGGCCGTCTTCCTTGAGATCGTTAAGTCCGGCGGCGCAAACAGCAGACAAGCCGAGCTAAAGGGCGAAAAAATCATTAATCGTGATTTCAGCAATCAGTTCTCTCTGAAGCTCATGCTGAAGGATATGCTGCTTGCTTCCGATCTGACGGCACGATTCCAACTTCCTGCCCCCATGCTGCACAATGCTACAAGTATGTTCCAAATGGGGCTCAGCAAAGGGCTCGGCGAGGAAGATCTGAGCTCCGTTATCCAAATCTATGAGGAATGGATGCAGCAGCTGGTATTAAGACGCACCGAAGCAGCAGCAGCTATGGACAACAAGCCCGCATCTCCTTTGTCCGGCCGTGAACGCCGCCGCGATACTCGTGTGATGCTGGGCATCAAGCTCCTTCTCTCGGTTTATCAATGGGAACAAGTAGGAGCCTTCTCCGGCCAAAATATTGAAGGCACGCTGTTTGACTTATCCGAAAGCGGATTACAGATCACTTCCAAATTCCCCTTGGCTCCGGATATGTTCGTCGTGATTCACTTTCCGAAGGACGCGGACCTGCCGCCCATCACCGCAAAAGTCATTCGGATCGTCTCCAAGGGCAATGAATTCCAATACGGATGTATGCTTTCCGGCCTGCCGCCTTATGTGCGGATTAAACTGGAGAAGTATATTGAAGCTCATATTGACAGCGCCATCTGATCCGGCTAAAAAGAAGAACCTCCGCGACCTGGAAATTCTCCTGGCTGCGGGGGTTCTATTCATGTTGTTTATTCGTGAATATAGGAGCAGATATAATCGCTGACGGTTTGCACGTCCAGTTTAAACTTCGAGTTCGCCGGAACCGTGAACTCGCCAGTACCCTGGATGGAAATCCATTCATTAGAGCCTGGAAGCGATACCTTCAGCTCGCCTGATTGAATTTCCATGATTTCTTTGGAATCGGTGCCGAATTCATATTCGCCAGGCATAAGTATGCCTAATGTTTTTTTCGTGCCATCCGCGAACAATACGGTGCGGCTAGTTACTTTTCCATCAAAGTAAACATTGGCCTTCGTGACAACTGTAACATTTTCAAAACTGGACATCCCGCGTTTCCCCCTTAAGCTCATCTCACATGTTTTCCTCTTATGACTATGAAAGTAAAGCTTTTACCTTTGCAGCTACGTTCTCAGGCGTGAAACCATATTCCTTAATGATTATATCCCCAGGGGCTGAAGCTCCGAATGTAGTAATTCCAAGGGTCGAACCCTGATCTCCCACATAGCGTTCCCAACCCAGCGGCTGCGCCATCTCCACAGCAAGACGCTTCTTCACCTTCGGCAGAATGACGGAATCTTTGTAAGCTTGAGTTTGCTTCTCAAACAACTCCAGACTTGGCATACTCACGACACGCACATGAATGCCTTCTTCTTTAAGCAATTTTTGCGCGGCAATTGCGAGCTGGACTTCGGAGCCGGTAGCCAAAATTTGAGCGTCAGGCTGGCCATTGTCGGCATCCGAGATCACATAAGCGCCTTTGCCCAGATTGGCTTTGGCCTTCTCCGCCGAGCCTTCGAGAATCGGCAGGTTTTGGCGGGTAAGAATCAGTGCGTAAGGGCCGTCTTGATGCGAAAGCACATAGCGCCAAGCTTCGGACGTCTCATTCGCGTCAGCGGGACGAATCACAGTGATGCCTGGAATTACGCGCAGTGCAGGCAGCTGCTCAATTGGCTCATGTGTAGGGCCGTCCTCGCCTACAGCGATGCTGTCATGCGTAAATACATAAATCACCGGTTGATTCATGATAGCGGCTAAGCGAATAGATGGACGAAGGTAATCGGTGAATACGAAGAAGGTAGCTCCGAATACCCTTAAACCGCCATGAAGACTCATCCCATTGAGTGCTGTACCCATTCCGAATTCACGGACACCGAACCAAATATTGCGGCCGGCGTAATTATCCGGGGTAAAGTCGGCATCACCTTTAATCATGGTGTTATTGGAGCTCGCCAGGTCCGCTGATCCGCCGAATAATTGCGGCAGATGCCCCGCGATCGCATTGATCGCGTTACCGGACGCAGCCCGTGTCGCAAGCGGCTTATCCGAGGTGGAGTACACAGGAAGCTCTGAGTCCCAGCCCGAAGGAAGCTCTCCGCTAACAGCCATACTGAACTGCTCGCCGAGCTCAGGGTAAATCTCGATATAATCTGCGAGCATTTTGCTCCAGGCTTCCTCGGAGTCGATGCCTTTTTCTTTAATGATACTGAAATGAGCCCTCACTTCGTCCGGTACAAAAAAGTCCGGTTCTTCGGGCCATCCGTAGAATTTCTTGGTCAATTTAATCTCGTCGGCTCCAAGCGGGGAACCGTGAGGTCCCACATGTCCGCCTTTGCCGCCTTTGTTCGGGCTGCCGTAACCGATCGTCGTTTTCACTTCGATCAAGGTCGGACGCTTTGTTTCTGCTTTAGCTTTCTCGATGGCTTGGCCGATAGCCGACAGATCATTTTGCTCTTCAACGCGAATCACTTGCCAGCCATAGGCTTCAAAGCGCTTTTGCACACTTTCGGAGAAGGATTTATTCAGCTCTCCGTCCAGGGAGATATCGTTGGAATCGTAAAGCATGATTAATTTGCCGAGCTGCAGATGCGCAGCCAAAGAGACAGCCTCGGAGGAAACGCCCTCCATCATATCGCCGTCGCCGCAAAGCGCGAATGTATAGTGGTCGATTACTGGGAAATTGTCTTTATTGTAGGTTGCTCTGAGGTGCGCTTCCGCCATAGCCATGCCCACCGCCATACCTACGCCTTGACCGAGAGGTCCGGTTGTAGCATCGACGCCCGCGGTATGTCCAAATTCCGGATGGCCTGGAGTCTTGCTCCCCCACTGACGGAAATTTTTGATTTCTTCAATAGGCAAATCGTAGCCGCAAAGGTGCAGCAAGCTGTAGAGCAGCATGGAACCATGTCCGGCAGAAAGAACAAAACGGTCGCGATTGATCCATTTGGGATTGGCCGGATTGTGCTTCATTTGCTGAGCCCATAAAACATACGCCATTGGAGCTGCCCCCATGACAATACCCGGGTGGCCTGATTTTGCTTTCTCTACGGCATCCATGCCCAGTGTGCGAATCGTATTGATCGCGAGTTCCTCGATGGATTTATTCGTCACAGTCATTGAAATTTTCCCTCCTACATATATCTCTCAAACAAATCACTTGAATCATTGTACCATTTGCTTTCGAGCTTTGCCACAATAAACCACTGAATCGAAAGATGTCTATACCTTGCTCCTCCATGTCAATTTTATTCAATTATTGTAATGATTTTAGACGTTTTGTCTTTAAAGAAAGTTGATTCCTTTGTGAGAAACGGTACAATATGAAGTATATTATTCATAAAGTGAGGTTCTGCCATGAAAACTCATGTAGCCTTGTTGCGTGGAATCAATGTCAGCGGAAAAAAGATGGTTAAAATGGAGCATTTGAGAGGCATCTTTGAGAGTCTGGACTATCAAAATGTAAAAACGTATATTCAATCCGGTAATGTGATTTTTGACACGAAGAAAGAGGCAGCCGAGCTTATTTGCGATAAAATTGAAAAGGAGCTGGCGAGGGTTCTCGGGTTTGACGTCCCTGTGATTATCAGGACGCTTGAGGAGCTTGAGGACAGCATAAAAAATAATCCATTTGAGGGTGCAGACTCTTCGGAAAAAGACGGGTACACCACATTTTTATCGAGCAAACCTTCGGATCAAGCCATAGACAAAATAGCTGCATACAAAAGTGACACAGATGAGCTGCGAATTGTGAATCGTGAAGTTTATCTGTTATGCCGGCATAAAGGTTATGGAGAAACTATATATTCCAATACTTTTCTCGAAAAAAAGCTCGGAGTGTCAGCAACAACGCGCAATTGGAAAACAATTAATGCCATTATTAATATGGCTAATAATTAGGAGAATTTGAGTAAAGAAGGCTCTGCGCTATCGCGGGGCTTTTATTTTTTTCTCCTCAATCCATTCAAATAAAAAACAAATCAAAATGAAATAGAAATCAAATGATTATCCAACAACCATTTAATTTTCGAATGCCATAATTAAGCGATGTAAGAAACAAAATGAGCGAGAGTCCCAATGAATATGAGCAGCTAAAAATGATCAAAATAAATAAGAAAAAGCTTAAAGAGAGGTTTCTATGCGGTTACTTGTAGTAGAAGACGATCTTTTATTACGAAACACTATGGTAAGAGCATTAAAGGCTGAAGGCTTCAAGGTGGATGATGTAGAAAATGGAAAAGAAGGATTATTGATGTCCGAGCAAGGGATATACGATTTAATTCTATTAGATATTATGCTGCCTGAAATGGATGGTTTTTCCTTCATCAAAGAGTTACATGACAAATCCATTATGACCCCCATATTACTGGTAACCGCAAGAGACAGCGTAGAAGACCGAGTTAAAGGACTGGATATCGGAGCTGATGATTACCTGGTTAAACCATTTGCCATGGATGAACTATTGGCACGTATTCGGGTGTTATTGCGCAGACAAGGAAAAAACATGATTCAAGATGAATTAAGTTACGGTCCCATATCGTTAATAAAAGAAAAATATGACGGTTTTGCGGATGGAAACAAACTTAATTTGACGGTTAAAGAATACGAACTGCTGGAGCTGTTATTAACACGCCCGGAGCAAATCTTAACTAGAGAACAAATTTTTAACCGGATTTGGGGATTTTATTCGGAATCCAATATTACAATTGTTGATTTATATGTGCATTACTTGCGAAAAAAGTTAAGTGAGTACGACTGTGACCCATACATTCGCACGATACGGGGCATTGGTTATATGCTTGGGGGTGCGTAGGTTGTTTCGGAAAACGCGGATAAGGTTAGTAGCGATGAATGCCATCGTATTTATTCTAATTTTTTATTTATGTGTCAATATGTTGTTTTTTTATGCTAAGTTCCATATGTACAACAACGTAGATAGAAGATTACAAGATATAGGCAATAGTATGAAGAGTGAGAAACTTGATGTTTTTTTAGCGGCTTGGGACGATAATCGCAGAGGTGATCAGCTCATCTTCTACGTGCTAACGGATAAACAAGGGAACGGATATCAAATTCCACCGAGTACTGTTCCTTATAAGCTAGTCACCTCAGTTAAAGACCGATCTTCATCTTCTACCGAGTCTATACAAACAATCATGACAGGCAACCGGGAAAGCCGTGTGCTCAATATTCCTGTAACGAAGTCTACCGATACTAAGACAAATATTCCTTTCTATAATATTATCAACGATCCTATTGTATCGGTACAAGTGGTACGCAGTCTGTATCCCGAACAATTTTTATTTAATGAGCTTCAATCGATTATGCCCATAGTAAGTATTTCAGGTGCGGTTTTGGCCATCTTAGCAGGATTTTATTTAGCCGGCCGTGCTCTTATACCGATTCTTTCATCATGGAATAAGCAGCAGCGTTTTGTAGCAGACGCTTCCCATGAATTGCGGACACCGCTCGCGGTAATGCAGACCAATACAGAAATGTTGTTGCGCTACCCCAAACATACGATTGAGGAAGAAAGCGAGAATATTTCGGTTATATTAAAAGAAGTAAGGCGAATGATTAGTTTAGTATCCGATCTGCTTACCTTAGCCAGATCCGAAAGTAACCAATTACAAATCAGGCATCAATCCTTTTTGTTGGATGAAACCATTAACGAAATGCTCGAACAATACTGTTTATTTGCGGAAATGAATAATAGAACAATCTATTCTGACGTTGAAAAACAGATTCCATTCTTGGGTGATGAGGAACGTATTCGGCAACTGCTTGTCATTTTATTGGATAATGCGATTAAATACACGCCGGAACAAGGGAAAATTACAGTAACTTGCCGTCAACAGAAACATTTTGCTGAGATTAGTATAGAAGACACAGGTATGGGTATTTCGAAGCAAGACTTGCCTCTAATATTCGATAGATTTTATAGGGGAGACAAAGTTCGGTCGCGTTCCCAAGGAGGCTACGGGCTGGGATTATCCATAGCCAAATGGATTGTAGAAGCGCATAAAGGGAAAATTCGTGTAGAAAGTCATCTAGGGACAGGCACCCGTTTCATTCTTACTTTTCCTTTAAAGAAGTTAGCGTCAAATCATTCGTAAACAAATACACTGACTAAAGAAGGCTCTGCGCTATCGCTGAGCTTTTTATTGTTTTCTCCCCTATCCTTTCAAATGAAAAACAAATCAATATGAAATAGAAATCAAATCGTTATCCAACGGCCATTTAATTTTCGAATGCCATAATAAGCGATGTAAGAAACAAAATATACTGAGGAGTGAAGAGAAAATGAACAAGGTTAACTTTAAGAAAGTAGTATTTGGAGTATCTTTAGGAACGGTAATGGCGCTTGGTTCTATGTCATCTGCTTTTGCTGCAGACATTAATAATCCTACGGCTCAGGCTAAAAAAGTGGAGCCGCAACAACAGAATCAAGCAAAGCCATATACTCAAGAGCAAGTCAAGGCCCTCGCATTAAAACAATATCAAGGAACTGTGAAAGATATTAAATTAAATAAAGAAAATGGCAAAGACGTTTATGTAACTGTAATCCATGGTCAAGACGGAAAAGACCATACGGTGAAAATGGATGCAGCTACGGGCAAAAACGTGAATTTCACACAACAGCAAGTCAAAGACAACGCATTAAAACAATATCAAGGAACTATGAAAGATATTAAATTAAATAAAGAAAACGGCAAAGACGTTTATGTAACTGTAATCCATGGTCAAGACGGAAAAGACCATACGGTGAAAATGGATGCAGTCACGGGTGAAAACGTGAATTTCACACAACAGCAAGCCAAAGACATCGCATTGAAACAATATCAAGGAACTGTGAAAGATATTAAATTAAATAAAGAAAATGGCAAAGACGTTTATGTCACTGTAATCCATGGTCAAGACGGAAAAGACCATACGGTGAAAATGGATGCAGTCACTGGCGAAAACGTGAATTTCACACAACAGCAAGCCAAAGACAACGCATTAAAACAATATAAAGGAACTGTAAAAGATATTAAATTAATTTGAATATCAAGTTAGCTCCGCATCGTCATATGGTAAGTTCTTGGTAAGTAATGGTATCGGTAGAAATACAAGCGGATAAAAGCCGATTGAACAGTTGTCCTTCAAACTGTCTGCGGTTGGTACGAAAGCAAAATTCATTCAAGTAGGCTTGCAGATGCTTGGGTGCCAAGCCGTGAAACGTACCGCCAATAAAAGCTTTGGCGTTTGAGATCATCGTATGAAGCCACTTCAAATGATCCGGGTTTTCTTTGACGTTGAATTTGAGCGGCTGATGGTTGTATTCTTTCGCAAGCGCGTTGTAAGAATGGTAAGCATCGCTGCTGATCGTTGCGCCGGGTTCGATATAACGCTGTGCAAAATCGATCAGCGTTTTCCCTTTTACATCCGGAATCACTTGCATCTTGACGTATTGCGGTGCTCCCTGTTTGTTGAGTGAAACGCCTACGAGCACGGGCGTTTGTTCGGTGCCACGACCGCGTTTGCCGCCTTCTGTTGGTGCGCCAAAGAAGGCATCATCGAGTTCAACCAAGCCAGCCAGTCGATAGTTGGCATCGCGATCACCCATAGCTTTCCTGACTTTCTGAAGGAGCAACCAGGCTGTCGGATAGGTCAATTCAAGTTCTCGAGCGATATAGGTTGCAGAGATGCCGCGTTTATCATGGGCCACTAAAAAGATCGTCCAAAACCAGGTCAATAAAGGCGTGTGCGTTTTATGCATAATGGTACCAGCCGTCACGGAAGTTTGATGCTTACAGGCCACACACTGGTAAAGCTTCCGCGTCTCTAGGAAATAGAACGATTGGCTTTGGCATTTCGGACAGCAAAACCCTTCGGGCCAACGAATCTGGAACAGATGATCGTGACATGCTTGTTCCGTATCGAACTTCTCTTGAAACCTCTTGAGCGTCATCGTTTCTTGTTGAGCCACGCCAATCACTCCCGAACATTCGTTTGTATTTATTATATCAAACAAATGTTCGTATTTAAAGACCTTGCTGAAACAACTTGATATTCAAATAAATTAAATAAAGAAAACGGCAAAGACGTTTATGCCATTGTAATCCATGGCCAAGACGGAAAAGACCATAATGTAAAAATTGATGCCAATACCGGAGAAATTCGCTAATCATTAGCTAATGTAAATATAACGAAAAATAAGAGCTGTTCCCAAAAGTCATCGCAAATGACTAAGGGGCAGCCCTTTCTTTTATCTAATTGTCAGGAGGCATTGACAGAACATCGGAGATCGTGCAACGGTGGATGAACTGATTCATTGATGTGTGTGCGTGTGTGTATGTGTGTGCGTGTGTGTGTGAGTGTGGATTTGATGGGCAGGATGAGGCGGAACCGGAATAAAGATTCTTTGACCCGGGTGAACGAAGTGACTGTGAAGTCTATTTGCATGCATGATGGCTGCTGCAGTAACACCATACCTATAAGCAATACTAGACAAAGTTTCTCCAGGTTGAACAATATGCTCCATTTACATTATTCCTCCTTTCATGCTTATATATTTATCAAGGTATGGCTAGGGCATAGATTAAGTGCAGGGCTTAAGCGGAATCTAGGGGGAAATTGTTACCACCCGTATTTATTGAATGTATAGGTGACATGCTCCCATGCCTAAAGGCAGGGGCTTCTCAGATCATCGGGGATCGTAACCTTTCCCCTCCTTGGAGGCTCTATCCAAGCCTAGTCTTTTTTAGGTTACGATACGTTTTTCAAAGCTAGGTTTAGTATGTTAATCGCCGCATTTACGTCCCGATCTGCAATGTATCCGCAAGAACATTGATGCGTTCGTTCGGATAGTGTTTTTTTGACGATTTCACCACAGTTGGAGCATTGTTGAGATGTGTTGTATGGATTCACTTGCACCACTTGACGACCGGCACTTTCAGCCTTGTACATCACGAATTGTACGAGTTGCTGCCATCCTGCATCAACAATGCTTTTTGCAAGATGATGGTTCTTAACCAACCCTAATACGTTTAAATCTTCAAAAGCAATCAATTGGTACTGGTTTACGAGTTTACGAGAAACTTTGTGCGCATGATCTTTTCGCTGATTGGCTACATGCTCATGCAATTTCGCCAATTGATGTACAGCTTTGCTTCTACGTTTCGAACCTTTTTTCTTTTTGGATACGGCACGTTGTAGATGTTTCAATCGTTGTTCACTTAGACGAAGATATTTGGGTGATTCTATCGGTTCTCCTTCAGATGGTATTGCAAGGTGTTTGAGTCCTAAGTCGATACCAACCTTCATGTTTGTTATAGGCAAAGGTTTGGCTTCAGCTTCACACGAAAAACAAGCATAGTATTTTCCGTTTTTGATAATGATGGAACAGGTTTTCATCTTGCCTTGCAGTTCTCGATGTAGTTTTATTTTCACTTCACCGATCTTGGATAGCTTTATTTTATTGCCATGGATTGTGTACCCGCCTTGCGGATAGGTAAACGAATCGTACCTCGATTGTGGTTTGAAACGTGGGAACCCTGGAGTCTCGGCTTGCTTCACTCGTCTAAAAAATGCTTGATACGCCTTATCCAATCGTTTCGCAACATCCTGTAACACTTGCGAATGCACTTGCTTTAATGCCGGAATGTGTTGTTTACGCTCGTTGAACGTGTTTGCTTGATCGTAGTAGTTCGGTGTTTTCCCTTCTTGTTTGTAGGCAAGAATACGTTCCTCTAGTAACCGGTTATACAACAAACGGCAGCGTTCAAGAGTAAATTGTATCTTCTGTTTTTGCTCTTTTGTTGGGTATATTCGGTATTTGTAGGCAACAAGCAATACTATTCACCTCGTTCTTTTTGGCTTTCAATATATTTTTTGATTACATCCAGTTGAACTGTACCTACGGTTGCAACAAAATACGAGTTTGTCCATAGGGAAGGGAGTCTACTTTTTAGATGGTTAAACTCTAGTCTTAGCACTCTTGACGTGTACCCTTTCAAATGTTTCACTACTTTGTGGATTCCAAACTGTGGATCGCAATTGATGAGCAAATGAACATGATCGGGCATGATTTCCATTTCAACGATTTGTGTTTAACGCTTTAGACTTCTCTAAAAACAAACTTTTTAGCCTTGTATCAATTGGTTCTTTGAGTACCTTTTTTCGATACTTAGGACCAAAAACAACATGATATTTACAATCAAAAACGATATTATGATTACTTTCTGCTTTTCTACTCAATGTCATCACCTACAGTAAATTGTACCACAAATAGTTAGTTTAATGTAGTTTATCTAACATGTTTTAAAGAGAGAATTTAAGAATTTTGCTCTTAACATCCCTAAAGGGATGCAGAGCAAATTGCCTTATATCCCCATGGCTAAAGCAAGGGGTTTTACGGCGAATTTGATAATAAAACCTAAAGAAATCAAAACGGATAATGTATTCATAACTTTCATCCAGGTGGGCATATGTTTGTGTTTTTTTAGGCTGTAAATCGCATAAATCGATGAAATCAAAGTTGCAATCACCATAGCTCTTCGGAGCCAAAGTAACCCTGACATGTCAACCATCATATTGGTCGAACTGCCAAGTACAAGCAGGATCAGCGTATGAAGCCAGTGATGCGAAGAAGCAATAATTGAGAAAATAATCGATGATACTGAAGCTGCAATGGTTGAAGCCGTTCCTTTTTTATGAAGATATTGAGGGTCCATTTTATCACTCCTCACTGTTAATATTATCTCGCCTTACTTCAGTCAGCGAATTAGTGAACGTTTTAAAACTTTCATAAAACTGAGCTTGCTCGGAATCAGACATTTTCCCAAGAATGGTTTTATAAAAATCAACCGACTGGTCACGTACTCTGTGAATGGAGCTCGTACCTTTTTCGGTTAAAGCCAGCACGACCTCCCTGCGATTGTTTTCGTTTAAATCCCTTGAAACAAATCCACCTTTTACAAGGCCGTCAATCAATCTGCTAACCGAACTTCTCTCTAATTGAAGTTTTTCAGCCAGTTCAGTTATCGTAAGCGTTTGTTTCTCCAGCTCTTGAAGAGCAAAAACTTGTGATAGAGACAATGAAAAACCACAAGGTGTTTTTGTTTGCTCTAAAAGTCCAAAAGATCGAATGAACTGTTGCATAATAGTTCTAAGTTCAAGTACATTTTCTCTTTGCATGGATACCCTCATTATTCGTGTATAATGCATTTGTTGTATATTACACGAATAGGTTATCATGCAGTTGGGGGAAAGTCAATTAAACATGTTCTCGATAATTCCAGGCTTGGTTATCCTCTACACAAGACCTACACAAGTATCTTTTATAATAATAAAGAGAAAATAGATACAGGAGGAAATCATGAAAAAAGTAGCGATTTCAATTTTACTCACAGCTGCGCTCTTAACGGCATGCGGAAAATCAGGATCTATGGATCATTCCATGCACGGCGGAACGTCAGGAACAACGAATGCTCCCTCACCAAGCGCGTCTGCGGGAATGGATCATAGTGGTATGGCACAACAAGCAAGTTCCACACAAGCAGGAAATGTCCAAGCCCAATTTAAGCTTTCTGGTGATATGGCGATGCCGAACCAAGATACAACGATTTCGATTAAAATCCAGGACAAAGACGGCAAACCGATTGATAAATTTGATACGGTACATGAAAAACAAATGCACTTTATCATAGTCAGCAAGGATTTGTCTTTCTTTAACCACATTCACCCTGATTATAAAGGAAACGGCGAGTTTACCGTTACCACACAATTTCCCACAGCTGGTGAGTTCAAGGTGATTGCCGATATCACTCCAACGGGTATGGGAGCTATGAGTAAAAGCCAGTGGATGACGGTTCAAGGAGCATCACCTGCTCAAAAATCAATTGAACCTGAAACTACATTAACTAAAGTGGTAGACGGCAAGGAAGTGACGCTTTCATTTGATCACCTTATGGCGGGTATGGAACTGAACTTGAACTTCAATATTAAAGACGCTGCATCGAAGCAGCCTGTAACGGACCTTCAGCCTTATCTGGGAGCAGTTGGACATGTCGTGATCTTAACCCAAGATGCAGAAAATTATTTGCACGTACATCCAACAGTTGAAAAGGCGACAGGACCGGATGCCAAATTTATGGCAACGTTCCCGCATAGCGGCGTATATAAGATATGGGGACAATTCCAGCAAAACGGTAAAGTATTTACAGTACCGTACGTTGTAAAAGTGCCCTAAGTAATTAAATCACAATGGCACTGGTGCTCATCACGAAGGAAGCATTTACCTCTAGCACGCTGCACAAAAGAATTGGGGGGAAATAATGACTTTGGAGTCATTAAACCTGAGCTTAACCTTATTAAATAAACGTCAGAGCCCCAAGGGGGCGAGCCCAGCTGGGCTTTTATTTTACATATATATTTACCCCAATTGGAAGAAAACCAACAATTCATGCTTTTTTTCATGACAGAAGTTCAGCTCATGGTTGGTTTATGGCTTGTCCTTGATCAGCAATTTTCCGCCATGCGGCGCCATTATCGGTGGAAAGATACACGTCCTTTTTTGCCGTGGCGATCGCCATTTCTTTCGGATTGACCGGGCTTCCAGAAACGTACGCAATCACGTCTCCAGTTTTTACTGGCGTTTTGACGGTGACCGATCGTCTGGTTTCCAAATTGATATTCACCAATTCGGCTTTGGCGGTACCGATCATCAGATCCCCGTTATCCGTAAAAGCTAATGTGGAAACCGGCTGCTCCGTATAGACTGCGGCAAAATTTTGGCCGTTATCCTTTGAAAAATACGCCCCGGATTCCGTACCAATAGCAACAATTGCATCCTGTGTCGGATGTACAGCTAACGCCGTAATCTGCCCTGAAAGACCGGTCATTTGCCCGCTAACCCAGGATTTGCCCTCATCTCGACTGTAGAACAATCCCGCCTGCTTCATTTTCGAATTCGGTTCTGAATTAAGCACATATAGGGAATGAGTACGGTAACCCACGCTCATGCCATGAAGGTCCACTTCGCCCTCCAAAGCCAGAACGGTGATTGATTTCCCTTCATCCGTGCTTTTAATGAGGCCCAAGGGATTTTTGTATTTGGAACCCGCCGCAGGATGACCGCTGCTATAGAATCCGTTGTCTGCCACGGAGAAACCCATGTAATCATGCTTCTCCCCCGGGGCGTCGCTCCACTTGCCATCGCCATATACTTTGATCCCGTTATGTATCGGTATAAGAAGACGCTTCCCATCGCTGGAGTACCCCAAGCCGTGAATGTGCATAAAAGCAGTTTCCCCCGCATTATGGGACCCATGTTGATCATTAGACGTTTTCTTAGAACATGCGGTGAATGCTATTGCAATTACGATGGCCATAGCTAGTGTGATGACTTTTTTCAAGAAATCGCTCCCCTTTCAAAATAAATAGATCACCATAAGTATAATCATTACTTTTGAAAATCCTGTGTAGATTATATAGACAGTCGAATATAGAACGTAGTCCCTTGTTTGCCGCTTTCAGCCCAAACATGCCCGCTGTGAGCATTCACCAGCCTCTTTACAATGGTTAATCCCAAGCCACTGCCCCCGGTTCTCCGATTTCGTGACTTGTCCGCCCGGTAAAACCGCTCAAATATAAAGGGTAAATCTTCTGGTACAATGCCGCTGCCCGAATCCTGAATGGTCATGAGCACGTCTTGCTGTTCCTCTAATACTTCAATTCGCACGTTTCCATTTTCCGGAGTGAATTTAAGGGCATTGGTAAGCAGATTGACCAAAATCTGAATCATGCGATTACGGTCTGCAAAAATCCGGATGTTCGGACTGCAGCTAAACGAAAGATCCACCTTCTTTTCATGAAAAGCCGCAGAAACGAGGTCCACCCCTTGTTCAATCATCGATTTCAGCGGCTCTTCATTACGCTCCAATTGAAATGCCGGTGATTCCATGTGGGTCAAGTCTTCCAGCTCGACTACCATTTTCGTGAGGCGTTCAATTTCTTCGTAACAGGAATGGATACGTTCCGGAGTGGGTTCCCAAATGCCATCTTCAAATGCCCGCATATGGCTTTTCAAAGTGGTCAGCGGCGTTCGAAGTTCATGAGCGATGTCTTCGGTCATCGTTACCCGAAGCTGCTCTTGTTTATGCAGCTGCTTGGCCAGTTCATTTAACGAATTGCCTAATTCCGCAAGCTCGTTTTTACCTTCGATCTTCACCCTGGCGTCCAATTGGCCGTCTGACATCCGTTCCGCGGCCTGTTTCATGTCCACAAGCGGCTTGGAAATACGATTGGCGACATAAAAACCGATTAGGACCGCAAGGATGATGGAACCGGCGAACGTCCATATGATCGATTGAATGAGTGCCTGCTCCAAATGGTAATTCAATTGGGAAACATCATGGTTCATGCCTGCTGCCTGGTCATGAAACAAGGAAATATGGTAATGCGTCGCCAAAATGACGCTTACCGTCGATATCAATAAGATGCATGTCGATATGCCGATGATGATGAATGCCAGGCGCGTGTGCAATCGTTTATTCATTTCACAACACCTGTAAAGCGATAACCGGAACCGTATACAGTGACGATATACTGCGGCTTCTTGGGGTCCAACTCAATTTTGTGACGGATGTTTTTAATATGCTGGTCGATCGTCCGAATATCGCCATCAAATTCATAACCCATCACCTTATCCACCAATTCCTCACGCGAAAAATGCCGCTGCGGGTATTTCGCTAAAGCCAGGAGCAGCTTATATTCACTCGGTGTTAAACTGATCGGTTCTCCATGACTGAACACCGTATGCTTGAGCGAATCGATTTCCAGATGGCCCTGATTAAATGTTAAACGGTCGGCCAGCAAATGATTGTCATCCGTTCGGCGCAGGATAGCCCTGACCCTGGCCACGACCTCACGCGGATCAAAGGGCTTGGTCAAATAATCATCAGCACCAATGGACAAACCTTTGATTCGATTGTTATCCGACGCCTTGGCAGTAAGCATGAGAATCGGAACCGAATTGAATTGACGAATGGTTTGGCATACCAGTTCCCCATCCATGTCCGGAAGCATGAGATCCAGAATAACGAGATCGATCGATTGGTTTTGCAGCGAATGCAAAGCCTCATTTCCTGCAGCCGCTTCTAATACCCGAAATCCTTCTTTCATTAGATACGATGTGACGACATCGCGAATTTTCTCTTCATCATCCACCACTAAAATCGTTTTCATAACGAATCCACGACCTCCCCCTCGTATTCTAATTTTAACTCTTGTCGAGGCTCCGAACAAATGATGTGACGTATCATGGACAGCAAGCTCCTTGCGGATTTTTGACATCACACTCACAACGATTACCCTGCACTTGACTTCTTGTCCAATTGAAAAGATGGCTTCACATAGAATGGGGGGGGTAAATGACACTTCATATTTTTGTGGCCTAATAAATGACATTAGCCCAATTCTGGTGGGCAAGCATCACGATTTATTAGCGAAGCATACACTATCTAAATTTGAAATGGAGGTTTTTGAAAATGGCTTACAGCCCTTACTCTTTCCCGTATGGTCAATACACCACTCAGTACCCAGGTCAGTATTCTGGTCAGTATTCTGGTCAATATCCTGGTCAATATCCAACCCAATATCCAGGTCAATTCGGTCAGGTTTCGGGTCAGTATCCAGGTCAACTCGGTCAGTATCCGAGTCAATATCCAACCCAGTATCCAGGTCAATTCGGTCAGTTGCCGGGTCAGGTTTCGGGTCAGTATCCAGGTCAATTCGGTCAGTCAATGGGACAGTATGGAGCGACACCCTTTTCGCAATACTACCCTGGGACTTACCCCCAAACAGGAACTCAAGGCGGTCAAACTCCATTCACCGGAACTCAAATGGGTCAAATGAATACACCACTCACCGGTACCGGAGAAGGTACAAGATAAGCTTAATTTCTCACGTAAAGCCTTTAGAACAGAGCGCTTATTGCTTATTTAACACATGGGACGTGCAATGGTATCTGATTGCTCCAAAGATCATATCCGTCACGTCCTTGTATATTTAGCTGTGGAGGCCCGCCTCCAAACGAGGACGATGACGATAAAGACCGATCGGGATTTGGATCAGGCTGGTTTCACCCTGCAGAGCCATTTTATAGATCTCATCACTATTACTCGCATTAAATCCGAGAAGAGGTCGCCCACCCATCCCAGTGGCGCACGCTGCCAACAATAAGCGTTGGACGAGCATACCCGCTTCCATCTGCTGGATGCGGTATCCTCTGTATCCTAATGCTGTTTTGAAGAAATCCTTTTCCCCAGCCACATGCAGGCAGATCGGTACTTGGAACAAATTGATGTTGTCCAAGGACATTCCCTGCTGCAGCCGCAGCCGATGATCTCCAGGAAGTATCCGGCTCAGTGCATGATTTGCGCTGTCATAGCGGTAAGCGCCATTCGGAACATCTTCCACGTTATACAAACAGGCGTACACGGAGACGCGGGACCCAGATTTTTCATGCGGATTCTCCAAATCATTGCGATATGAAAAGGAAGCCAATGCCTCTTGCAAGAGAGCGGCCAATTGGGGTTGTGTTACCCTGCTCAAAACGAAATCTGTCTCCGGTGAATACCGTTTTCGGCAGATCGACGCCAAATCATACGACAATCGTTCCACATGGGGCATATATGCCAGCTGAATATTGTTATGAATTTTTTGGGCCACGCCGATCTGTCGAAACGATTCTGATGAATCCATCATGGATGCTTCGTTCATCTTGATTATCATGGGGAAGTCTTTGACTTTTCGGGATTTCTCGTAGCGATCATGTAGGACAGCTGGCAAATCCCGGCACAACTCCGCCGCCAAGACTTTCTTTGTTCTATCATTGTCAACAGCGAACCTAGTGATCACAGGCTCCGTCGAAAGCGGAATCACCGCATATACGTTCTCCTCCTTATCAGACAGCCCAAGCAGATGATTAACAGCCCGATCAAGAAACTGGAAATACACCCTTGATGCGAAACCGAACCGTTTTGCCACTTCAAGCAATTGCCCGATCAGCACGCCAGTATCCAACCCTTGCAGACGATAAGCAAAGTTATTATATTTAAAGAAGTTTTTCCAAAATACAGACGAAATAAAAACAGTGCCAAAACAAGCCGACAGGTCGCAGCGATTGCCAAGAGCCAGCTTCAGATAAGAATCAAAATCGCCTTCGCGAAGCAGTATCAAGCGATGGTGCGCGGCATCATAATGATAAACTCCTGCTGGAATATCCTTTGTCTTCAGATATACATATACTTCATTAGGATATAAACCGCCGCCTGATGGAACAAACCTCCGGTACATTTGCAATGGGCCGGCCGATTGTCCCAAGTTGATCGAGGCAAGGTATGAATGGCTCAACTGAGTGAGCCCGAATACATACCAGAGAAAATGACCGATGCAGGTCAGATCGATTCTGGAAGGCAATTCCCTGCCTTCAAGCGTCAGCGATACTTCCGGGGATAGAGGAAAGGCTGGCAAACCGCGATAGAGCTTATATTTTAATGGCGCGTCTTCCCAATCCACCTCATCAGGCGGTCTGGACGCGTTGGTATCTGCATGAAGATCGTGTAGAAAGGCTTCCAGACTCATCCTTCTTCCTCCTAAGAGTTTTGCTTTAGTAAAACTGACTTCGTAAGCACCCGCTAAGACGTTTCGAAAAGAAACGTGGCTTCGTATGCATCCGCTCAGGCGACTTATGGAAACGGATGCGGATGCGAATTGAGCTGCTCCAGGAGCAATGGCCCCTTCGCATATCCGAGCTCCGCCGGTACCTGCAGTAGCCTCTCCAGCCCTGTTACACGGGTGAGGTGATGGCCGAATGATATCGGCAGCATTCCTGGAATCAACACCTTTACACAGTGCAGTCCGTTATTTGTCAATTCAGGGGTGGACTGGTCCACGACGATCACATCGAGTTTCAACTGGCGGAATATTTGAAGAATGCCCCTCAAGTCCTCGGTCAGATCCGGTTGTTTCAGTATCGGCTTGAATTCCTCCTCGAAGGTTCGCAGCGGCCGGTTTTCCTCCAGCAAAAATTGCAGCCGCTCCTCCGCTTGCGGCAAGCCGTACAGCATGGAATGGTCCTCCATTCCCCACACCAAGGATGGATCATGGAACATTTGCTCACATTTCTCACGGTTCGCTTCGAATTTCTCGTCAAGCGTCAGCATCATCCCCGACAATTCATGAACCGCGCTTTTCGCCGCCCGCACCGGATCCAAATGTGCTCCGGCCGCACAAATCAGATTCAATCCCTTCGGCTTCCTGTTTTTCGCTAAAGCCCAAATGCTTGGGATTCCATTCTCCATCGTCGCATTATATAAAAACAGATCAAATCCCGCCACGGATTTCAACCGGTTGACCATAAGCTCCAATTCCAGGTCGCCCGCGGAAAAAGGGTCAAGACGCGGAAGCGGCAGCTGCGCGTACCAGGTCAGCAGGAATGCATCCCGCTCCACCACTTCCATAATGCCGTAGAAAATAGCTTCCTCCAGGCTTCCACCTAATGCGCAGCCATTGGATGTTTCATAAATAAATCCTTGTCCGCAGCTAGAACTGTAATAGGCGAGTATTTGTGGAACCAGGATTGGACTATCTTGCAATAACGAATATCCCCAAACCCAATCGATTTGTTGGTCAGGATCAAAAGGTTTAAAAGGAAACCCCAGCCGCTCATACTGTTCCTTGGAATACAAGCCTACAGATACGGGATCTAGTGCTTGATCCGCCAAATTGCGGTAACTGTCGAGGATCACCGTCCGTTTTCCACGAGGCGCCATGCCGCTGTATCTTTCCAAGCCTTCCATAATGGCAGTCAGCTCGCTTTCCGCATAGGAATGCGTTCGGCCTGCCGTTACCTCGTCCCGCTCAAACATCGGAAGGTTTACACTCACATCGGCAAAAGGCGACACAAAATCAACCATTTTTCCATTCAAGAAGCCGATCTTGTAATCCAGATAGTCTTCGACCAGAAATTCCTTCAGTTCTTTCAGGGAACGGCTGCGGAAGCTGCTCTCGCTGATCTTCGGACTGGGCTGCAATGAAATCCGGGCCGCAGCCCGTGAATCGTCGGGCAAATAAGAGCAAACCGGACAAAGAGGATCCGGCAAAAAGAAGTGGCTAGTGCACTTCAGTGTCTTCATATCCATGAAGAACACCCGTTTCTCCGAACGGGGTCGATGGCCTTGCAGCACCTTCTGCGACTCAGCAACGAGAAGGTAAGTCATGTGTAATAAACCTGTTCGAGATGCCCATGCATCGCACGTTATTCCCCCGTCCTCCGCCAAACGCTTCTGCAGCTTCCACATCTCCTTACGGTCGCGTCCGGCTAAGAGCCGCCTGGTGTCAGCGCATTGAGAGCAACCCTGCTCATCCGGACTAACCAGCGGTCCGACTACGCCTTCGCCGAACGCAATGAAACCTCGCAGCCAGGGAATACCCTTTGATTTCATTACCTTTTCCGCCTCAAGATGAACGGAAGGATACCAAGCGTCATCCAGCACCAAAGCCAAATCCGTCGTTTCCGGCACTTCTGTCTTGAAGTTGTCCAGACGTATGATCTGGTAAAGATCTGCCAATTCTCGGCACACCAGATCAGACAGCAAGCCTTCTCCTACAACCGCCACGATTGCGCTCATCTGGGTTCCCCTTCCCGAAGCACTACACCAAATACTCCTCCAAGTGTTTCCTTCAAAAACGGTTCGACCGCGAGATCCACAGCAAAAAGAAGCTTGCCGTTCATTTTCAAGATCTCCAGCGAATCCGCCAATACCTCCAATCGTGTTGTTTCCTCTGTGGGAGGGATTTTAAGAAGAAGCGGAGTCTCTGCGCTCAGGTTCACAGATGAAATCTCCATTACTTGCACCTCCTGCCAAACCGATGGATTTTGCAGCTTTAGAAGTGCTGCTTGCAATGTTTGCCTGAGCGCCATTGTCTTATTCAGACCGACTGTCCCATACCAGCGATCACCTGTACACACCCATACCACTGGAAATCCGTATACTTCCTCTCCTATCCCAATAATTGGCGCACCCTGCATGATGGTCAATGACTGCATGTAAAACAGGCTTCTTTCATCTTCCACTTTACTGAACTCCACCCGATGGACAGTTGGTTTCCGGACTGACAGCTGCCTGCCCAGCTGCTCCGCCAAACAGGCTAGCAATCCTCGGCTTACGCTTTCCGCAGCTGTTTCACCCACTCCAACGCCGACAAATTCTTTCGATTCTACGTACACCTCGGCTAATCTGAATACATAATCTTCAACCCCTGCCAGTCCCGCTTCCCTCCGCGCTTCCTCATGCGTCAGACCTGAGCAGATTTTGACTGGTAATAAGCCGGCTGGCCCCTCTGACAATGGGTCCACCGCCTGAATACGGCACTGAGAGAGCGGAAGCTGCTTCAAATCCCCCTCCTCCCATATATGGAAAATCCCCGTTTGTTCAGAAGTCAGTCTGCTGAAATATGGAAGCAACCCATTTTGTTCTTTCCCTTCAGAACTTTCTGCAAGCTGCAAGTCCAAAGCTTGAACCCAATCGAATGCTGCCCCCGCCTTCCGGTTAATCAAAGGATGAGGCAAATACGGGTACCAGCTCCCTTCCAATGTTTCCAGATCAAGCAGAAAAAATGAATCTTTCAATTCCAATTCCGCAACCCCGGTGAACGACTTAAACCATTCAAAAACAATGATATTGGCGAGCATCGCTCCCGCGGTAGATGAGAAGGTGTGCAGCCTCGTGTCCTTGCAAACTGCGGTTTCGTGTATGCGGCGCCATGCCGACTCCCAGCATCCTTCAAGCTCCGGATGGATTAGCGGACCCGCCATCCCTGCCTGCTTCAGGATCATAGCAGGGAGAAGCACCTTTTTCTCCTCCTTGCAAGCTGCATGAAGAAGCCTCAGTTCCTCAACATCTCCGTCCTGAGACACATATAGAATCGATTGGAAAGGTTGCACAACGTCACGCCAAGCATTTCCTCCCTCATCATGCAGAGTCACCTCTTCTATGAATACTTCGGGATCCGTTATGCGGGCTTGTTCAGCCAATTCTCTTAACCGCTGCCGATTGGTCGGCATTGAATCCGTAATCAGCACATGGAATTTAGGCAATCCAGATTCGATTAAGGCAGAAACCAAGGAAACGAAAAACGGGCCTGAACCGACCGCTAACACTTCAGCCTGTCGGTAGGACTGAAACCGATATGCGCCGGAATCGCCAAAGCTGTCTAAAAAGGCTATTTGTGAGGCAAACTTTTCGAGGATTTCTTCCTTCAATTGATGCGGCCGATCTTGACTCACATCCCGAACAAAGCCCTTTTGGTGCAGGACTTCCGCAATTTCATACACCCTTTCCCGATAAGGGTCGGACAATCCGTCGGTCAATTCTGCCAATGTATATCCCCCATTGAACATCGGGATTAGTTTTTCAATCCAGCGGTCGATCATCTCGCCTTCCATATGGAAGGTTCCAATATTATTACGGAAATAAACGCTTTCGTTTGGATAAGGAAGAAAAAAGGTGTCCTCCTTGACCTTCAGACGCGCAGTAGGAATCATTTGAGTCATTTTACTCCTCCTTAGAGTTTTGCTTTAGCAAAACTAACTCCGTAAGCATAATCTTACAGCTTAACTGTTCACCAATCTGCGACTGCCGTTCATCTTAAGCATATGTATATCTATTTGTCCTTCATGTCATAAGTAAAATGATGAGTGAAAAGCCCCTGACAGCAGACAATCTGCATTCAGGGGCAATGTTACTGAAACACCGTGATCAGCGGCAAAAGCCTCCGCATCGATGGCCGCAAAAGCCTCCGCATCGATGATGATGGCAAAAGCCTCCACAAAAGCCTCCACAACCTCCAAAGCCTCCACAACCTCCAAAGCCTCCACAGCCTCCAAAGCCTCCACAACCTCCAAAGCCTCCACAACCTCCAAAGCCTCCAAAGCCTCCAAAGCCTACACAAAGACCTCCAAAACCAACGCATAGACGTGATGGATCTGCCTGAGGCTGGCTTTGCTGATTCCAAGGCGTCATCATTCCAGCTTGGAAATCGGCAACACTCAATTGCTGCAGTTCATTTTTGAAATCATTCATTTTAAAAACCTCCGGTCGTTTATTTGATTGGGTATAGCATGAAAAATAAATTGAACTGAATCGATATGATTCCAATTTATGGTGCGATTTCCGCGCTTGTTACTGATTCAAACGCCCATTTTTATGAACCTTTGTACCAAACCATCGAAAACAAGCAACAAAAAAAGGACTCCAACCCCAAAAGGGTGGAAGTCCAATTTACCAATTTAATTTATTTTAATTAAAGACTACGGTCTTATTATTATGCACGATGATGCGGTCCTCAACGTGCCAGGATACGGCTCTGGCGAGGACAATGCGCTCGATATGGCGCCCTATCCGCTTCAGATCATCCACGTTATCGCGATGGCTGACCCTCTGCACATCCTGCTCAATTATCGGGCCGCCATCCAATTCTTCCGTTACATAGTGCGCCGTCGCCCCGATGATTTTCACCCCGCGGTTATGCGCTTGGGCATAAGGCTTGCCGCCAATGAAGGCGGGTAGGAAGGAGTGATGGATATTGATAATTCGATGGCCAAAATGCTGCAGAAACGTCGGCGAGATAATTTGCATATAACGCGCCAAAATGATCACATCCACACTGTCTCCTACGGCTTCCAGCTGTTTTCTTTCGGCTTCAGATTTGGTATCCGCGGTAACAGGAATATGCACAAAGGGAATGTCGAAGGGTTCCACCAGTGACTTCATATCGGGATGATTGCTGATCACCATGGCAATATCCGCATCCAAATCTCCGGCGCGCCAATGCCAGAGCAGCTCCAGTAGGCAGTGATCCTCCTTGGAGACGAATATGGCCAAACGCTTCTTGCGGCTGGCGAGTGTCAGTCTCCAATCCATGTGAAACCGCTCAGCGACATGTTCAAAATCCGATTTAAGCTGATCGATCCGGCTGCTGAGCTCCGGCAAATCGAATTCGATCCGGATGAAGAACATGCCGCCTTCCGGATCCATGGTGTATTGATCCGATTGCACAATGTTGGCACTATGTTCAAATAGAAATTGCGACACCGCTGCAACAATGCCCGGCTGATCCGGACAAGAGATCAGCATTCTCGCTCTGTTCTTATTCGTATTCCCGTTTCGGACGTTGATGTTGTTGATATCGGTGTTCATGTTTCCTCCTATGAGTTTTGCGTTAGCAAAACTGACTTCGTAAGCATAAGCTGAGTTTTCCTTTAGGAAAACTTACTTCGTAAGCAAGTCTAAGCCAACTGCAGCGCCTTTTTGCCAGCCAGCCAAATCGTCAATCGTTGATTGATTTGCTCTTCCGATAAATCCGGCAGCAATCTATCTTCCGCAATGATATCATACAAACGCTCCAACGGCTCCCGGCTGTCTTCTTTTTTCGCTTTTGCATCATTTTTCAGAAGCTCCCAGGTATTGAGCACGAAATCGCGATGATGGATATCTTTTTTATCCATTAAAAATGCAATGCGCTCGACCTGATCCAGGAACTCTCCGCCAAAATGCTCACTCAGATTGCCTCTAAGCAGCGCAATCTCAGCCTCGTACATGGGGCGCTGGGTGGTTTCATTTTTACCGATCCAAGGGGTTTCCAGAATCATCGGCAAGTGGATCAGCTTCTCGTGGTGCACGATGTTGTTCATGGCTTCGTAGCCGATATAGCCGGAACCGATCGGTGCATGGCGGTCCTTGCTCGCGGCGCGGGGATTCTTACTGTCATTCAGGTGAATAACCCCGATGCGGTTTAAGCCGATAATACGGTCAAATTCATCGAGTACTCCTTCCAGATCATTCACAATATCATATCCTGCATCATGGATGTGGCAAGTATCCAAGCAAATGGTAATTCTCTCATTATGTGTGACTTTATCGATAATGGCAGCAAGCTCCTCAAAGCTCCGGCCCAGCTCAGTGCCTTTTCCAGCCATTGTCTCGAGTGCGATATTAACCCTGGTATGCTTGATTCCATCCAATACCTCATTCAAGCCCTCGGCTATGCGCTTTAGCCCATACTCGGCATCTTTTTCCGTATAGGCTCCGGGATGAAGCACGATATTGCGAACACCCAAATATTCGGTTCTATGAATTTCTTCTTGCAAAAAACGGACAGCCAGTTCAAAGGTATCATCTTTATAAGAGCCCAAATTGATAATGTAAGGAGCATGAACCACAATCTCCTCAATACCATGCTTGTCCATCAACGCCTTGCCTTCTTCGACAAACTGCTCTTCAATTGGCTTGCGGCGTGTATTTTGTGGCGCGCCTGTGTAAAGCATAAAGCTTGTAGAATCGTAAGAAACAGCTTCCTCCGCGGCATTCAGTAATCCTTTATTGGAAAAAGAAACATGTGAACCGATTTTAAGCATCCTAATGGCTCCTTTACGATTTGATCATTCCCTCCTATTTTACTAGCATTGTCGCAAGAAATCTAGAAATAAGGTATAATTCTTATAAGAATATGGTTAATCCGAGGTGACATCTGGCATGGATTCAGGAGCTAATCCACTTTTCATGTGGTTTATTATTTTTTGGGTGTTTGTCCTGTTGTTTTTTATGAGTGTCGGCGGATACTTCATGTTCCGCAAATTTCTTAAGGTTTTGCCGAAGGCGGACGGAAAGTCCAAGCTGGACTGGCAAAATCATTACGTGGATTCGTCCAGGCATCTGTGGACCGAAGATTCCAAAGCCTTTTTGGATCAGCTGGTTTCACCGGTACCCACAGCATTTCGCGATATCGCCAAGCATTCGATAGCCGCTAAAATCGGCGAGGTCGCCTTGAACGAAGGCGCTGAGGAAGTGACGCGTGACCACTGTATCAAGGGTTACATCCTTGCGACACCGCGGCGGGATTACAAGAGTTTGACCAGCTTTTTGGAGAAGCAGCAGATTGATTACAGCGCCCATCAACATTTATTGAACCAAGGATAATTTTAGAAAAACTTAAACTTTCTTATCAACTCAACAAAAAAATCCTCTTCCTTGAAGAGGCCACTGAAGAACTTGTGATTTTTTCAGGGTTGCCTCTAAGTCATGAAATAAGAGACGACCAAGCATCCAAATTTTGGTTGCTTGGTCGTCTTTTCATTGCTATAGCAGGTCATTCAGAAGGGGCTTTCACTTCATAAGCTTCAATATTCGTTTTAGGTTTACCGTGAAAATCGCCATTTCGCCTTGCAACTCCATACCGACAAGACCCGAAGATGACGCAACGTCATACCCGTGTCTGTGTTTTAGTTCGCTGTTCTTCGCTTCAATCTTGTAGCGTTCCTTAGCTTTGGTTTTGAAATATTCGCTACTCTGGAACGCCATTTGTTCGGTGTGCTCGTCGGATTTAATGCTCACCGAGTAAGTTTTACTTTTTGCACCTTCCTTGTAGCAACCTTCCCTCATTGGACATCGCTTGCATACTTCTACATCGAAGTAATACGTATCGACTTGGTTTGCCCCAACGTCTTTCTTTCCCCCCCGTGCTTTCCGAAGCGCCATATGCCCTGCCTTGCACACATACATGCCTGCATCCTTATTGAACTGGAATTCATCCTCTTTCTTACGATTTCCTTGCGTAATCGCTGGATTTAGTTTCGCCACCAATTCAAGTTCGCTTTCGTTACTGTACTTAATGTTTTCCTTTTCCGAGTAGGCGGTATCTCCGATTACTGTTTTGACCTCCATACCGGCGGCTTTACTTTTTTCAATCAGCGTCTGCAGTTGCTTGCCGTCATTCTTTTCGCCTGTGGTTACAACTGCTGCCGTAATAATCCGTTCCTCAGTCATAGCAATGTGGGTTTTGTATCCAAAAAACGAGGAATCCGCGCTCTTGTGACCTACCCGTGCATCTTGATCTTCCGAGATCCGTAGCTGTTCCAGATCGTCTGCGACCGTTTCTTTCAACAGATTCAACGGTTCTTTGATCTTGGGAAGCTCGCAGATGCCGCCTTCTACTTCAAGCACGGCGATGAGTTTTTGACAGTAGGCGATTTCGTCCTCGAGCACATCGTTTGTGTTTTTTGATGGGAGCTTGGCTTTCAGCGACTCATCCGCCGTGTAGACCGCTTTTCTCAGCTTTCGGGAGCGGTCCAGCAAAATTTCACGAGGGGATTTCTGATTGTAGCGTGCTTTCGTATGGGTAGCATCGACAATGATTGCTTTGCTTGTGATAATGCCCTTCTCCAGCGAAATTTCGACTGTTTTGCCAATGAGCATGTCGAGCAGATTCATGTCTTTCAGCCGCAGCTTCCGAAACTTAGTTAGAGAACTAGCGTCTATTACCACTTCTTCCGGCGCCATATCAAGAAAATACTTAAACGACATATCGTACCGAGAGCGCTCAACAATATCCATGTCGGACAGTTCAAAGATAGCCTTCAATAGCAGATACTTGAACATGCGAATCGGGTCGATCGCATTTCGACCGTTATCTAGACAGTAGCGCGCTTTCAGTTCTTCGTACACGAATGAGAAGTCGACCAACTCATTGATTTGGCGCAACATATTATCCTTGGGAATAATCAAGTTATAAAGTTCTATATAGGGGCTTAGAGTTATGGATTGTTGTTGTTGAATCATCGGGCTCACCTACTCGGGTTGATGCTTTAATTATACAGAAAAGGTACTTTCTTCTCAAAGATCTTGAGAGATTGTACCTTTTCTGTATAAAGGACTTTTTCAGTGGCCTCTCCTTGAAGGGGATTTTTGCTTTAGGAGACATTCCTTTGGGATTACTACATCTGATTCTAGAGCGCAGCCTGTATTTCCCTATATTTTATATCGTTGAAATCTTCATAATTGATCTCAATATGTATCTTTTCCGATTCTTCATGAGAGCACTTTATACAAATAGCTAATGGAGTGGTTATTTTATAAAACCCTGTTTTAAAGATCTGATCTGCTTGTTCTCTAGGAACAATCGTCGCACATTTCAGGCAATAAACATCCCTCGATGGGTTCATAATATCACTCCTACTAGTGTCCAATTTCAATAATTTGTTGCATTATGTATTTTATTAGTATGATACGATACATTTTGTATCAGTGCAATGTTTTTTAATTATTAGTCTCCTTGCCGGTCTGATGGACTTACTTCAGCATCCTTCTCATTTATCTGGTAAACGTGCATCAATAAAATTTCTTTTATTTCATTTACATAAGGCCTTAGCGATGTTACTAGCGTAGTTTGTAACTCTGATCTTTGAATGAAGCTGTTAAACTCTTCAATTAAAATTTTCGATTTATCCTTGGTCAGCATGCCTTACCCCTTCTTTGCCGTTATGACGATGCAGTGAGTCTTTTTGTTGAAACATGTAAAAAAATATTGTATGATACTATACGTATCTAGCTGAACGCTAGTATACTAATACTTACAGCAGGGCAATACTGGTTAGTACTTTTACTGAAATGTGGTGAATGTTAAAACAATGGCTAAATATGGGGATAGAATTGCTTTACTTCGTGAACAAAGTGCACTTACCCAAGTAGAATTGGCGAATAAGCTGGGCATTTCGAGGGCCTCTCTTTCCCATTATGAAACCTCTCGCAGAGAACCTGACTATGAAACTATTCATAGAATCGCAACCTTCTTTAAGGTATCCATAGACTACTTACTGGGACGGTCGGACGAGCCGGATAAAGTACTTGATAATGATGTTAGAGATTTTGTGGATCACCTGGAGCTCTCGGACGACAAGATTTTGGAAAGATTTGCTTTGATGATTGATGGGAGAAAATTGACTGCTGATGAAGCAAGGCGTTTTATTGCTTTTGTAAGGGCAGAGCGTTCTCTATAACAGTACGCGGGAGGGGGGTTGATTCCTTGACCAGCCACGTACCATACTTATCCGGATTCATGCCTAACTGCTTTAATACCCCCGCGATATCCAGTTCAATTTTCTTACTCATTCGAGACCGCCTTTTCCCTAGAATCTCATTCAAATCCTATTATATGGCTCCAAATCAAAGTATTATGTACATAATTTATGATACATTTAGTATCATGTCAAGTAAATATTTTAGAAACGGTCATTCGCATGCTCCAACGCGTTCACGCCGATATATTTTAACGTTACTGACGGGGCGGAATGATTAAAAAGATCACGAAGTACGGAGATATTTTTCGTTTTTTGATAATAATGATACCCGAAGGTTTTTCGCAGCGTATGGGTGCCGATATCATACAGCCCAGCCTGCTTGGCAGCTTCGTTCAGAATGCGGTATACCCGGATTCGTTTAATCGGTTTGCCGGTTCGTTGGGAAGGAAACAGGAAATCACTATCATCCATATACTTGACGTAATTAAAGATCCAGTCCTTAAGTTGATTATTAATCATGAAAGTTTTCTCTTTGCCGGTCTTCTCTTCTTTAATGGTGACCTGGGTCTTATCCTTCAGGTCTCTGACTCTTAATGTGAGCAGATCGCTCAAATGCAACCCGGAATTGATGCCAATCGTGAATAACAACCAATCTCGAAGCGACTGCCTCATTAGTATCCCTTGGATCTCGTCTATCTTCTCTTGATCTCGTATAGGTTGTACAACTTGCATGAATTAGCACTTCCTTTCTCTGATTTTGATACAAATTGTATCATTAAAACATGTGAATTACAATAGCAATGCCCGTCAATGGACATGAATGGATTACTCCCCCGAATTGTTTTAAGGCCTAATTTCCCAAACATAAATATTTTTCTCTCTATCAGAAAATTGTTGTTCTCAAATCCTGACATCAGTAGTATAGTTCTTATTAAAGAACAATTGTAAAAAAAAAAAAAAAAAATGAAGATTGCTCGGACTCTATAAAATTTGGGAAAAATGGTATTGCAACTAGATCTCAGGTTGATGCTCCGCCTGCTATGGCCGGCGGGGCTTTTTTTGTTTAATAATGCTGTAAAAACGCTTCAAAACAGCATTAATACAAACACATCTATCCGATGATACATTTTGTATAATTTTTATGAAAATGGGATTGATTTTGCAGAAAAAGCATGCGATAATACATTAAATAATACATATTGTATCATTAAAGATCATTCAGGAGGTAAACAAATGAGCAGTTCGGGTGAATTGGATAACATGGAACTTGATGAGGAATGGATTCAGCTTATTCTAAATGCGCGGAATTTGGGGCTTAGCAGTGCTGATATTCGCAACTTTCTAAAAAACGCAAATCAGCAGACACGAAATCAGCATAATCCGACAAACAATGAACAATTGTATCTGCCCGTTGGGTTGACAGTACCTGCGAACATGTGAATATGATTTCTTATTATTCGTTCGGGTGTTGCATTCTCCATTTGTTGAAATCCAGAAATTCCCGAAACTGCTGCTTGTCTACGCCTGATGTCATGGCTTCTTTAATGATCTCATACCATTCCTGGTCAAGCTCACTACGATCTTTCTCTGGTGTATCATCCAGATCTATAAGCCTGTCAACAGGTACCTTTAATACACCCGCAATTTTTTCAAGAAACTGAATCGAAGGGTTTTTTTGAATATCCCGCTCCAAGCTGCTAATGTAGGACTTGGCTACTCCTGCACGCTCTGCCAGCTCCGTAAGTGACATTCCCTTTTCTTTCCTTAATTGCTGCACACGTTTGCCGATCATGTCAGATCTTCCTTTAATTGATGGGATAATTACTTAACTATTGTTGCCATTATACCAGAATTCATTACAACGAACAATTGCGTTTTTTATATAGAACAAAAAAGCCCCCGAAAGGGCTTTTTCAAGTTGATATGTAAGTATAAGTTTTTCTAAACTTATCTTGCTGCGCATCAACCTTGACAAACGTGCTCGTCATTTAGGACGGTGTAGCCGTTTATCCTTGTGTCCAGGTATGTATGCAATTATTTTATTTTTTCATTATGCCACTTCATGAATTCAATCACTATTTTGTAATCTTGAATTTGCGCTTTATCAATTCCCGATTTCTCCAATTCACTGATAAAATCCATCCACTCTTTCTCAAGGTGCTGCTTGCTTTCAACATCGATTGAAATTTTAAGCAAGGTCTTGAGATCTACGTTTAACACGGATGCGATTCTTTCCATAACATGAATAGAAGGATTCTGTTTAAGGTCTCTTTCTATGTTGCTTAAATAGGACTTGGAAATGCCAGTCCGTTCGGAAAGCTCGGATAATGTAAATCCTCTTTGCTTCCGAATATTGGAAATGTTTTTACCGATCATAGTTTTATCACTCCACAGTGACGCTTTTGGCTAAATTTCTTGGTTTGTCCACGTCACATCCTCGATATACCGCTGCATAGTAAGCCATTAATTGTAAAGGGATTACTGAAACAAGCGGAGTCAAATATTCATGGATCGCTGGCATTACAATTTGATCTGTCTTCTCCTCGAGTCCTTCCATGCTAATCATGCAAACATGAGCCCCGCGCGCCATGACCTCCTGAACATTACTTCTGATATTTCCCTTAACGTGGGCTTGAGTGACCAATGCGATTACTGGAGTCCCTTTCTCGATTAATGCAATGGTGCCATGCTTTAATTCCCCCCCAGCATAACCCTCAGCTTGAATATATGAAATCTCCTTAAGTTTTAAAGCGCCTTCAAGACAAGCGAAATAGTCAACGCCTCGACCTATGTAAAAACAATTGCGGGAAACATTTAAATATTCCCATACGATCTCTTCAAGGTATTCTTTCCTGTTTATCATAATTTCCATGGCATTCGCCGCTAAGCTTAATTCAAGAAGGGGGCTGCCGATGAGAGCTCTGCCTTTTACTCGTGCACTGTCAAAAGCAAGTAAGGCCAACACGGCAATCTGGGCTGTATACGCTTTGGTTGATGCGACTGCAATCTCGGGTCCGGCATGCGTGTATAAGGTACAATCCGCTTCGCGGGATAAAGTGGATCCCGGAACATTCGTGATCGTCAAAGATTTGCAGCCCATTTTTTTGATGGCCGCCAGTACTCCTCTGGTGTCAGCTGTTTCCCCGCTTTGGGATATAAAGATAAAAAGCGGTTTATGGGAGAGAATGGGCATGTTATATAAAAATTCGCTCGCGATGTGGGTTTCCACGGGTATGTCTGCTATCTTTTCAATAAGGTGCTTTCCGACCAATCCGGCATGATAGCTCGTACCGCATGCAATCATATAAATTCGATCCGCTTCCTTTACCGCCCCACGGATGGCCGGATCGATGTTAATTTCATCATGACCGTTTTGATAGTTGGATACTATATTCCGGATAATAAAGGGCTGTTCATCAATTTCTTTCAGCATATAGTGCGGATAAGGTCCCTTTTCGATATCGCTTGCATCCAGCTTTACTTGAAAGGGCCTGCGCTGAATGATATCGCCCGATAGATTTTTTATCGTTTTTGTGTTTGGCTGAAGAATCGCCATTTCCTCGTCCATCAATTCTACAAACTGCTGGGTGAGCTGCAGCATCGCCATGGCATCGCTTGCAAGTACATGAAAGCCGCTGCCGAGCCCAATGAGCAGCGGACTTTTATTTTTGCCGACATAAATGGCTTCAAGGTTCTCGACATCCAGTAAAACAATAGCATAGGATCCTTTCAGCATCGGGAGCAATTGCCGAAAAGCAGCCTCCACCTGTAAGCCGTCTGCAACCAACTTTTCCATGAGCTGTACGATGACTTCGCTGTCAGTATCACTAGTGAATGGCACTTGATTCAGATATTGCTGCTTTAACTCTTTGTAATTTTCAATCACGCCATTATGAACAAGCGTAAACCGTCCGTTGCTGCTTTGATGGGGGTGCGCGTTTCTGCGGCTTGGTTCTCCATGTGTGGCCCATCGGGTATGGCCGATTCCGATCCTCCCCCTCATTTGAGCGTCAATCACTTGGCGAAGTGCAGCGATTCTTCCCTGTTCTTTATATACATGTACTCCACTGGCATTCAATAAGGCTATTCCCGCAGAATCATACCCTCTATATTCCAGTTTTTCCAAGCCTCTTACCAAGATCTCCTTGGCATCCTGATTGCCGATATATCCCACGATCCCACACATATTTTTGCGCCTCCCTTTTTATGGTTCTATTTTGGTATTGTCTGAAATTGCTGGTTATGAACTGAATACATAGGTGAAATCATTCATAAGATTTAACAAAGGGGGGAGCTGTCATGTATGTACTTTTGATGAGTGTTTGGAAAAGGACGACGCGTACTTACCATAAAGCTATGCACGCTTACAATTCCATTCTCTATAAGGACTGTCTTGACATGCAAATGAAGGAACATTTCCATAATAAGGTTAAGCACCATGAACAGAAGATGTTTGAATTGGTTATTAAGCGGTGATGCTCTTTTCCTGGATCAAAACACTTTGGATACACTCGATTACTCTCATTTGCTCCTCTTCCGTCATACCCGATCCAGATGGCAGGCATAATCCGGTTGCAAACAATTGCTCGGATATACTCTCATTGTCGCTGTGAGGATAATATTTTGCACCTTCAAACAGCGGCTGTGTATGAAGCGGCTTCCAAATGGGACGGGCTTCGATATTGTCTTCAGCCAATGCTTCCAATAAGACCTGGCTGGATATTCCCGTTACCTTCTCCTCCAGAGTTAATGCCGTAAGCCAGCGATTGGACCGGGTATCTTTCAATTCCGGCATAAACTGAATGCCTGGAAAAGGAGACAGCGCATGATGATATCGATTGAAAATCGCTCTTCTGGCCTGGACTCTCTCTTCCAAAACCTCCAGCTGCGCTCTGCCGATCCCCGCTAATACGTTACTCATTCTATAGTTATAGCCCATTTGGCTGTGTTGATAGTGCGGGGCCTGATCCCGTGCTTGAGTGGCCAAAAAACGAGCTTGCTTCAAGCTCTCGATATCATTGGAAACCAGCATGCCTCCGCCTGAGGTGGTAATGATTTTGTTCCCGTTAAATGAATACACACCAAATCTGCCGAAAGAGCCGCTCGCTTTTCCCTTGTAGGTGGAACCCAGCGACTCTGCAGCGTCCTCAATGACAGGGACTTTAAAGAGTTGACATAATGCGATGAGTTCATCCATTTTCGCGCTTTGGCCATATAAATTAACGACGATGACCGCTTTGGGAAGGCTCCCTTGATGGACTGCCTCGTGTAAGGCTTGAAGTAAAGCTTGGGGCGACATATTCCATGTCTCGGGCTCTGAATCAATAAATACCGGTGTGGCTCCCAAGTAGTTAATTGGGTTAGCACTCGCAATAAATGTAAGGCTGGAGCAAAATACGGTATCCCCTTCATGTACATCGAGCAGCCGAAGCGCCAGGTGAATGGCTGACGTACCCGAATTGACGGCGGCTGCATCGTTTACCCCTGTGTAGGAAGCAAGCTCTTTCTCAAAGGCATCCACATGCGGGCCAAGAGGTGCAATCCAGTTGCTGTCAAAGGCATTGGCCACGTACTTTTGTTCAAGGCCGCTCATGTGCGGAGCAGAAAGATAAATCCTTTTTTTATCCGAAATCAACTGCATGACAACACAACCTCTCTTTCCTGATTCAAGATAAATGAAAAACAGTGATCTCCGGTCTGCAGAAGAAGCGTATCGGTAAAGTGCTGGTTCCAATTCCGCGGTTTACGTACAATGGCATCTTTTTATCACCCACTGTGTAAAGACCCTCTAAATATATTTGTGCTAATTCAGGAGTGAAGAATGGTTTCATAAAGGGCAATCTAATCTGGCCTCCATGTGAATGTCCTGAAAATTGGGCATTGACTCCAAGATCGCAGCTAAAATCGGCTGTATCTGGTTCATGAGCCAGCAACAACACACAGTCTTGATCTGACAAACCTTGAAGAGTTTTCTTAATGTCGTATCTGCCAAATAGATAATCATCCACTCCAGCAATGTAAAGTCTCTGCCCGTTATTTTCGATATAGGTATGACTATTAACTAGCACATGGAATTGCGACTCTTGTAATAACTGAATCGCCCTGTTCTTGGACGTATAGTCATGATTTCCCAATACAGCCCATTTCCCGCCGCGGGGCTTATTTAGTTCCTGAAGAATTGGAAGAACAGGTGACTGTTCCGACCATGCCCTATCTAGAAGATCACCGGTAAAAAACAACATATCAGGCTTCAATTTATTGATCATCTTTACAACACGGCGAAAATCCTCGGCTTCATAGTGGAAGCCAAAATGAACATCACTGAATTGGACAATGTTCCAACCCTTAAAGGCCCCAGGTAAATCACGGATGGTCAACTCAACATGCCGTGTCTGGTACATAAATCGTTCTTCCATGGTGTAAAAGATCCCCATCGCAGCCATGCCAAGCACAGTTAAGCCGACTTTCCAGCCTGTTTTTAAAAAGGTGCGACGGCTTATTTTTTCCGTTTCAGTCATATAGCAGCTTTTATGATGATTGCAGGCGTCCCAACAGCTGTACTATTCGGTTGAATATCCCTAATCACTGTTGAACCCGCGCCAATAATTGCCCATTCGCCCAGATATCTTCCAGGAATTATTGTGGCTCCCGCTCCAATCATGGCTCCTTCTTTTACGATTATGGATCCGGTCAGTGTTGCATGTGGAGCGACATGGACATAATCTCCAATCCGATTGTCGTGTTCCACTATAGCTCCAGTATTGACAATGGTATGGTTCCCGATTTGTGCATCCGCATTAATCACTGCATTTGCCATTATCACTGTTCCTTGACCTACGACAGCGCTGGAACTGATAATTGCTTTCTCGTGTATAAGGGATGCATAGTGTTCATTACCTAATCCTAGCTTGGTAACAATGGTTTTTCTTATTGCATTATTCCCTATAGCCACAACAAATTTAAGCTGATCAATTAGGCTTAATAAACTTTGTGCAGCAGAAATCGGACCCAAGTACAAGTCATGTTCAAGAATTAATTCTTCATATTTGTCATCGAGAATGGCTCTGAGTTGACAGCTTTTATTGGCGCCAATCATTTCCCTTATTACTTTACAGTGGCCGCCATCACCAATTACAGCAATTTCCATACAGATTCACATCTTTTCATGAGAAGTTAGATCCCGAGAATTTTTCCGTAGTCACATGGTTCCCACGACTGATCCCTTCCGATTTCAAAACCTTCCTGATCGTTAAAGCGATAATATTGAGATCAAGAAGAAAGCTTTGATTTTCAACATACCAGACATCAAGTCTAAATTTCTCTTCCCACGAGATTGCATTTCTGCCATTCACTTGAGCCCAACCTGTAATACCTGGTTTCACACTGTGCCGTTTGGCTTGTTCATCAGTATATAATGGCAGATAGTCCATCAATAACGGCCGGGGACCCACTAAACTCAAATCACCTTTTATCACGTTGACGAGCTGGAGTAACTCATCCAGACTGTACTTCCTAAGCATTTGTCCAAAAGGAGTCAATCTGATATAATCCGGCAACAAATTTCCTTGGTTATCTCTCGCATCCGACATAGTGCGGAATTTATAGAGATAAAAAGGTTTGCCATGCAGTCCAGGCCGCTGCTGCTTAAAGATGACGGAAGATCCTAATTTCCATCTAACTAATACGGCAACCATCAGAATGAACGGTGAAAAAAGCAATAATAACGAGATTGAAAGTAACACATCGAAAAGTCGCTTCATGAAATTACGGATCCCCCTTCCATTCAAGATCATTTGAAAATTTTTGATAAAAGACTATCCAATTTCCACGCCATATAGTTCATTTTTTTAAACTTATGCCCGTCAACAGCAATTAACCATTTTCCAGAATTCATTTTAAGCTGATCAATATGGTGCATACCGTCTTTTCTCCAGTCATTTTCCTCCTTCGAACCACTTAAAATTAAATCAACTTCCTCCTCCTCATATTCAAACTCCGAGAGTTTAGTTACTTTAAACAATCGTACTGAATCACCATAATGGGGATAATCAGCTTGAGTATACCTATAGACGATTCCATCGGAGACGGTTATTCTTCCTCCAGGTCTAGTAATCCTCATATTGTTAGAGATGATCGGACTTTGAAGATGTTCGATCCATGGACCTTCAAGCTTTTCCGAGTGAAACAAATGAAAATTTCCTTCACTCGTTCCTGCGAAAATCCACCATTTGTCGTTAATATTTACTATAGATGGGTCCAAAAACCTGCCGCTGAACAACTCGCACGTTACTTCCCATTCAAAAGGGAAATTTTTTGATTTATATAATATGACCCGATTTGTTTCTGCCGTTTCAGGGAGCATAAAGAAGTCTCCCTTATCGGTAAACACTTGTGGATAAGATAAATGGTACTTTTCACGCAGCACTACTTTTCGGTAGTTCCATTTATGACCGTCCGCACTCGTTGCTAATCCAATTTCTCCACGACCCGAGGCTTTATTTAAAACTTCAAAGAACAAGAAGAATTCGGATTCATGCTGGATAATAAAAGGATCCGCCACAAACTCCGCCGGAACGTCGGTGACATCCGAAGCTTGTAAAGTTGGTTTCTTCAATTTATTTTCTTTTGGCGCTGTTGATACAAAATCATCTGAACTGAATACCGCGATAGACCAAGTAGAAGCTATCATTCCATTTCGCAGCAGAGAAAACAAGGTTTGGATTGTTCTCAGGTTAATCGCTCTAACTATTGACAATTTTATCCCTCCTTCTACTGAGCATGCGAAGATCATCTTTAACACCAATTCCGGCCAGCATTTTAGACTCTTCTTGATAACCATTGGGGTTATTGGACTGCCATCGCCAAGAATCGGTGCACATCTCATGGATTCCTTTTTCGGCAACCCACCCCAGTTCCAGTTCGGCCTTGGTTGGGTCAGCGTAACAAGCTCCTATATCACCAGGCCTTCGATTAGAAATCGTATAGGGAATATGTTTCCCCGTTACTTTTTCAAACGTAGAAACCATCTCCAGAACACTGTATCCTCTTCCAGTACCAAGGTTATAAGCTTCCACACCAGTCGTGGCCATGACCCTTTTGAGCGCCTTCAAATGTCCCGTGGACAGATCCACTACATGGATATAATCTCTTACACCTGTACCATCCAAAGTCTCATAATCACTGCCAAAGATGCTGAGTTCCTTAAGCTTGCCAACCGCCACTTGAGTAATATAAGGCACCAGATTGTTTGGTATTCCATTCGGATCCTCACCGATGATTCCGCTCTTATGGGCGCCAATGGGGTTGAAATAACGTAAAAGAGCAACGCTCCACTTATTATCCGACAGGTACAAATCATTCAATATTTCTTCAATCATTAATTTCGTACGTCCATAAGGGTTGGTTGCACGAAGTGGGAAATGCTCTGAAACAGGCACACGTTCAGGCATTCCATATACAGTAGCTGAGGAACTGAACACGATTCTTTTCACTTTATATTTCTTCATGACTTCACATAATACGAGAGTGCCGGTCAAGTTATTTTGGTAATAAAAAAGAGGAATCCGAGTGGATTCCCCTACTGCTTTTAGCCCTGCAAAATGAATCACGGCTTCGATCTGATTTTGTTCAAACACTTTGTCAAGCACTTCCTGATTGATTAAATCAACTTGATAGAATTTGAATTCCTTTCCAGTCAGCTCGGTTACACGTCTCAAGGATTCTATGCTGCTGTTGCTAAGGTTATCTACAACGATTACTTCATATCCTGCCGTCAAAAGCTCCACACAAGTATGGCTTCCGATATAACCGGCGCCACCGGTTACTAATATTGCCATGAATTACCCTCCAATAATTAAATAATTGTATTCGTTGTTTTGTTAACAAATTATACGTTATCTTTAAAATCCCCCCCTTATGACGAGGTTTTGTTCATGTTTATGACCCATATAAAAATCAGTTAACCATTTGGCCATTGTGACATTGTCATAACCTTTACTTCGTATTATTTCCAAAGTATCTTCGTGCTTATATGAAGAAGAAAGTATTTTTTTAGCCCAAATTGCTGGTGAATCCTTTAAACTGAGAAAGTTTAATCGTTGTGTTATGTTTGTATCAGGTGTAATAGTATCAGATATAATGCAATTCAAGCCTGCTGCTTGCGCTTCAACCAATACGAATGGAAAGCCTTCAAAAAGTGATGGAAATACGAACAAATCCATCCCCTGCATTAGTTTTGATACATCATTTCGAATCCCAAGAAATTTAACAGCGCCGGATAACTCTAAATCCGCTACTTTCTTTTCTATCCGTGGTCTAAATTCCCCATCACCGATCAATACAAGCAGAGAATCCGGATGCAATTTATGCACTGCCTTGAACACATAAACCAGGAATTCGTGGTTTTTCTCTTTACTAAATCTGCCAATATGGCCTAAGACTAATCTATTACCAGCATTTAACTCATCCCTTACTTTACTTCTAATCGCTCCATTAAATTTATACATTTCCACATTAACAGCGTTTTTTAAAACATGAGCCTTTCCTTCTTTTAAAATTTTATCGCCAAACAGGTATAAAGCAGCTTCATTGCCGCAAGCCGCTAAATCAGTTGAAAAACCTCGTATACACAACCGCATTATGGTTCGAAATATATTTCGCGATATACTATCGCCAAATTGATCAGCCGTGTTATGAGAATGACATACACGCTTTTTTATACCCGTTATAAACGATGCCAGCATAACAACCCCGGAATTAAACATAGCATGTGCATGGATAACATCCGGTTTTATTTTGAAAAGTATACGTATAAGGTAAATCATATATTTTATTGTTCCAACTTCTGTTCGATCGGGTATTCTATATATTATCCCGCCTAACGATAACACTTCATCATCATAATGGGCTTTAGACTTTTCATGGATTAAAAAAACAAATTGAACTTTTTCTCTGTCGATGGAACGGTACATATTCATTACAAAAGCCTCAGTCCCACCGCACCATAAACCACCTAATACATGTAAGACCTTAAGCTTCTTGTTATGATTTATCATCATACCCTCATCCTTTATTCATTGTTAGATTCAAAATATTAAAAAGTCACTCTTATAAATAATATTCAAACTAATTACACTCTCATAAAAATAATAAATAAAGTAGCTTACCAAAATCGCATAATAGATCAGCTTTTGTTCCTTTGGAACAAATAACTTTACAACCCATGGAATTAGAATTAAATTATATAATCCAAAGTAAATGCTAAATCGAGCAAATATCCACTGTTGTGTAGAGATTAACATGAAAACGAGATTAATTAAGGACATATTTACAACATAGTCGCTGCCTGGGAATATCTTTCTCAACTTCTCTCTCCCGAAAAAAGCAAAAACAATTGGAACTGCAAGTACAACTACCCTCAAAAAATTGGCACCTTGTAATTCCATATTTTGATATTCGCTGTATTTAGTATCCTTTATCACCGTAAAAAGAGCTTCTGAGAATTGAGTAAAACCTATAACCAGAATTACAGCAACAGAGAGTAATATGTAAGTTTGATTTGTCCATGCTTTCCGTCTTACTATAAAATATACTGGAATTAGAATAAGTGCGGACTGGTGAATGGTTGATGCGATCAGAATAACAACGATATATTTTATCCAGCTGCCACTAAATATATATTTTGTGGCTGCAAAAGCAATGGCTGCAGCGAGAAATTGCCTAATTCCATTCATTGATACTAAAAATAATCCACTAGTGATATATACATATATACCTAGCTCAAATAATCTTGCATATTTATATAAAACAATTAAAATGAGTACATTTGTTATCAGTGCGACTATAAAAATTAATATTTGAGGATCATTTGATACTTGTTGCAAAAGCAATTGAAGTATATTGAATCCAAAATCGGCTTTAAATCCAATATCTTCCCAGCTAAAATGGGTAATAGCATAAGAATGCATGTAAAAAAATGTATCACCAATACCTTTTCTTAAACCGGATACAAGCACCATAATCGCTATAACCATAAAAACTAGAAATTTATTTGGCTGTATATATACGGGACCGATGGTTACCGGTCTGGCAAAATATCTTGAAAAAAAAGAAAGTAAGTAAACTAATGAAAGAGTAACCCAAAATATGGCCATTTATATTTCCTCTCAATCAGAGAATAAGATAAGGAAATCTGTTATCTTTTTAAAACAGTAGCCTTACTCGTATTCTGAATATAAAAATAAAGCAAGATTCCAAAGGGTGCCGCGAATAAAGTAGTCCATTTGCATGGTGATTCCAACAAGAATTTATAGTTCTTAATCATTAAATTACTTGAAACGTAATGCATAGATTCCCGAAATTTTTCCTTAAAGGAAGGAGCATATATCATAGCGACTTTTCTGAAAAACAAGAAACTCTGTGGGTTTCTCTTGTATTGCTTGATAATATTCATACTTGATCCGTCGGCCAAATACTCGACGTAACAAAGGATTTCATTCATTACAAGCAGCGGATACTCTTGATCAATATAAATATATTTGTAACTAAGAGGGCAGTACTTTTCGCCTGGAAATATCGGATAAGGAGGGAATATACGTGTTAATTCCGAACGATATACAAGCTTTTTATCTCCTTTGACCTTATGCTTCGAATATAAATCTGAAAGCGATGATGCTTTTAAATGATCCGGCATCCGAGTCCCGATAATATTTCCTTGGGGGGTCGCATCCAATCCCACAATGCCCGCATACTTGTCGCTGCCGCGTTCCTTCCAGAACGAAACGATTTTCTCTACCGCCTCATCCGCCATAAAGTCATCCGAATCGATGCAAACATTGAGCTCCGTATCGATCAACTCATAAGCCGTATTGTGGGCTCCATGCATTCCTTGATTTTCTTGATAATGATAGCGAATTGGAACAACATCCTCAGAAATCCAGCTTTGTACTAGTTCATCTGTTTGATCTGTAGACCCATCATCAATGATCAGCCAAATAAAATCTTTTGAGGTTTGCCTCTTTAGACTTTCGTAACACAAATGAAGCGTATAAGCACGATTGAACGTTGGTGTAAAAACAGTTAAAGTAGGAACCATATCAAGACCTCCATACATCTAAGCTTCTTTTGTGTATAAACTGTGACCCAAGTAAAACCCTGTCAGCCATTCCACCATAGAACGAGTGTCATATCCCCTTTTACGCAACAATTGCGATGTATCTATATGCTCATAAGTGGAAGCAAGAATCTTGGAGGCCCATACATCCGGTGATTCCTTTAGGCTTAGAAATTTGATGCGTCCGGTCAGGTCGCTTTCTCTTGTGATGGCATCGGACACGACACAGTTCAGACCCGCAGCCTGTGCCTCAACCAAAACCACAGGCAATCCCTCAAAGAGTGAAGGAAAAAGAAATAGATCCATGCCCTGCATAAGGTTGGGTATGTCGCCTCTAACACCTAGAAATCTGACATCTGAAGACAATCCCAATTTATCTGCCTTCCTTTCCATGGAATGCCGCAAATCTCCTTCCCCTGCCAGAATGAGCATAGACTCGGGAAGTTTATCATGAACGGCTTTAAAAATATCCAGTAGCATCTCATGGTTTTTCTGTTTGTTGAATCTTCCAACATGGCCCAAAACCAATTTATTGCCGGCTTTCCATTCATCCCTTATTTGATTTCTAACTTTGACATTAAATATAAACTCCTCCACGTTAACTGCGTTGTTAAGAACTATCATTTCCCTGGAGGCTGCTCTTTCTTTTCCAAACAGCCATGCGCCGGCTTTTTTCGAGCAGGCAAAATACCGGTTAGGATTATCCTTCATGGAATACCGGGCATAGACCCGGAAAGGCAGCTTCATATCGATCGCCAAATCACTTAAATGGCTGTGAGCAATCCTGCACGGCACACCAGCCTGCTTCGCAGATCGGAGAACAAAGCTGCTGTTTTCGTTAATGTGAGAATGAACGACTCTATACTCAGGATGTTGGACAAAGAACTCATCAAGTAATTTGAAATATAACTGATAGTTCCCCGGCCTGATTTGGGGCATTGGATAAATCTTTCCTCCAAGACTCAAAATCTCATCGTCATAATGACCTTTTTCTTCTCGATGAACCATAAAATCAAACTGTATTCTGCTGCGGTCTATCTGTCGATAATAATTCATCAGCATCGTTTCCAGTCCGCCACGATTCATGATGGTTACGACTTGTAATACACGGATAGTTTCCAGCTTTAATCACTCCTATTTTACAGTCCGTCTAAGACCATCTATGGTTACTAACAGCAAATAAAACCCAATAGCGAATCTAAATTTCGCGCATAAATAAAACATTCGCCAAACCATTGAACAATGAGATGTCTCAAATAGCTTGAAAGAATGTTTGATATGATCGTCATTTAGTATTGTACTTATCTTTCTAATCTTCATTAACGTTGGAGCCTTGTTGCTTAAACTTATCGTATTTAAACCAAGCCCCAGCGTATTCATACATATGCGGTTATTTAAAGCTAAAATGAATTCGGAGGTCAGCTGCTTCTCTTCAATAAATTGTTCAATAAAACTATAGAGCTTAAACCATTTCTCCTTTAAATCCGATTTATACCCTGATGTAATTGATTCAGTGTTTGAACGCCAATAATGATAATAAGGCTTGTTCAGATACACAAAATTTTTGGCATGATAAAATGTATGTATATTAAAGAGCGAATCTTCATTGGTACCCACAACATGAAGATCTACAAAAGCAAGCTCATTTTTTTTAATGATTTCTGAACGGTATAACTTGGACCATACTGTTCCCCATGCATCCAGGAATTCCGGATTGGCAATTTCTTCATTCAAAGGACCAATGATCCGTCTAAGCATCTTGAAGCGTACATCTTCATCGTGATAGCAGGTTTTATCAGGAAGATCGAATTTCTTTTCCTTGGAATGGGTTCCAAATTCCCGTATATAGCTGCACATGGTGATATCAGCATTTTCAACAATAGCAGTATCATACATCACTTCATACATTTCCGGATCCACCCAGTCATCCGGATCAACAAAGCCGATATATTCCCCTAATGCCCTTTGAATTCCTTCGTTGCGTGCAGAGGAAACACCACCGTTTTCCTTGTTGACTACTACCATGCGATTGTCATTGCCGGCATATTGATTGAGGATCTCACTGCACCCGTCTGTCGAGCCATCGTTAACCGCAATAATTTCAATATCCTTCATCGTTTGCGACAAAAGACTGTCCAAGCATCTGCTCAAATAGCTTTCAACATTATATATAGGCACTACTATACTTATCTTCGGCTTCATCCCTATCCCCCAAAAAGTATTGCGTATATATCCCGGAAAGCTCCAGTCCTACTTGAGCAAGTGAATATCTTTGTACCCGGTGGATATTTTCCACTCCGAATTTTTTACGCAATTCATCCGATTTATACAGCTCCACCAATCTTGCTGCGAACTGTCTGCTATCCAGATTCCGTATCACAAAACCATTTACAGTATCCTTAACAAGCTCGCTATGCCCTCTATTTTCACTTGCTACAACTGGTAAACCACATGCCATAGCTTCTAAAATATTTACTGGAAGACCCTCGCGAAGGCTGGATGCTAAAGCCACGTCACATAGGGGCAGCAATGCAGGTATATCATTTCTGTGCCCCAAAAAATGGACACTTCCTTCTACTTCAAGCTTTACAGCAAGTTCACGGCAGGCTTCTTGAAATGGACCGTCTCCTGCCAATAAAAGCTTTGCCTGAGGAGCCTCGACTTTTAGTAAAGCTAGTGCCTGAATCAGGAGCTGCTGATTTTTGTTCTCGTTGAATTCAGCGGCGTAGAACATTAGGAAATCACTTGATTGGTAACCAAAGACTTCACGCGATTCACGCTTTTGAATTTCATCTATAGGCTTATAACGATCCGTATTTACACCAACGCCATGAACATGTTCAATCCTCTTTGCTTTAAATCGATGATAAACAGCCAAAGCATAATCTTCCTCATTAATCGTGATCAAACAATCCGTAAAATGAGAAAGCATCCTTTCAATCGGGTAATAGACCAGCCAATTTAAAAGGGGAGCACCCTTGCAAAAATGGAACCCGTGAGCTGTATAGATCACCTTGGTTCCATTTCTTCGTGCTCCCCTCGCCGCTAATCGCGCAATTACACCTCCCATGGGCGTATGACAGTGGACGATATCATATTGGTTTTCATCGATAATCAACTTTAATTGGTTGTAGGCCTCCAAATTTCTCCTCTTGAAGGGTGATCTTTGGATGGGTATATCGAACCTTCCGTTTATATGGGGAAGCTCCATATTTCCAGATGCAGCAATATGGACCTCCCAGCCTTGTTCTTTAAACCAATTCAAGTAAGGCAAATGAAAAGCTTTAAAGTGGTAATCAACTGTGGCACAAAACAACACTTTCTTAGCCATCTTTTATCACCTGTTAACGGATTCTTTCTTCATAAGTTCCGAGAGATACTTCAATAACCCGAATCTCAAATCGTCACGCAGCAAAGCATACTCGATCGTCGTTTGAATAAAGCCCATCTTCTCGCCAACATCATACCGTTTGCCTTCAAATTCGTAAGCATAAACCGATTCATATCGATTTAACTCCGCAATTGCATCAGTCAGCTGTATTTCTCCACCAGCCCCCGGCGCTTGATTATTTAAAATCTCAAAAATTCTAGGAGTCAGGATATACCGCCCCATGATGGCAAGATTTGATGGTGATTCCTCTACTTTAGGCTTCTCCACTAAATGATGGATACTATATAAACGTTCAGCGATTTCAAAACCGTCAACAATGCCATACCTGGACACCTCGTTATCCAAGACATGCTGGACGCCAATAATGGAGGAATCGTGATTTTCATATTGTTCCATCATCTGCTGCAGACAGGGCTTGCTTGCACGAACAATATCGTCCCCGAGCAATACCGCAAAGGGTTCATCTCCTATGAATTTACGTGCGCACCAGATGGCATGCCCCAATCCCTTGGGTTCCTTCTGGCGTATATAATGAATGTCTATCATATTCGAGGATTTTTGAACTTCATTTAATAGCTCAAATTTTCGCTTTACCAATAAATTTTGTTCCAATTCGAAGGAATTATCGAAATGATCCTCAATAGCTCTTTTCCCTTTTCCGGTGACGATAATAATATCCTCAATGCCTGACTCAATCGCTTCCTCCACGATATACTGAATGGTCGGCTTATCCACAATGGGAAGCATCTCTTTAGGCATGGCCTTAGTTGCTGGCAGAAATCGAGTCCCGAGTCCAGCCGCTGGAATAATCGCTTTTCTTACTTTCATAATTTCGTATCGGCTCCTTTTTAACTAATTGAGGCATACTTTTCTGAGATCGGGACAACTTTGCTGTTGGCTAAATTGAGCAGCTGCTCCCTTAGAGCAGCTTTATCCAGGTTTGCAAAGATGGAGAGCATGAATTTGATTTCTTCCATATACAGATCCGCCGATTTTCCAATATAGATCTTGGGATAAACCTGGCGTTCCCCGATCTCATCTGGTTTGAGCAGCTCTTCAAAGAGCTTTTCTCCCGGTCTTATCCCGGTAAACTCTACGCCGATTTCTTCAATGGTATTTCCGGAAAGCCTGATTAAATTTTTGGCCAGATCCACAATCTTGACCGGCTCTCCCATGTCCAGAACAAATATTTCTCCTCCTTTGGCTAAGGCTCCGGCTTGTATGACCAATCTGGATGCTTCGGGAATGGTCATAAAGTAGCGAATCATATCGGGATGAGTTACCGACACTGGGCCGCCCTTCTCGATTTGTTGTTTAAAACGAGGAATGACGCTGCCCCGGCTCCCGAGTACATTGCCGAATCGAACGGCTACAAATTTGGTGTCACTGTTTTTGTCCATATCCTGTATGATCATCTCAGCCAGTCTCTTGGTTGCACCCATAACACTGGTCGGATTTACAGCTTTATCCGTCGAAATCATGACAAATGTATCCACACCGTACTTGCTTGCCGCTTTGGCAACGTTCATGGTTCCGATAACATTGTTTTTTACAGCTTCTTCCGGGTTTCTTTCCATTAGCGGTACGTGCTTATGGGCTGCGGCATGGTAGACGACATCCGGGCGGTATTTGTTCATGATCGACATCATTTTATTCAAATCCTGCACATCGGCAATCTCCGTAATGAGTTCGGGCTGTGCATTTCCACAATTATCCTGCAGTTCAATTTCAATGGAGTAAATGCTGTTCTCTCCATGCCCCAGCAGAATTAACCTTTGCGGATTGAATTTTGCGATTTGACGGCAAATTTCAGAACCGATGGATCCGCCGGCACCTGTTACCAAAACAACCTTGTTGGTTATGTATTCAGAAATACTGTCAATATCGAGCTCAATCGGTTCCCGGCCTAATAAATCTTCCACCTGTACATCCCTGAAATGATTAACCGAAAGCTTTCCTGTTATCAGATCCTCCAGCATCGGAAGAATTTGCGTTTTGGCTTTTGTCTTTGCACATTCCTGGAAAATTTTGTTTAGCTCCCTTTTGCCAAGAGAAGGGATTGCTATAATAATGTTGTCGATGTTTAATTCTTTAACTGCCTGTTCAATTTGATTGACCCCTCCAATGACGGGTAACCCCAGGATATCCAGATTTTGAATTTTTACATTATCATCAATAAAAGCGACGGGGAACAACTTCGCAGCATTATTTTTGAACAGTTGTCTAGCTACCATGGTACCGGCCGAACCTGCACCAATAATCAGCGTTCGTTCCTTGTTCTTGGTCTTCACTAGATATGTATCGCGAAAAAGTCGCCAGCAGAAACGGGATCCTCCGATTAACAGGATATGCATCATCCAGGTAACAGCTAGCAAACGAAAATAAATATCCTGAAGAACAATCTGTTGAATACAAGCGACAGTCACAATAGAAAACGTAATGGCTTTAAAAATAAACAATAACTCCCCAATACTCGCATGCTCCCAGGCTTTTTTATAGAGCTTATAAACGAATGAAAAAAAATGATGACTGAGCAATAAAGCGATTGAACTAACAACTATAGGCAAAGTAAAGACATCGAGATCGGCTGTTAATAACAATCTGCTGAAGAAAATGGAGGTTAATACGATACCGGAGTCGACTATAAATAACATTGATAACCTTTGACGAAATGACAAAGAATTCACCCTCTCACTAAAGTTCTTAAGTATAAGGCCTTTAACAAAAAGACCGGATAATTAAACACTTTAATGTTTTTCAGGGTTTTCAACCCTTCCTCAACTCCACACTTTCGACGACTTGCGTCTAAGGTTTATTTCAACCCACAGCATGACCGAGTGCCTCCATTGATAACGGTAAGGAGACATCACCGGAACAAAATTTGTTCTTTATAACGAACGTTAAGGCAAAAAAAAATTGCTTGATAATTTGTGCAACTAATTTTAACTTATAACCCTATAATAGTTCTTTATAAAGAACAAGTCAACACAATTATTTCACTCATAATCAGTAATTCTATACCAGATTAAAAATGTATCTATATCCCTATACTTACACCCAATTTAATTCATCTATTACAACATAATATATAAAAAAATAGAAAAGAGGTGTGATCAATGATAGAGGTAAATGCTAATCTTAGAGACCTCAACGATGTAGATCTAACAACCAATCTTCCATCTAATAACGATTTATTAGCTTATAACAGCAATACATCGAAGTGGGTTCCAATAATACTCTCGGGAAAACTTGAACCTCAATATGTTGTAAAAGATGCATGGAGCACTACTGGTAGCCACAATTTTTCTGAGAATATGCATAATTTTTATATAAAAAATACAGGAACATCTGATATTACTTTTACAATTAACAGTATTACAATTACCGTTAAAGCGTCTGAGGAATTCGAGGATGTATTTGATCCTTTCACTTCAATGTCTATTAGTGGAACAAGCACTTTTACTGCTAATGTAAGTGCTTTGAAAACAGGATCTTCTAACCCACAATACACCGTTAAGGATTACTTTTCAGGTTCATCAAATGTAACACGTCAATATTCAGGCAATGTTTATGGGTTGGTTGTCAGCAACGATGACGCTACGAATTCATTAACTTACACTGTAAATGGAATTACTTTAACTTTACCTGCTGGTGACGTACTAGAAAGAAATTTTAATTCGTTTACTCAATTTTCAATTAATTCCTCTACCCCATATCGTGCATATGCGAAGAGTTCATTTCAGACTGTTATAACGGGAAGTACTGCTGATACTACTCCACCAGTCATAACAGCATCGCCCAATGGTGGACTATTTAACTCAACACAGAATGTAACTTTAAGTTCCAACAAATCAGCTGTAATTTACTATACAACTGATGGAACTACTCCTACGACAAGTAGCAGTATTTACACCATAGCTCTAAGCATACCTTCGACAACTAAAATTAAGTATTTTGGAAAAGATACTGCTGGAAACGTTTCAACTGTCCAAACAACACTTTATACAATTGATACAGTAGTACCTGTAGTAACATCTTCTCCTGTTGGAGGATTATTTAATGCTCCTCAATCAGTAACATTATCTGCTAACAAAACAGTCACTATTTACTATTCTTTAGATGGAACTACACCAACTACAGGTAGTTCTGTTTACAGTTCAGCTTTAAACATCACTTCTACAACTACGTTAAAGTACTTTGGTAAGGATACTGCTGGTAATAGTAGCTCAATTCAATCATCCGTTTATACAATTGATACTGTGGCTCCAAATCCAGTAACGCTATTGACAGCAGGAACGATAACATCAAGTGCAATTCCAATTAGCTGGACACTATCAACTTCGGGTGATGTAGCGAACTATGAAGTGGCATATTCAACTGATAATTTTGCTATGAATACAGTTATAGCTAGCGCAGCAGTCAATGCAAAATCCACTTCCTATACCGTCACTGGTTTAACAGCAAACACAGCGTATACGGTGCGAGTTGTTTCAATAGACGGCGCTAATAACCGATCTAAAGCAGTAACAGTAAATGGAACAACACTAGCAATGTCTAATAGTACAATATTAGTATCTGATTCATTTAATAGATCTGATAATACTGCAACGATGGGTAGTACTGATAGTGCAAATGGTGGTACAACCAAAACATGGACAATGTACGGCACTAATGTTTTCGGAATCAGTACAAATCAAGCTTATTGCGTGAGTGGTGTGATTTCCGATGGTGTTTTTGCTGGCGTAGATGCGGGAGTAAGTGACGCTTCTGTTACTGTTACATTATCCAAAATGGCAACTTACGCTAGCCTTCATGCTCGTGCTACTAGTGCAACATCTAGTCTGATTCTTCAATGGAAGCCTAATGGATATTATTTATACACATATTTGTCAGGGGTATATACGACAATTGGTAGCACGAATGCTAAAATTCCTGCCAGTGGAGATATAGTCAATATTACTTGTAATGGTACAGCAGTAAAAGTAAACATAAATGGTGTGCAATATATCAACAGTACAAGTACTTTCAACCAAACTTCAACGATATTTGGTTTTGGTACAGCAGGAAACACCGTTGTAAGATTTGACGATTTCAAAATTGAAAGTGTTTAATTAAATTTATCTAAGAGGGGTTAGGCCCTCTAAGAATTGATGCTAGAGGTAATTTTTTTAAGCTTTGATAACGGGAAATGGACAGGTGGAAAATATATAATAACGTCAGGAAATAAATCTTTTTCAAATAATGACTGGAATCCTGGTCAACCAGAATAATCCTGTAAAAGTCTCAATTGAAGCCGTACAAGCGCCCAACATCGGGACTTACACTGACGGAGTTGTTATTTTCGGTGCAGTCAATGTAGGTGCGTTTATCCACTGTTTTATAATCCCGACTTGATCGGATGCACTACATCTTCTACTAAAATGCTAAGCAAACCATTTATTGTTGGGCGGGTTATCTTGATTTATATATTCCTTCAATAAACAATTTAGCTGTTAGTGGTGAGAATGGCTGGAGCAACTGGAATGTATGCGACAAAACGAAAACTTGTAACGGCAACATCATATTTGTGTATCATCATGAGTGGCACGAACGATGCTGCAAATGTGGGGTCTTATACGCCTACACCATTAGGAACTATAGGTGATGAAAACCAAAACACATATTTAGGTGCATATTCGTTGTTGCTCGATAACTTGCTAGCTCAGAATCCGAAAATTAGAATAATTCTTATGACTCCCCTACAGGTGTTTTGTAATGACGGTGCTGGAGACATAAGAACCAACGCTATGATAGAACCCTATAGACAAGGAACAAGGGATATTGCATCATATTATGGTCTTCCTTGTATTGATCTTGCAAGGGTTATGGGATGGAATGCTGTAACAAACCCAGCTTTATCTGGTGATGGATTACATCCAAATGAGGCTGCTAGCAGAGTAATGGCACGAATTATTGATCGATTTATTAGACAAAATTTTTAAATAGAACTGTCTAGTAGTAATCTAATTGGGAATGGAGGTTAATAAATATGCTTAAGAAAAAACCTATTGGTGGCTCTGGCGCAACAAGTATGAGTGGTTTGTCAGATGTTGATGTAACTACGCTTGCACCTGATAACGGCAATTTTTTAAGTTTTGATAACGGAAAATGGAAGCCTGTAACTGGCGCAACAAGTAAATCATCCTACTTTATAGACCTTATGACTTACGGGATAACTCAGGGAATACCAGCAAAACCTTATACAAACGCTAATTATGTAACGGCTGACAATAATATGAATGGCATTAACAGTGCTATTCAGTACGCGTCTGACAATGGATATACTGAGGTAGTACTGCCAAGAGGTCAATATGCGTTGTGCTACAATTACCTAAATGCAACAGCAGGTGACTTTAGTATGAAAACAATACAAATGAAAAGCTATTTAACTTTTAACTTGAATGGCTCTACATTGAAGGTTATTTATGACTCTGATGTTAGGAGTCCTTTTGACACTAAAGGTAGAATAAACGCAGCACAATTCCCTGACATACCGTGTACTTTTGAGGGTACTGTTATGACGTTTGATAATGTCCACAATTCTGTTTTAGCGTATGGTGAAATAATTGGTTGTAGAGCAGACAGAAGCTACATTAATTCAGCAATAGAACAGACGCTAGAGAGTTCATACGGAGTTACAATAAAAAGAACTTCAAGTCATAACGCTATTCACCATTGTAGGATAGGCGCTTTTAATGGTGATAGTATAGCTTTTTCGAGTGATGCTATTTCTGAGTTAGTCGAGTTCAATCAACAATATACTTTGAATGATGTAGACAATGCAACTGGAGCACTTATTGCGTCCACTAATACAATTACAAGTAAAAATATTGCTGCAACAGATGGTTTATGGGTTTTACCTACGCTTGATGTTCCCAACACCGCATTGTTGATCGCAGGTTCAGGCAGTAGCAGAGTAACTACTGGAATGCTATCTAAAGACTTCCATATCGCATTCTACAAAGCAGATGGAACATTCATAGGTAAAATGAAATATCAGAAAATTTATACGCCTGTTTCCATCCCAAAGAATGCAGCCAAGTTTAGGTATATCTTTATCAATGAGACTGATACTACTAAAACGTTCGCCATAAGAATCCTTTATGGAAACATTCCACATCACAATGTAATAGCGCATTGTGATATATATGGTTGTCAGCGTGGAGGAATTGCTGGTGGAGGTTCCCATAACATTATCGAATACAACACAATACGAGACACAGGTAAAACTGGAGATAATTCATTCTTAGATGGTGGGACTGTGTTCAATGACCCTACTAGATACTGTATAAACCAAGAAGATAGCTTTGGGGATGGGATTATTATTCGCCATAATCATTTTTATGGCGGTTATCATGGCATTTTAGCAGGCGTTTATTCGGTCTCCATAGAGAATAATCATTTTTATAACATGACAGGGATAGCAATTAATTTATACACGACTCAATTCGCACATATAACAGGAAACTATCTGTATAATTGCCAAACTGCTTTTGGACTTCAAGGTACTGACTTATCTAACCCGTTTGTCAATATTACTGGAAACTTTATAAGGGGTGGAGGGTCTTACGCCTGTCAAATGGGTTTGAACGGAGCAAAGTATAGAGTTAATTTCAGTGAAAATTATATCGTAGATGTACCAAGTATAACCATGAGCACCGAAACTGCTACATTTAGAAACAACATTATAAAATATACAACAAGCACAGGCGGTACAATTACGATTGATAAAGCTAAAGACTGTGTATTTGAAACTAATTTAGTAACTAGCCCTAGAATTGATGCGAGTATCTACGAATACGAGGGCTGCACCTTTGATAATATTCAGATTAATTTAAAGACACGCAATGATGGTACTGTCACTGAAAAAGTTAACCTTGACAGGTGTACTTTTAAAAATAATGCGCAGTTATACAATAACACATTTGTTGGAACAAACCCAAAGATTGTATCTGTAACAAAGAGCAAATTTATTGACAGTATTATCAGTTTTGATATTGTCAATATGGACAGCGTAACTATACCCATAGCACTAAAGGACTGTAGTTTCGAGTTTAATTCAGGAGTCACACCTTCAGGTGTTAGCACACCAACATCGATAATTAGCTTAAATTGCAATACTAATCAAGATCTAATCACTCTTGATTTTGAGAATTGTACTGTAAACATTAAAAACACTTTATTTGCTAGACTAATTTCTTCTAGTTCTGGAAGTAAGACAATATCTGTATCATTCAGAAAATGCGACTTCAATTATTCGGGAGCGCAAACACCTTTGTCTTTAACGTATTATCAACAACTCAGCGCTATGAGAAAATTTGTCTCTGCAAAAAATACATTTACCAACATAACTTTGCCAAGTGAAGATATCATATTTATTGGGTATGACGAGATGGAAAAGACTAAGAATGTAGAACCATCTTCTTCTTACTACTACTATTCGGGGGATATTCGGAACAACGCAATTTTGACTGCGGGTGGATATGTAGGTTATGTGTGCATGACAGCAGGTTATACTGCGGCTGGATCATGGAGTGCAAAAACGTTCTTCGCCTATGGAGATCGCATCGTTGACGGAACGCTTGTGTATGAGGCTAACATTTGTGGAACTAGCACAGCGACAAAACCAGCGTTACCAACCACCGTAAATGGAACTGTTACAGACAATGTGGGAATTACAACATGGCAAGCAAGCCATGCTTATAATATTGGTGATTTTGTTGTTCCAATAACTCCTGTTTTGTGGTGGCAAACAAACTATGGGGATTATTTCGAATGTACTGTTTCTGGAACTTCTGGCACAACTGAACCTAACTGGCAAAGTGGAACCGTATCCGATGGTACAGGAACACTGCAATGGCAACCAAGAAAGTTGCTGACTTGGAAACTCCTTGGGAATAAGGCTACATTCAAACCGTATGGTTTAATTTCTGTATAATTGGAAGGATTTACTGTCCCTCTTAAATAAGAGGTCAGACTGTCGAGAAAGTGGACAGTCTTTCTTATTAATCAATTAGTTTAACACATCACCGCGTTAATATGGTATAATATAGGTAATTCATTTACCAGAAGGAGCGGTGTTATTCATGTTGTATTCTCATCAGCCCGACCCCCAATTGGACTTCGAACTGGTTTGCATTGAGCATTTGGTTCTAGACGATCACCTACTACGTCATATTTCCAAATACATGGACTTCTCATTTATCACGGAAAAAGTACGTCCTTACTACAGCGAAACACACGGACGTCCGTCCATCGATCCTGTTATGCTCTTCAAAATGCTGTTCATCGGTTACTTGTACGGAATCCGGTCAGAGCGTCAGCTCGAACAGGAGATCAACCTGAATGTCGGCTACCGTTGGTTTCTGGGCATTGGCCTGTCCAAGAAGGCGCCGGACCATTCCACCATCAGTTGGAACCGGAAGAAGCGCTTTAAAGATACGACGGTATTCCAAGACATCTTCGACGAGGTCGTCCGCCTGGCAATCGAAAATCGGATGGTGGCCGGTCGCGTGCTCATCACCGATTCTACTCACCTGAAAGCGAACGCGAATAAACGGAAACACAACGTTCAAGTAGTAGAGCGTTCGCCACAGGAATACATAGAAGAACTGGAGAAAGCAATCGAAGAAGATCGGCGGACCCTCGGAAAAAAGTCGCTGAAAGTCCGGGAGGAGGTGGTTGAGACCAAGGAGGTCAAGGTTAGCACCACAGATCCGGAGAGCGGGTATATGGTCCGTGACGGCAAGCCGGAAGGTTACCGTCGACCACAAATTCAACATCATCACCGACGTTCACGTTACGCCCGGAAATGTACACGACTCGGTTCCATATGTCGAGCGGCTCAAACATCAGGTCGAAAAATTTGGTTTTACCGAATCCCTTGAAGCAGTGGCTGTCGACTCCGGTTACCTAACTCCTCACATTTGCAAAGAGCTGCAGCAGATGAAAGTGTTCGCCGTCATCGGAGGACGTTCATTTACACCGGTCAAAGGACTTATGAAGAAATGGCAGTTTAAGTTCGACGCTGAGAAAAACGTGTATGTCTGTCCAGCCAAACATGAACTAAAGTATTCTACAACGAACCGCGAAGGCTATCGGGAATACAAGTCGAACCCGAAACATTGCAAGGACTGCCCGTTGCTGGAGAGGTGCACGCGAGCCAAGAACAAGCAGAAAGTGATCACCCGGCACGTATGGGAAGACAGCAAAGAATGGGTTCGGCTAAATCGGCTAAGCAAGTCCGGCAAATACCTGTATCGCCTGCGATACCAAACCATTGAGCGAAGTTTCGCGGATGCCAAAGAGCTCCACGGACTTCGCTATTGCCGTTTGCGCGGAAGGGATAACGTCCAGGAACAAGCGCTGATGACCGCAACCGTACAGAACATAAAAAAGATCGCCCTCCACCTTGCCAAGAAGGCAAAGTAGAGGGCGATTACTGTTCAAGTGGGTGAGGCGTACTCAGAAACGCTCGCTCGCCAGGTACCCTTTGTATTGAAAAGCAAAATAACCGCTTTTTTCAACAATCTGCCCTCTTAAATAAGAGGTGTTTTTAATGGTAAATAATTTCCTAGAAGTTGGTATTATTGATGCTAATTCAACTTAAAATTACTCATACGCAAAATATTAACCTTACTGTGATTGTTTCAAAAATATAGTCAATCGATTTTTTATATTAGTTGAAGTAAAGATGAAACTCTGTTGTATTCTTTATAAAGAACTAATTTGTTCTTTATAAAGAATTAGTGGGTGCTTAATTGTGGGTAAGCGGTACGAAGAATTAGATTCATTAAGGGGTCTCGCAGCAATAGTAGTTTTAATAACGCATATAGTTATGACATAACCCATTAGCGGTGAGAAACTGAAAAGTACACCATTCCACTTTTTTTGGGCAGGTCATGAAACTGTAATATTATTCTTTGTTTTAAGTGGTTTTGTTTTATCATTACCGTATCATAACAATAAAGCACCAACGCATAAGGAATATCTAATTAAACGGATTTGTAGAATTTATATTCCATATATCTTCTCCATTATCTTCTCGATGGTTCTCATGGGTTTGGTTTCTCGAATGGGAATACCCGATTTGAGCACATGGTTTAACTCAATCTGGGTAACTCCACCTTTGTTGCAGTCAATTATCAATCACATCGTTTTACTTGGTCAGTTTGAAGCTATTTCATTTAATCCAGTCATTTGGTCAATGATTCATGAGATGAGAATATCGATATTATTTCCGTTCATTATGTATTTTGTAATAAAAAATAACTGGAAAAAAAATCTTGTTATGACTTTATCGATACCAATTTTGATCTTTTTAACTTGAGTGTTGCAAAAATCTTGTTGTCGATAAAGCCGAGTTAAAGCCGGGTTTTTAGATCCTTCGTCGAACGGCTAAATAGAAGAAGGACATCTCCTTTATCTGGAGAAATTGACGGTCACGGAGCCAATTTTTCCAGATAAAGGAGATGTCCCAATTCCATGGTATCCCTCTACCTGCCGATCGTCAAGTTCATTTTAGCGCTGAAGTTGGAGTTTTCTAAACCCCAATTGAATCACTTGTTTACGCTCGTTCATGGCATCATTCTTTGTGCCGGACGCAAGAACATTACGCAGATCCGAAACGCTGCCAGACAAGATTGCCATCTGAGCAGCATCACCAATTTTCTGAATCATGCGCCTTGGTGCGTCAATCGCATGCAGCGCAGACGGATGCAATTTATTATGGAGAAAATCCAGACAAAGCGTATGAAGAATGGTGATTTAAGGCGTCTTGTATTTTTCATCGTGGATGATACTTGCTGTAAGAAGGAAACCTCGACGAAGAAAATGGAAGCTCTCAGTTTTCAATATTCTCACGAGGATGGAAAATCGGTCTGGTGCCACTGCGTTGTCACGGCCCACGTAGTAAGCGAGGGCAGTTCCTATGCCTGGGATTTCCGTCCTTATTACCGTGAAGAGTATTGCGACGAGCACCGCCTGTCATTCAAGAGTAAGAACGATCTTGCCCTTGAAATGATCGAAGCATTCCCAACTACACAGGATGAGCAGGTTTACGTTCTCATGGATAGCTGGTATACCAGTGAGAAGGTTATTAATGCCTGCAATCGCAAGGGATTTCACGTCATCGCCGCTGTAAAGACGAACCGGCTCATCTGCGTCAGCGGCGTAACGATCTCCATGGCTGATTTCGCTGTCCAGTACCTTCGCAAGTCTGACCTACGCTCCGTTACGGTGGACAGTCAGGGCTCTGAATATTTCAGTGGAAAGAGAGCGAAGCTAGAGAATTGCTTGAAATCGTGGAAGCTCGACATCAAAGAGGGTCCACCATCTTTTGCTCCCAGTTCTCTCCCGCCGGCTGGCATAGAGAAACAAGCAGCCATTCATCCAAAATTAATAAGGGGACTTTTTTGTATTGCTTGATCACTTTCTGGTAGACCCCTTCGCCCCGTGCAACAGCCAACTCATTTAAGAGATCCGGCAAACGCATGTATTTAGCTGGGTAAAAGTTTCTGCAGGCGGCCATACCAAAAGCAGAAGCCAAATACGTTTTTCCCGCGCCAGAAGCGCCCATGATAATGATGTTGTGTTTTTCCTGGATATATCCACCGGTTGCCAAGCGAAGGATCTGCGTTCGATCTAGTTTTCTATCCGCATGATACTCGACATTTTCGATGCAGGCATCACTCTGTTGAAGATCGGCACTTCGAATCAGTGCTGACAAACGGTTGTTCTTCCGTCTAGCCCATTCCATGTCGACGAGGAGCCCAAACCGCTCTTCAAATGGAAGGGCATGAAAAGATGTATCCAGTAGTTGGTTGCGATACGAATCAGCCATAGCTGCCAGATGCATTTCCTGTAGTTTACGCATGGTAGTTTCATCAAGCATGACTATTCCCTCCCATAATAATCTGCGCCTCTGGTAAACCCATGCGAAGCAGAATTAGCGTCCGGCGTTGGTGATTCTTGTGCGTTCATACGATCCTGGCCTGTGGTCAAAATGGTTTTAATGCTTTGGAAATTAGGTCTGGGCGTGTAGGATAATGCCTTGGCACAAGCAGCTTCCAGACGAGCAATGCCATACTTGTCAGCCAGTTTAAGAAGCGCCATACAACTTCTGTATCCTTGTTGTTCGACCTTGTGGGAAGAAAGGATGGCTTGAACGGTGATGGTCGTATGGGAACCGACCGTTTGCGCCCAAGAGATGAATCGGTTGGCGTTCCACTGGATATATTTCTTATGGTTCTCCGGCATATGCGTTTCGACCGTACTGTACTGTCCAGGACGACCGTGAAGCCGCGGATGTGAACATATCCGATGATTGTTAAAGAATACTTCAATGATATTGCGAGTAAGACGAACATCTACTTTATGCTTGATATATTCGTAGGGAGTAGAGTAGTGCATATTCTCCACAGATATATGATAATTAAATTGGACCGTGGCGATTTTCCAGATTGCCAACTCGTAGGGGGCAGCAGGCAGGACTAAAAGCAAGTGTTTTTCTTCGGCAAGAAAAACACTGCGTCTACTCCCTTCTTTCTTTTGGAAGGGTTTGTTATTTAAGGTATCCAGCTTTTCTCGGATGGCTAGATTCAATTCCACTAGACTGAAACATTGTTGTTTGCGTAAAGCAGCAATGATCCACGTTGAAACGACGCCGACGGATCCTTCCACATATCTTTCGGTTTACGAACACGGGCTGGGATGACAGCCGTGCTGTAATGCTCCGCCATTTCATGATACGTCTTGTTGATGACTGGTGAATACCAAGAGGCTTTTTCTACGCCTGTCTTGAGATTGTCCGGGATCAGCATACGTGTGGCTCCGCTGAAAAAGGCATACATATGAACATGTGCAGTGATCCAGCTTTCCTGATTTTGCGATGAAAAAGCCTCCACATAAGCATACTGGCTGTAAGAAAGCACGCCTACAAAAACATACACATTGATCATTTCACCGGAATCTCTATCGATGATTGCTGCCGTTTGTCCCGCCCAGTCCACTTCCAACTGCTCTCCAGGTTTTCGCAGGATACGCATTGTCGCTTTTGTCTTTTGCGTATATAGCTGGTAGTGATGGCAGAACTGAGAATACATGAGTGGGATCTCGTGGCTTGTCCGACATGCTTCACAATATTCGCTCCAAAGCAAACTGAGTGTCACACCGCTTTTGGCCATCTCCTTGTGGATGTATTCATAGTCGGGGTATTTTCTGGACGGGGGTGGAGCTACCTCTGAAAAGAGGAGTTGGCGCATTTCTCCATCGGTCATTTCGTTTTCGGGCGACCACGCAATCCGATTTCTTCTGCTCGTTGTATAATTTTAGAAATGGTGTTGCGCGAGCAGACGCAACTGGCAGCGATGTTACGCTGACTAATCCCTTGGCTATGTAGCCGCAGAATTTCACGGTATGGGGTCATTTGAATGACCTCCTTATGAATGATTTACACTGCTGTGAGACAGTGCATTCGTTCATTCTACAAGGAAGATCGCTTTCTGGCTCTCATCTCCGGAAGGGTGGCTCTATATTACCGGAGAAGTGGCTCTCACTTTCCGGAACAATGGCTCATTTTGCTCCGGAGTATTCAGGCTCGTACTGGATTTATGAATATGAAGGTCCGTTAAGCGAAATGGAAAACGTCAAAGCTTTGCTGTCTTGGAAAGATGAATATGCCCCTTCGAGCAAACCTCAGGTTTGTCTTCTGTGCACGGACTTGAGCCTGGATCTCGTTACGATCCAACGCTATTATCACGTGCGCTGGAACATCGAAACCGGCTATCGTTATTTCAAAGAGTTGCTTGGCTTTGACCAATATCAGTTGCTGTCATTTGAAGGTATTCAGCGGTTTTGGGCGATTCAGTATCTGACGCAGAACTATTTGGAAGCTCAGCGTCAGGACTGGATGAAGAACGACAAGCATCTCACGCTTGGAGATGTGGTGTACCGAATTCGGCAAGCGTATTTCGGGCAGATCATCGTTTATGTGTATCAGCAAGCCTTGGAGAAGAAACCGTTATTCGACATCCTTAAGCATCTCAAAATATCCGCCTGATCTGTCGAATTACCTTCCCTGCTACAGGTGTGTCTATTTTCGGTTATCACGTAGAAAATCGCAACTCTCAAGTTAATTGATTGAGGTCTTCAAGATCACTGACTACTATCCAGTGACATCACTGAGTTTTTTCTTTCTAAATCTCATTTTTGTTGCCATCTGTACTACAATTCCAAGCAAATATTTAAACTGTTCAGTTCTGTAGAATATACCAACATAAATAATGTTAGGAATCAAAAGTGCAATGATTCCTCTAAGACAAAGTGTCAACAAATTAAGTGAATGTATTTGACTACAAACAAAATACGTAAACAATAAAGTTCCAAAGCCAATTACCGTATAATATAAATAAGTTAGAAAATACTCTTTAAGAGGTTTATTAAAAGTGTTCTTATAAACTAAGTAAGGCGCAATCCAAAATGGAACTACAAGCGTACTAATTAATGTTCCAATGAATACTCCTGCGATTCCCAAATATTGAACTAAAATGATAGAAAATATTAGGTTAACCGCTGCTTCTACTAATGGAGCATATCTATCTTGATGAAAAATGCCTGATGTTGTTTTCACCATTGAAATTGAACGTCTCATTCCAGACACATAAAAATTTAGCATTACTACAATTAACACACTTTTTTCCATAATAAAATTATTGCCTAGCCATAAAGTAATAAATGGTTCTATTACAACATATAAAGCTATCGTAAAAAAAGAATATATCCAGAAGTTAAAAAGCATAGTTACTTTAAATACACTGTATACTCTAGCTTCACTTTCTTCTGCTACTAAATTTCCGATGCTATGATTTATATTATCGAAAATTTGATTAATAAAAGTTCTACATAGATTAATAAGCATATAATAATTTGAATATAGTCCAACTGCCGCAACGCTTACGAAACTAGAAATTATTATGTTATCAGTACCAAATACGCAAAAACCACCTATATTATGCATAACCAAAGCTTTAATATTTTTTATGATACTTGCTTTTGTTTCACCGTCTAACTTACCAGTTACTTTATGTTTTAAATAAGGATACATCTTATCAACAATATAAGATAAAATAGTCGATGTAGTGACAGTTATTATAATATCAAGAATGATATATAAGATATAATTATGGGTGTAGTATAAAATTCCAATTTTTATTGAAGTGGATATAACTGATGATATAGAATAGATTCCGGTTGCTATATAGCTTTTTTGCGTTACATTCAATAAAGATATTTTATGTGAAAATAAGTACGAAGAAGCAGTATTAAGTAAAAATAAAAAGTAAATCAGATGAAAGTCTTCAACATTGGTATCTCCGACAAAATATTTGAGAAATGGTATCAACACAATTCCTATAATAAATACAGTTAATCCTATTATCGCATATGCCTTTTTATACAACCTCATAAGCATATTTATTTTTTCAATATTATTCTCTGCTACAGGTTTATACAGAGCATAAATTATGCTTGATCCAATCCCAGCCTCTGCTAAGGCCAACATGCCTAAAACATTTGTAAACAGCCCATTTATCCCCAAATATTCCACACCTAGAGTACCAATAAATACAGTTCTCGAAATAAAACCCAGTATAGTTATTATAAATTGACTACCTATACCTGCCGACACGTTAATTATCGAATTTTTTATCCTCATTTTTTCTCCATAACTCCAAGTTTTGATAGTTTAGGGTTAAACATTGCGAAACTCTCTTTTAAGTATGTTTGAAAATTTAAACTTTACCGCTAAATAATATAAATATTCTTTAACATTGTCACATTTATAAGAAAATCCGATTTCCTTTATACTATCTTTAAACATGTCGAGATTTATTAATCTTAATAGTCCTTGCGTTTTATCAAACTCTGGACTGTTTTTTAAATTGTTCTTCATCATTATAAAAATTGTCTTAATATAATAATCCGCCATATCTTTTCTGTAGCGGTCATTTTTGAATAAATTAAATTTTTCAGACAGGTGTTTTTTAATTTGATATTGTAAATTTAAACTATTCTCTAAATTCTGATTATAAGGTACCCTCATAATACTTTCAGGATTATTCACTGTATAATAATATAAGATATTTGGAATCGCACACACTCTTTCAGATTCTAATAAGAACTCTAGATTGAAAATTGTGTCCTCTGCAAATAACACTTTTTCATTAAACCGCAAGTTTTTTTCTTTGATCAGACATAGATCAAATAGAATCCTCCAAGTAAAACACAAATCATTATTCGAATGTACATTGGAGGAACTTAATACAAAATCTCTTCCATTCATTATCTTGTTTAATTCAAAATTTGGAATCATTTGCTGATTAATTGGAACTGTTTGAAAGCCGCATACCACTGCATTACAATTATTTTCAGCAGCTTGATACAACTGTTGTAAATAATCATTTGATATCTGATCGTCAGAATCAACAAATACTATATACTTACCAGTTGCTGCATCAATTCCTGCGTTTCTCGCACTGCTTAAACCTCCATTCTGCTTATGTATCACCTTGATCTTTAAGTATTGCATCGCATAATCATCAGCAATCTCTCCACATCTGTCTGGTGAGCCGTCATTTACAAGTATTAGTTCAAAATCAGTAAAGGACTGGTTTAGGATACTCTCTAAGCAAGCACTTATCCACTTCTCTACTTTGTACATCGGGACTACTACGCTTATTGAATTAGCCATTCGACTCCCTCACTATGCTCAAATTTTAATTATAATTTCATTTAAATAATTTATATCTTGACTCTCACCAATCCCCTCCCCTGCTCCTGCTTCATTAACATATTTATTCTCAATTTTAGTTTTAGTTTTGGCTTTTCTTAAAAACCATTCATATTCGATATCTAAATGACCAATATCAATCGCTTGATACCCTTCCTTATATAAATCATTGGCTAACACCGTTGCGGTAGGGCCTACAGCCAATAGCAGTAATTTGCACTTATCCATTTTCTTAGTTTCAGTTAAGATTCGGTCATATTCTAAAAAGGCATCTTCTTCTGGAACTAAAATTCTTTGAATCGATTTTGCATTAACAAATAAGTCGTTACCAATACCTAACCGGCTCTTTCTTCCCTCAACTAAAACAATTTCCCTGCCATCCCATATTTTCTTAAGTTGTGTGAACCATTCACTACATCTAGATTTATCCCGATAAGAATAATAGCATCGTGAGATAAATGAATTATAATAAACTTTCTCATGATTTAAGAATTTGTACCATTTTACTCTGAATTTTGCCATATGCAATTTCCAATAGTTTCTTGGCTCATCTTCATAATGGGACAGATCTTTAAATACATCTGGTAAACATACTAAGAAGTTGGGGTCTTCATTCAATAAGATTTCTTTTAATCTCTGTGAGAGAAGACTATTAAATACTTGGAATGAAATGTTTTGGTTATTCATTAACTTAAACTCGCCATCGCCATATCTACCGACAGAAGTTCTGTTCTTTAATATCTCTGCAATGGTATCGTCTATAGACTTAATTTGAGGTGCAGATAGATATAGATTTCTAACACCATCATAAGCAATAATCGTTCTATTCAAGACTAAGGTCTTCAAGTCAAAATAATAATTCCATTTTTTCACTAAAATTCTTTTTACTGCTATGTAAATCATACTTCACCTCATCAATAAAATATCGTTCTTTATAAATAACATAGGTACATTTTAATTCACTCATTAAATTCCATCAGCTCATATTTATTAACAATAATTCACCAATAGCAATAATAAATTGGACACACATGAACCCCTTTAAGACTTCATGCAATCGAATATATAATTTGTAAATTGAGCTGATTTCCTATGCCTACAGATATGTTATCTCTTTATCATCTAATCACCCCTCAAATAACTAAACCAATTTCATTGATCAAGTCCTCATACATTTTCACTTTATTAAGAGATGATATATTTCCATTTCCACCTATCGTGTAACTATGGTCATACACTTTAGCACCATCCATTAATTCGTTGCTTTTTGTGATGTAATTCTCTATGGTTGAAATTATTTTTGCTGGATTGCCGGCTGCTATACTTCCTTCTGGTATAGATTTGGTGACTATGCTCCCAGCTGCAACTATTGAATTTTTCCCAATGGTAACACCAGGCATAATTAATGCTCTTGCGCCAATAAATACGTTATCTTCTATAGTAATACTGCCGATCTTCATATAATTATTTAAGCTTTTGGTACTAGCATCATGAGCCAACAAGTAGGCTTGTGGTGCTATTGTCACATTTATTGCCTATCTTGATCAACCAGCAATGAGAGTAGTCAAAAATGACCCCAGGTTGAATAGAACAGTTATTGACTATACTCATCCCCATCTTGATATAATCTTCTAACCAAATCTCTTCTAATTCTGGCCCTACAAAAACAGATTATCCGTTTTACCATATCTTCTACACAACCTTAGGATTGTTATAGGAATTCATAATTCTAATGCAAAGGCCTTGCGTAAAAGGCAATATATTAAATAACATGGAATATACGCCTATGTCTTTCGTATCGCCTTGAGAAAAATCTACCGCTCCATCTCTTCTTGTTGCTCTCATCAAGTAATGAATAGCTTTATCTGCGCTCTCCAAGCATTTCTCGGAAATCCCCTCGATCTTAGAAGCATTTAACATAAACCAACCTAAAGTAGCTGTAGCTGAAGAGTCTGGTCTACATTCCCCCCTCGTTACCGTCCAGTTCCATGTGCCATGCTCTTGTTGAAATACCATAGCAGATTTTGCGAATTTTTTTACACTTAATTCTAAGACAGGTTTATAGGTATGGCCTTTCGGCAATTCATTCCATGCATCTATAAGACCTATGGCGAACCAACCTAGCCCTCTACCCCATCCATATAACCCAAGAGGCACTTTATTCTCTAATTGATAAGCATGGGTTGGAATATAATGGCCCTCCAACATGCCATACTCTTCATACGCTTTTATTTGCTTTACAGCCAAGTCGACACATTCATCCTTGCTGTAGCGAGTACCATAGGCGACTAAAAAAGGGCAAATAAAACCTATTGTGTCCACATATCGATAGCTTTTCATAAACTTTCTATATTCCACTGTACCGTCATGGCCTAAGTGTTCTTTAATCAAATCCCAGGTATAATCCAACGCAGCTTTATATCGATCTTTATCGATAAAATCCAACTTCATTATTGCGTAAGCCAGTATGGCCGCATCCACATTCTTGGGCTTGTCGTTCCATTGGCCATGACGATCAAACTTCGATTTCATAAACTTCATGATTTCCTGTTTGACTTCTTTATCGTCATTGTTTTTTAAATACTCCGATAATCCTAATAATAACGATGCTTCTTGCCAATGCTGTATGGCGCATTTCGAATAATTTCCTTTAAGCATATCGATGGCAACCAATCTTATATTATCTGTAACTTTAATCTTCGGTGTAGTATTTAACCACTTGACGCCTATGTTGGTAATGGACTTATTCCATGTATGTTTATCCTGATATCTTCCAATATGAATCCTGCTTAACCAATCCTTACTTATAGGGACAATATCGATTAGTAAGACTACTGTCACTATACTCAGCAGCACAAGACTTATTATTTGAATAATCACATCATCTGTCCTTTCTTCTCAAATATTGTATATAATTTATTTATTTCAGACTCTGTTCCTAACTCTTCATTGGATAAATTATTTTTCAAAAGATTTCTCAGCTCTTCGTCGTCTATTAACATTGTAATTCCCTCAAAAATCGATCTGGAGTTCATATCAACAATTATTCCATTTTCATTATGTTTAATTTGATCTTTAGCCGTATTAAAATTCGTTACCACTATAGGCTTCTGAAGGATCTTTGCTTCATCAATGGCTATGGATTTCCCTTCAAATCTGGAGGGCTGAACATAGATATCCGCTTCTTTAATATAGGGATATGGATTTTCTTTAATTCCTAAAAGGATTACAATTCCTTGAAGGTTATTGTCGTCTATCATTTTCTCCAGTTTGCCTCTTTCTTCTCCTTCACCAATGATATACCATTTGACCGGGTAACCATTTTGAACCAGCTCTTTGCATGTTTCAATAGCCAACTCAAAACCCTTTTGATAATTTAACCTTCCCACAGAAACCAACTTGATTACTTTATCCTTCATATTTACCTGTTCAAATGACAATTTGTTTATCGTTGCAGGAGAAACAATATTGTGCATAACTTCTACCTTATGCTGATATATAGGAAATCTGTTTTTTAAGATGTTCCCGCATTCTTCTGATACCGTTACCAAATGATCTAATTTTTCAAAATATTTTTGATCCAAAAGAGGATCCATGCCTAACTTGTCATAATCATTATGTATAAATCCTATTTTTTTATTGGCATTTACCTTGTCTATGCAAAAATAAATCGGATTATTTTCTAGATATCCAACGGCTATATCATACTTTTTATCAATGTTTTTTAAAGATTTCGATATATACTTCCAAACCCTCTGCTCACATCTAACTCTATTTTTTTTACTTTTAAACATATAACCGGCAATTGCCCTTGATAAAGCGATATCTAGCCTTCCTATTTTGAGGCAGTCTAGAACAGCTTTTTTTATAGACATATCGTAGTACTTATACTCGGGTGGTTCTTCCAACAAATGGACCTGTTCCGGGATTTTGCTAAGGAATAATCCTTCATGTTTAAATAGAAACAAATCCACATCATACACCGAATAATCCATGGTTTCTAATAATGAGATGAGTGCTTTTTCGGCCCCACCGCAGCTTAAGTTGTTCATTATAAAGAGTACCTTTTTTCTCATAGCCCTCACCTATTTAGAAGTCCATAAAACTTATCGATTTCTTCTTCAGTTCCTTTTTTTAAACACGCTAAGTTTAAGGTTAACTTTTTCCTTAAATTAGTGTCGTTAATCAACTTCTCAATTCCAACTGCAATAGCATCCGCGTTCATATCAATAATCAGCCCATCCGTCCCGTCATTAATCTGGTCCTTAGCAGTGCTGAAATTCGTGACAAGTATGGGTTTGTTCAAAATTTTCGCCTCATCGATAGCTATCGATTTCCCTTCAAACTTTGAGGTTTGGGCATAAATATCAGCTTGCTTTATATACGGATACGGATTCGACTTCAGACCTAATAATTTAAAGTGGTTATGTAAATGGTATTCTTCAATTAGTTCCATTAGTTTTCCCCTTTCTTCACCGTCCCCTATAATATTCCACTTTATTTTGTAGCCTCGATCTATGAGTTTCTTGCAGGATTCAACAGCCATCTCAAAGCCCTTTTGATAATGTAACCGGCCTATGGAAAGAATGATAATTTCATTATCTTTTTTATCATATACATTGAGATTATCTTGATTGGCCATTTCATTTATCATCGATGGCGATACAATATTATAGATAACTTCCACCTTATTTTTTTGATCAGGGAATCTATTTTCAAGTATATTGGCACACTCTTCCGATACCGTAACTATATGATCCAGCTTTTGAAAATACACTTGATCAAACTGGGAATCCATTCCTAACTGATCGTAATCTATATGCACCCATCCTATCTTTTTAGCTGCGTCTACTTTGTCTATACAAAAATAGGTAGATGTTTTTTCTAAGAAACCAATCGCAACGTCATATTTTTTCTGTATCTTTTCTAACGATTTAGCAATATATTTCCAGCTATACTGTTCTCTTTTAGATGTATTACTGACATTTCTGTTCCTTAAAGAAAACATGATCCTGTTATAGGCTAATAATCCATTTCCTTTTAGCAAGAGTTTCTTTAGTGATTGAAACAACGGTAAAGTAAATAAATGATGAGTTTCTGCTATAGGTAGAAGGTGTACCCCCTTTGGAATAAAATCCATAAACAATCCGCTATGATTTAATAAGAACAAATCCACATTGTATAGATTCAAATCTATCTTACTTAGCAACGTCACCAAACTTTTCTCTCCGCCGCCCGAAGTTAAGTTTGGCATAATAAAAAGTAAATTTGTTTTCATCATATACCTCAATCTTTATTGGACTAGCTTATCTAGATATTCGACTGCTTTGTAGGACATTTGCTTAATATTCGGTATTGCTTGTTGAAGTTTCTGCCTGATTTCCTCCTCTCCTCTAACCATTTCATTAAACTTATTTTTCAATTTGTTACTATCTGATATTTCTTCAATACCAAGTACCAGCTTTTCTTCTCCAAAAATATCCATTGATATGCCTTTGGATTTGATGCTATAACCTAATACCATAGTCGGAACAAAATTGGAGTATGCCGCTATAGTTGCATGGGTTCTAGCTCCAATGAAGAATCTCATTCTGGAGATATATCCTTTGTACTGAGTAGCATTTAAATGATTGGGTAAGAGGATCACTCTGCCTGTGTGTTTAAACTCCTCGTAATAATGATGAAGGACTTCATAATCATTATTGCCACCTTCCATCACATGGGGGGTAAGCGCAATTGACATGTCAGTCGTATCTAAGATATGAGTGATAAGGTCTCTTACCGCTTGTTGAGATTTCGTATTTCTCTTCCATACTAAGGGGCTGAAGTTAAGACCTAATGTGTTACCCTCCAGCCATCCTGTGGGTAGTTCTAATTCTTCTTTCTCCATAGTAAATGCTGAATCTGCACATAATTTAACATTATTAAGCCCTTTGCTTTTGAGCAAATTGAAAGTCAGTGTTTCTCGAGCAAGAATTAAATCAAACAATTTCAAATCTTCCAGTTTTCTTGCAGACATATCTTCAGGACCGACAGAACATCCCCATAAAACTAACTTCTTCCCTTGTGCTTTTACTCTTCTGTTGATCTCATACCAACCAGGTTGCTCTCCGTAACAGTAATTGTCTCCACCTATCGATAAACAAACATCCATATTAGGTATGTGTTTAACAATATTGCTGTGAATTTTGCCAAGCGCATAAGTTTCATCATGAAAGAGCTTCACTTTAACCGAGGAAAGAAACCAATCATAGGAATACTTCTTAATACCGCGGCTAGAACCATCATAGATCCCATCTAATTTCGAAATGATTTTATCCGTTTCAGGCTTTCCTGAAGCTAAATATACCTTGGCACCATTGATTTTCTCTTTAATTAGAGAAGTCGATGAGCGAACGATAGCTTCACAGCCTCTATTCAGGCTACCACCATGAGCAAACATCATAATTTTCATTTAAATTCCTCCATTTCTCACTCTGCTATAAGCAACTGCACAATATAATCCAAGGATGGATTTATTCCGTATCTTGTCTGCAATAAATTTTTCGTATCTGCCTAAAGAATGGTAAATTTCATTATAATAGATGGGCAAAGCCTCTCGAACATATTGATTGCCTATCATATTTTTTACGTAAATGTACCTCTTGCCGAAACTTACCTCTTTGGTTGGAGTGAAATAAAGATGGATATAAGACATCACACTATTTATTAATTTGATCGACTTGAACTGCCGCATTTTTACTCGATCCGTTTTCCCGTCATATACCTCTGGCAACTCCAAATGATAAACTTCTAATGCCCTTTTGAAATAATCCTTTTCTGATAAGTTTCTGGTTGCACTTCCGGTTACTTTCCGATAATGATATCCCGTATAATCGATATATTTCGTTAAGTTAGCGTGGCTAAAGAATTTCATATTAAATATTCCGTCTTCCCCTAAAGCTACCTTGCTTGGAAATTTTATATGGTTTTCTTTTATAACTTCCGTTTTGTAAATTTTGTTCCATGCTGTATTTAAGTTATCTGCCTTAAGAAAGTACGGCAATATTTCCTCTTCTAGGAAATCTTTCTTTAGTACCGTCTCGATCGGAAACGGATATCTGGTAATGACCTTATGACCCTCAAGTTCACTCTCAAAATTAGAAATGACAACATCACAATTGCTTTGTTTTGCAGCGTTATATAATGTTTCATACATTTCATGTTCAATATAATCATCGGCATCAACAAAGCCAATATATTCACCGGCAGCTTCATTTAACCCCACATTTCTTGCAGAGCTGACGCCTTCATTTTCTTGGTTAATCAACTTTATTCTTTGATCTGCCCTCTGGTATTTCTCAATAATTTGCCTGCTATTGTCCTTAGAACCGTCATTAATAAATATAAACTCACACTCTTGCAGCGTCTGACTTAATAGGGACTCCAAACAAGAAGCAATGTATCTCTCAGCATTGTAAACCGGTATGATCACACTTACTTTCTGACTCATTACCCCATCACCCCCCCATTAACAGTTCCAACTTATTCAATTCATAGGTATTGCTGAAATCTTGATCCTTTAAATAGTCTATTAGTGCATTTCTAAATTCATGGCTTCTATATAATCTTTCTATTCCGTCTACTATTCCTACAACACTTAAATCACAAGTAACTCCATCTATGCCATCTTCGATCTGACTGCTTGCTGTCGGATAATTTGTTATTAATATAGGTTTTCCTAAGATCTTCGCTTCTGTAACTGTTACTGCTTTACCCTCATATCTGGATGGCTGAACATATAAATCACATGCTTTTATGTATGGGTATGGATTTGTTTTCTTTCCTAAGAGTAAAAAGCTGTCTTCCAGATTATTTTGTGCGATTAACTCTTTAAGTTCGGATTCAAATCCACCATAGCCTATTATGAACCACTTTATTTCAGTCAGCCCTTTATCATGCAGGATCCTTAATGCTTCAACTGCCATATCAAATCCCTTCACAAAAGATAATCTTCCAACGGATACAATATTAAAAGCTTGATTGTTTGTTACGTTTAATTGAATATAATCTTCGGCCATTTTTTGAATAAACTTAGGGGAAGTTATATTTTCAATCAGAATTATTTTATTTTCCAAAGAAGGATATTTCGTTAAAAATGCCTTCGTGCATGCATCTGAAATGGATGCGATATGATCAAATTCGCTCCAAACATCGAGGTCAAGTTTATTATCAATTTCCAGTTCACTATAATCTGTATGGATCCAGGCGATCTTCTTGTCGGCTGTCACCTTATTTGCTACAATATCATGCGGCCACGCGTAACTGATGGCAATGTCATATTTCTTCTTTTGCCTTGGCAGTACATAGGACGAATACTTTAAAGTAAGCTGCATTTGAATATAACCCGAGCCTTCTTTCAAGTTTCTGAGTCTTGCCTTCACACCCGCTGCAGCTTTGCAAAGAACTCTTATGATCGTTGTTGAGATATGCCCTTCCTTCAAACATTGGAGGAGCGGTTTTCTGAACACGGTATACTTCGGTTTTTGCGGCAAAACGTTAACTTTATCAGGTATTAATCCTAGAAAGTCTCCCGTATGATTGCAGATTAATAAGTCAATTTCATACTTATCGTAATTAAAGCTCTCCAGCATATTGATTAAGCTTCTTTCAATCCCGCCAATTTCCATATCATAAACCGAAATCAAGATCTTGGTTTTCATATCATTCCTCACAAAGAAGCAGCATATGGTATGTAGCTCTTTTCCCTTTTATTGATAAATAAAGTGTTAGCAGGAACATTCCCCTTCACAACGCTTCCGGCTGCAATAACAGCATTATCTCCAATGAAAGTATCCCTTAATATCACTGCATTTGAACCAATCCATACATTTTCCCCAATGACTACCTCTCCTTTGACGAGATGGCCTTTGTCCGCATTTTTGTAATTATGATCATGATCATTGATGCATACATTCGGGGCTATCTTAGTATTTCTACCAATCGAAATCCGGGATGCACAATTAATCGTGCAATTATCGTTAATGAATACTTTGTCAGCGATTTGCAGCTCTCCATCATCGTCGACTCTGATGCTTACATTTTTCCTTATAAAAACAAATTTCCCGATCTCGATTTTTGCGTGTTTACTGAAAACCTCTATTCTGCTGTTCGCCTGGAGAGAAAAAATCGAGGATTTAATGCTCTTAAAATAAAGCAGCTTATTCAGGAAACCTCTTAAAATACCTATTGCATGTGAAATATTCATAACCGCTGTATAATAACTTCCCCTGCTGCGACATTCTGAGATTAGTGTTGTAACGATCTTTTTTAGAATGTTCATTTTAAAAACCCTCTTAATCTGGCAATATTATGGCCGCCTATAACCTTTGCGAGTATTAGCTTGATATGGCTCTTTATTCTAGCTGTGCTCGGTAACCAGCTCTTATAGAAATGGTGCATCGTATAGGTGTGCTCCGTTATAAATTTCCTGCTGTTGATATAGTCATAAGGGGAGAAATAAGTTTGCGGATAGAATGTTCCCAATCCATCGATTTCCTGATATTCACCATTGGACCGGATTCCCATGTTTTCTAAAATTCGAGTTATAATAGCAACATTGGTTAAATAATCTAAGCTTCCATCTTCACGTGAAAAATTCTTATGTTGATAAGAATCCAGAAAAATAAGGATCAGGATGTTTCCCTTCTCCGATCCAATGGTGCTTGTCGCAATGTAATTTTCCTGTTCAAATCCCCAGAAGGACTCGTGGTGCAATAAATCATCGAATCGCTTGAATACTTCTACATCGGTATCCAGGTAAATTCCACCCATATAATATAAAGCATGCACTCGGACATAGTCACTGACAAAGGCAAATTTTCCGGCAGCGTATGCTTGTTTGACATATGAATTACTGTTTATATCAAAATTCTTTTCATTCCACTCCATGAATTCATACCCGGATAAGTGTTTTTCCCAGCTGGCTAAACATTGCTTTACGATGGCAGGCTTTTCTTTCCCTCCAAACCAACAGTAATGAATAATCTTTGGGATTTTATTAGGGGGATGCTGTGTAATCATTTTGAATTCTCCCTTCAAGAGATCGCAATCAGAAATTCTCTATAAAGAACACCTATTCAAAAAAAGAAAGGTGTTTCCACCTGTTAGCATCAAACATTAGCTGTTAACGCACTCCCTTCCCTTATAGTAGTTCTTTATAGTGAACATGTCAACACAAAATTCAGGCAATCATATTCGGATCGTGGATCTGGCTTCCTAATAAATTCGAGAACACCCCACCCCTTTCACCAGCGAGTTGGGTAAACCCTCCATTTTGAACAATTACTCCCTGGTCTAAAACAATAACTTGGTCAGCATTGCGTATAGTAGATAAACGATGCGCAATAACAATTATCGTTATCTTGCCTTTTAATTGAGTAAGCGCCTCTTGAATTTTGGTTTCATTCTCTGTGTCTAATGCACTTGTTGCTTCATCCAGAACCAGAATAGAGGGGTTTCGCAGCATGGCCCGTGCTAAAACAATTCGCTGGCGTTCTCCACCTGAAAGCCTTACTCCCCTGTCACCTAGAAGTGTATCAAGCCCTTTGGGCAGCCTTTTTACAAAATCAGCTGCTGCAGCAAATTGAAGTGTCTCCCACAGTTGATCTTCAGTTGCGTTTGGTTCAATCAACATCAAGTTCTCTCTTATGCTTCCATTAAATAATAGCGGATCCTGCGGTACATAGCCGATGGATTTCCTCAATGAAAGTAGATTATCACTTGTCAGGGAGACTTCATCTATCAACACTTGCCCGCTTTCCGGCTGCAGAAGACCCATGAGGATATCAATCAAGGTACTTTTACCGGCACCAGAGCGGCCAACGATCGCTGTCATGTGCTTGGAACGAATTCGTAAATTAATATCATGGAGCGCATGGACCAATTCGTTTCGATTATACCGGTAACACACATTTCGACATTCAATACCATGCTCAATTTGGATGGGCCTCACATTCGTAAAGTCGTGAGTCTCATTCTTTAATTCCCTTGATTCAAAACATTCTTTTTGTAAGTCCATCAATGACTTAAATGCGGGTATAGCCGCGGCGATTTGCTCTAAATTGGACTGAATCCCTGCAAAACGCGGCCATAGCCTGGAAAATATAAGAATAACGAGCAACAATTGCTCTCCTTGAGCATGTAAAAGGAAGAAGGATAAATAAATAAAAATTGCAATAATCAGGGAAGACATGATTTTATAATAAAGCTGTGATTTCGTTCCTACCCAAGCGTGTTCGTACCTTTCCAGTCCTATCTTTTGGCACCAGTCCTGCAGCCAATGAATGCGCGACTTTTCCAGCATGTTACTTTTTATATCTTTAATGCCATTAAAATGATCCGTAATGCCTCCGATATAACTGCGTGATAGTTCAGATGTTTGATTTCCCAGCTTTTTTGATCTTTTAACAAAGGTATGGGAAAAAAGCAAAATGGCCAAACCGCAGCCTACAACAACGAGGGTCATCTTTGGGGATAACCAAAAAGCGATACCCACTTGGATTAAGGTAAACACAAAAGAAGCCAGGAACTGCAAAAAGACATAGGTCCCATACGTAACTCGTCCCAGTTCCTCGGTCATCGAATTGATGAGGTCCGATTTTCTTTTTTTGATAAAAAAATCCCAGTTAGCTAGTAATAAAGCGCGATAAGTCTCTAATCTTACATGATTAATAAATCCGGTATGAATCCTTACATCTCGAAGACTTAGATTCTGTTGTATAAGACTTTGACCTACAATTAGTAAGATAAATATTCCTAAAATAAGAATGAGGCTCACCGACTTCGGAAATTCTTTCAAGGGTTCAAAAACTCTCAAATAAGAGCCAATTCCAGCATTTATATTCATAATTCCGATTATATTGAGCAAAGGGATTAATAAGAAGAATCCTATCCCGTTAAGAAGACTGATGAACATCATACCAAAAAGATTTACATATAGGATTTTACCGGCGAAGGAATGCATTTGTTTGGTGAAGTATAGGATATGTACCATTGTATTCCTCCTAAGTTAAAGCAAACTTTTTTGTTTTTCTCCAGACCCATAAGATGGGGCGCAATGGAAAATAAAGGAAGTGCAAACGTTTAGGCAGAATCAAGGTTTCAGCATCCTCCGGATAAGGATAAAAGAAACTCATTATGAATAACATTTTGTTCTCATATGACATCAATGAAAATAAATGACGCTTATGATATTTTGAGACATCTTCTGGTACATGAATTGAATGCAGATTTACCATTTGATGAATATAAAAAAGTGCATCTTGGGCTAAACGCCTAGCATGCTTTCCTCCGGTTATCGTTTTCATTTCTGACGTTAACGGAGTAAGTAAGAGCTGTGAAGCTAAAATAATTGCTTGCGCCCCTATATGAAGGTGTTTAAATTTCTTAAGTAGAAGGGAATAATTTTCAAAATTAATACTTTGTTTTAAAGCTTGATCAATATCGGCTAACCAGCGTAGTCGTGACCAGCCGTGACGGGCGCCATGAGAAACCAGAAAGAAAAATAAATCTTCTCTCCCCAAATAATAGACAGGACTACTGGTAATCGTGGCAACCCTCTTTCTTTCCCACAATTCATTAAAACCGGGCTCTTTCCCGGGACCAGGACCTAATCTCCAATGAATTTCGAGTGTAACCCTCTTTTCGTAGTGGAAAAAGGTAACATGATGATGCCTCCATTTCCAGTCATTCAATATGGTTGAGGGATACTCGACTTTTACATAACCCAACCTTCCAAGCAGCTCCTCTGCATGGTCCAAATCATATATGGGTATCAAGATGTCTAAATCACGGGAGGTTCGAAGGGAAATGTCTCCATAAAGATCGGCAGCGAGAACTGGTCCTTTCAGGATCAGACAACGGATGTTGGGCTCGCTGAACAGCTTGCATAGATTTTCCATTTCTGCACTTAACTGAAGCATTTGAAAGGTGTTTTTTTGATAATCGATTCGCAAGGTTTGAATAACATAATTTGGAATCCAAGTTTCATCTATGTTCCGGAGTTTTTTGTAAATAACTGGATAAACTCGATGATGACTCACAAGCGTAAGAAAGTAGTCCCAATCGATTTCGTCTACCCATTGTTTAATGTGTGAAGGCAAGCTTTCCCCTTTTTCCATTTTCATGATTGAAAGTAATAGTGTTAATTCTTTAGGAAAGTGCGACACATCCAATCGGAAGTCGTTATCCATTATTATCTCCTTCATTTCCTTAATCGGTACTATATTTTGCAAATTTGCCAACAACCGAGAATCGTTCCATACCTTCCGCTCCCGTAATATAGTACGGACCGCTGCGAAGCCAGGCATGAGCAATCATTTTTCCCGATTCATCCCTGGCCGTTCCCAAGTAAAGCGTACTTTCGATCTGACGCTTTTCAAGCATTTTTAGAGCTGCTATAGCCTTAACCAGACATTTACTTTCCCAGAATGTATGTTGACTAATAATCTGAATGGCTTGATGTACCTTAATCAATTCCGTTTTCTTCCTAGCATGTACCGCATTTGTCGTTTCTTCCATTTGAGCACCCAAAGAAGGCGCAATTTTTGAAAATGGCAACGAAATGAGTATGCGCGCCCATCCCAGATAAATAAAAGTCTCTGCAAATAAAAACATCGTTTCCTTATCTAATGAAATAAACTTTCTTGCTTTATTTAGAATGGCCATGATCTTCTCCGGATTCAATTAAACCTTCCCTTGATAATCGCTCTATAAAGGAAATTACTTGCTCCTCGCATTCACTTTGATCTACTTCATATTCAGACATTAAAGTCGTGACAACTTGCGCCACCTGGATTGGACTTTCCATCAACTCCCATATTCTTCCCCCGATTTTACCTAAGTTGTAGTACTTTCCATTATGTACGCTCAGCATCACTTTTTCTCCACCCATATCGCTTACGATGTTCCCTTTACCTTGAATCTTATAATCTTGCAGCGAAATCGTTTGATTATTGATCATGATCTATTCCCTCCATATTCAATGTTTCCAATATGACTGATACTAATTGAGGAGCCGAAAAGCTGGAAACCGGTCTGCGTAATTGGAACAGATCAATCTGCCTTACAATACTCGCAGAGATATTAAAGTGCCAGTCCGTTAACCCTAAATGAGGGATAAATAAATTACGATAGGTATGGCAGAAAAGGGTATGGAATCGTTCAAGTTTTTCGATTCTACGAATTTCTATCTCTTGATTCTCTGTTTTCATTAGCTCAAACACGCCTGCAAGGGGTACCGGGTCCGTAAAGTATTTGGAGATAACCGGGATATAATATTTGTTTTCTCTGCCATAAATAGAGCGGTATTGACTCTTCTCCATGCCAAAGTTATCTAAACTATCCTGCCATAGCTTTTGCTGAGGATAAGATGGAGTAACCATTGGAATATGGTCACTCTCCGAGAGTGATATAGCTATCACATCATCACTTAGAAGTTGAAAACCTTGATTTAGGAACGCTGATGCCAGGGTAGACTTGCCTGCACCTGATTCTCCTATAATCGCATATGCCTTTCCATGAATAATGACTGCACTGCCATGCAGCGGAAATATTCTTCTCTGCATCAATAAGGCACCCATACATGTTCCGAGAATAAGCAATCGAATCTCGTCCTCATCTGCTTCTTTCATTGGTGAAACTGTTATCGTATTTCCATCTCGGATCGAAAACGTTGCGATTTTGGGAAGATGAAACATAACTAAATTTTCTTTAACTACAAATTTATTGGGGTTATCAGATAGCTCAAAAAAAGTTCCGGTTATATCTTCTTTAATTAATATTTCAATATCTATACCTTCCATATCATGACTTATTTTTGTTAATTCGGGTAAATTAATTTCACTTAATATTGTTAAACCAAAGGCTTTGTATCCTAATTTTTTCTCAACTTCTATCATTATTGTCACTCCAATATATATCTGTGGTTATGTAAAGGCCCTTATACGCTTGTTGATGTATAAGGGCCTTTAACAGTATAAACCCTAAAAAACTAGCCATCTACAAGGTTCTATATGTATGTTTTCCAAGTAGACTCACGACTGAGTAAACTCAATCTTAGCTATAAGTCAACAATGATGTAGGAGTTTTCGATGGATAAGAATGATCAAGGTGATCTCCAACTTGCGGATCAAGCATTGTCATATTGACATCAAGCACCTCTAATAGTGGTTTCTCCCATGTTTTTTTCATATTATCACCTCCTTTCAAGCAAATTTTTTCATAAATCTATACACAATTAGACTACGCATTAAAATTCTATAATCAGGATCAGTGGCATGCTCGGGTCGTGCTCCTTCTCGCTTTGCCTTTACCAGGGCCGTCTTTAGCACATCTCCATCCATAAATTCTAATACTCTTTGATCTGAGCTAAGCTGCTGAACTTCATCTATAAATGCATCCCAATATGGCGTCATCCGATGAAGCCAATCAGCACCTTGAACTCCAAAATAATGTTGATTCAACCTAACTTTATCAGGTAAATAATTTTCGGTGGATCTTCGAATAAGAGCCCGACTAAGGCCATTTTGAACATATTGTTCTTCCGGTACAGATAAACAAAAACGGATCACACGGATATCATTGGTTGGATCGCGCTGCCATATCGAATAATGTAATGATAATTTCGTTGTCAGTGTATTGGTAGCATTCCAATGAAAAACATCTTCATAATGCCTGATTCTTTGTTCATATATATTGGTTGTGGAAAACCATCCTGTTTGGCCTAACCCATTTTCTTTAAGCTTATTAAAAACGCCAGTCCTCTTTGCAAATTTCGGGTTAATTAACGTGGGAAAGGTATAGGGTAATTCTGTTGGAAAAATCCGTTCAATGAATGGAAATGCAACTCTTGTAACAACTGGCAACCTCCGTAATCTGGCGCCTCCCACCTTTTGGCTGTATTGATGCATTTCCTGGATGAGGCGAATCCATTTCATTTTCTTTAAAAGCATAGCGTAATGGTCTAAAGCTGATCCCCAAGATATACTCAGGTTTCCTCTCGCACCACTTAACAATACTCCGATTCCTTGCTCCTGGGCCTTTTCGAATATTCCTTTTATCCAGAAAGAGTTTTCAAAGAACTTGTAGGACATCTCCAGCATTTCCAGCATGCTATCGATTTCCGAAAAGGAATTTTTTCCCTCAAAATCCAAATAGTGATCTTTGATTCCTCCTACATACTGCACGGTTGATTGAATAAAAGGTGTTTCATCAGGCATTACATGTTTAGCTGTGTAATCTTTAAAATCATTTGAAGGGATATAACTGTAAGTATGTAACTGTTTGTTTTCCTTGTTTAGGGCTTTTGCAGCAAAGCTAACAACTGAGCCGGAATCTAACCCCCCGCTCAAGTGAGCCCCTATCCCACGAAAAGTGCGCAAACGTGATTTTACAGCTTTTTGAAAGACCTCTTGAAAAGCTTCTACGTATTCCTCATTAGACTTTAGTTTTAACCGATCTCCAGAAGTTAGCTTACAATACCTCGTCAGCGTAATATCATCTCCAATTACCGAAATGCTATGAGCTGGAGGTACTTGTTTGATATGTGTATAAGGTGTTATTGTAGCATCTACGGTATCAACCACAGAAGATATAGCCAAATATTCAGCAAGCCATTGTTCATTAAGCTCTTTTTGCATATAAGGTAATGATAATAGAGGTTCTATGACTGTACAAAATGAAAAGTTCCGTTGACTGCGATTGAAATATAGAGTTCGGCCTCCTGAAAAGTCCCTGGCTCCAAAAAGTTGTTGCTTCCTCTCGTTCCAAATCATGAAGGCAAAATCACCTACCAAATACTTTGGAACATCTTCCTCCCACTTGTGGTAGGCCAGTAAAATTAACTCACTATCTGGCATCCCTGCTCTTCGGTCTCGCTCTATTTGTAATCTCTGAAATAATTCGTCACGATTATCAATGATCGCGTCAGCTGTAATTGCCAACCTTCTTACATGATCATAATAAGGAAGCTGTTCCCCAATCGACTCGGGTGTGATCCATTGTGCATGGCAGCCTAAGAAGATTTTCTCCTGGTGCCATGTTTGAACATCATTGGCGGGATATTTCTGCAAGGCCGTCATCATTATTTCGCCATGCTCTATATTTACATGATCTTGATTTAAATTCATTATTCCTGCTATGGCGCTCATTGTGTCCTCCTTTGCTCATATGTTCTTTTTAAAGAATTAGATTAAGGATGTTACGTTCTTTATAAAGAACATTCTAAGAGTATCATGATCTATATATACTGTCAATCGTTTTCCCAATTTTTTAATCTAGCCCTGTCAATTCGTGGATCATATAACACTTGTATCAAAGAGACGATCAACGAGCTCTCCCTTTTTCTGAAATCCCTCCCGATTTAAGCTGCGATACAGTCCATTCTCCAGAATTAAATCATCATGGCGTCCTGTTTGGACAATTTTCCCTTTGTCCATGACAATGATGGAATCAGCCTGCTGAACGGTCGATAATCGATGGGCAATGATAAGAGTTGTGCGCCCAGCCATCAATCTGTGCAGGGCTTCCTTTACTAGATGCTCTGTCTCATTGTCCAAAGCGGAGGTAGCCTCATCCAGCAGGAGGATCGGTGCATTTTTTAATACTGCGCGGGCAATAGCGATACGTTGTTTTTGTCCGCCGGATAATCTTACCCCTCGTTCTCCAATTTCAGTGTCATAACCATGCGGAAGAGATTCAATGAACTGATGAATGTTGGCAGCCCTTGCAGCTTGAATCATTTCCATTTCCGTAATGCCCTCTCGAGCTAATATGAGGTTTTCCCTGATCTTACTGCCAAAAAGAAAAGTTTCCTGAGGGACATGAGCAAAATAACTCCTTAGTTCGGAAGGCGAGAAATGTTCAATGGATTTATCATCTATGAGAATTGTGCCCGACTGAGGTTTGTAAAGACCCAGGAGCAGATTAAACAAACTCGTTTTCCCCGCCCCGCTGAGGCCAACTATGGCAACAGTCTTACCGGCAGGGAACTGTACATTTAAATGATCAAAAACGTTATTGCTCCCATTGTAACTAAACGTGATGTCCCGGAATTGAATAGACTTAACCATAGTTCTGAAGGGGATAGCTTCAGGTAAATCCGTAGATTCTATGGGCTGCTCCATTATTTTTATCAAACGTTCCGTAGCCGCAGCCGACCTTTGAAAACCCGCCCATTGTCCGGCAAGCTCTGTTAGCGGATAGACCAAATGATTAACCAGGTTAATAAAAGTTAGTAATGCGCCCACAGATAGAATACTTATGGAGACATAGTAAGAGCCCAAGCAAAGGCTTACCAGAAAAGTTATTAAAGAAACAGCCTTACCTCCTGCACGAAACCATCCTCGGAGTTTGGCATTACTTAATTCTAAAAAGTAAAGCTCTTGATTTTTATCGGTGTATTTGGAGAATATCGATTTTTCCAGGAGGAATGAACGAATAACATACAAACCATGAAATGTTTCATTGAGCAAAGTACTGATATTTCCTATCAGGCTATGAATCAATCTGCCGTTGTTACGGAGTAATAATCCGAAGATTACACCAAATAGCATAGCAATCGGGGCGACTAGTACGCATATAAGTGCTAATTTCCAACTAATCTTCATCAAATATATTAAAACGGCCAAATAGATTAAGGGGAGTCTTAGAAGGTTAATCAGGCTTCTGCCGATAACACCGTCAATACTATGAATGTCATTGGAAAAGTGTGCCATGAGCTCACCGGAATGGTGGTTGGAAATATTCTTTCCCGGTAAAAGCAATATATGCTTAAATAATTGGGCGGAAAAATCCCTCTTCACAGCAGTTGTTGCGATGGTTTGTAAAACTGTATTCAAATAAGTCGAAGAAATATTAAGGATAACAAAGACAGCACCTATTGGAATTAACCATTTCATGCGAGTGAAGTTACTTTGAATAGCAGCGTCTGTCAAGTTTCCAAAAAACCATGAAAATGCCAATGTTTGAGCGATATCTACGAATAACAGGAAAAAGAGGCTTGCATACACCTTCCAGTGCTGCAGCATGTATGGAGTGATTAAACTGTAGGTTCTCTGAATGTCTTTGAAAGTCAAGTATTCTCTAACAGCAAATAGGTACCTTCGAATTAATCCAGTCATACGGCATGTTCAACCAGTCCCTGTTCTATCAATTCGCTCAGAAAGGCTTCGATATCCTGCTCAACCGATTCCTCGACGAATTCATATTCCATACGAATAGCTTGAACAATGGAATCAATAGATTGGACTTCACCAAGCAATGACCAACAAAATCCACCTACTTCATTCAGTTTGATTACGGTAAAAGCATCCGTATTTAAGATAATGCATTCCAAATCCAGCTGCACAGCTTCATAATCATTCTTTCGAATGTACGCCGTCATGATGAGATCAGCTCCCAAAACGTATTATTTTTTTGAAAATGAAGCTCGTAAATAGGAACGGTGTTTACTAGGTTCTGTAGTAACCCTAGTGTTTTCTTTGTTTCTTCAGAGCCGTGAGACCAATAAAAAACTTTATCTATTAAATGAAGAAATCCATTTGACTTGCTGAGCGAGACTCTCTTATTGTGAATGGCTTGATGTAAAATATAAATACTTCCTAACGGTCCGCTTGACTCAGCACCTACTGATCCTTCAAGTTCACTTCGAAAAGGAGAATTAAAGACAGTTATCTGATCAGGGGTGATTTTTACAACTGTAGCTTCATCTGAAAGAAGCTCCCGAGGGGACGATAACTTGGCGGCGGTAGATTTTCCAGCTCCTGAATGGCCTGCAAACATATACGCTCTCCCTTTATCGATCACGCAAGAGGAATGCACTAAAAGACCCCACTGATGGTAGACCAGGTAGGAGCTGTATACATTCATCATTGCATGCTTTAGAGCCAATTCATCGTGTACGGAAACTTTGGCTCGTCGATAATCCAAATCAGCCTCAATCAAATAATCAGCCCTTTGAAAGGAAATGGTATCCGCTTCTTTTGTTATCTCAACGTTATAATCAACAAAGGGAATCCCATACCCCTCTGTAAGATGAATGAGGAGATCAGGTCCAGCTTTTGCCCAGTCTGCAGCCGAGAAGTTTGCTCGAATCCAATTAACAAATGTATTTGAATAACAAACAAATCCAATCACATGTTCGCCAATTTTAGTATAAATAGGTTCCATTATGCATCCCTTCAAGGCATTTTTGAAGTTTGAGGCCAATGGCAATGTACCATTGACCCATCTGAGAAAAATTGCTTAATCATGGAACTTTATGTTTCCCGCCAATTCCGTCAATTTCTGTATCCGAGTGATCATCTTCGCCATTGCCTTTGTTACAGCTTTGGGTCGTTTCAAATCGAATCGGCTGATGACTTACTACCATGGGGCGAGAGTACATTTTTGGTTCGTGATCCACTACTTTTTCCATTTTCTTTTTTCCTCCTTTTCATTCAAACCGCTCTTCCATATGTTGTCAGTGTTCATTATAACGAACAATGCATTTGTTGTAAATAACGATTATGAACTTTCGTGATAGCATTCACTTCAGTGTCTGGATCAGTCGTTTGGCTTCTCCGAACGGTGTATCGATCGATTCATAAACGCGAAGTGAAAGCGAAAACTCTTGTCGATCCAAGCTGAATGAGAATGCCTGGGTACCGCTTACCAGCCGATTATCACCGGTGAACGAGAAAGCTTTGGTGCCCATTATTTTGCCTTTGGAATCCACAACTTCGACCTTCAGTTTAGAAAAGCTTTGATCAACCACCGCTTCTTCTTGGAGGGAGATATCCAAATCGAGAATCACATTATACGTATAATTGCCTTGCATGTAATTGTATCCCAGCTTCCAATTATTCAGGTTCACACGAAACGGATAGAAAGCATTTGTTTTCTCGCTGGTTTCTTCACGAACTTGCGTCTTGAAGGCTGCGATCGATACGTTAATGGGGGCGAATGTCTCACCGTCCAAAATTTCCATAGCCAAGGATGAGCCTGTTTCCGTATTAGGGAGAATAAAAGAATAATAAAGTATATAGCTAACATTCGGAATCAGAGTTTCGACATCTGTATGCTGAATAGTCCCTGTAAATTTGGAGCCGCTGCTGTTCATGAGCACTGCCTGAAATCGGGGAACCGGCAGCGGGTTATTACTGCGGTTCTGCAGCTTGAACTTGGCGACAGCTGCTTTAAAGCCGCCTCCCGAACTTTCATGCATACGCAAATCGACCATGGAAATGTCGACTCCGGGTTGAATCAGCTTGTTTAATGGATCAAACCGGATCGGTTTATTCCATTCATAAGGCATCAATTGGTTCAAGTAGCTGAGGGTGCTGCTTCCGCTTGGCAGGTTGATCGTCAACCGTCCAATGGAGAATTTTGTTTTCGTTTTATCATCAGCCGTAAATTCTTCCTGGGAAACAATGTTGAGGCTTTTTAGCTCGGACATATTTCCAATAGGGATTGAAAAGTAAAGATATCTTTGTTCTCCCGGCTTGAGTGCATCAGTCTCCTGATCCAATCTTTTCCCGATGTATACTTTTTTGCTGGTTTTACCGTCGAAATGAAAATCAGGAATCAATTGATCCGAATTGCTTTTGTTTCTCGCAAGTAAACCGACAATCGTCGAAACCCCCTGCGGTGTAGTTTGCTGTACCAAGCTGACAGGCAAAAATTCAATGGAAGCAGACAAAATCGGGAGGGTAAAGAGTTCTGCCCATTTTTTATTTGCCGCTGGATCCGCCAGAACTCCATTCTGGCCCTTCCACTCCATGGAAGAAACAGGGATGGTCAGGATCTGCTTTTCCTGCTTCGGATACACATATTCATCCACCTCATGCCATGAAATCTCAGACAAAGAGAACGTATCAAAGCGGTCCACCATGATCATATAGCTGAGTTCAACCGTTGCTTTAGGCTGAATGTTTTTGGCGTTTGCTGCGCTTGGACGCAGAATATATATCATGCCTTCCTCGCTCTTGACCCTAATCTCATAATCCGGAACCCGATCCAACCGCGCTCCTTCGTTATAAAGACGAATAACTGCCGCCAATCGGGTTCCTTCTGCCGTTTGCTCGTTGAGTATGCTTTTCACTTCGACTTTGATCGAATCCGTCAAATGATAGCCAATTGCCCCGGGAGAGAGTGCGCCTGCCTCTTCAGCTATCGCATGGAAAGTTGCAGAGGGGAGGATGAGCAAAGCGGCTGATAAAATGAGGATGATGAGCGATTTTTTCCAGTTAGTTTTCATTTTCAGTCACTCCAATCTTTTCCTTATCTTTTAATTGATTGGGGCTTGATACGACAACGCGCTCTCCTTCTTTGACGCCGGAAATCACCTCTTGAAAAGGCTCATTCAGCCGGCCCAGCTGTACTTTGCGCTTCTCGACTGAATCACCTGCGAGCACGAATACATAGGCATCTTCGCCCTCCTTTACAATGCTGTAAGAAGGAACAGTCAAACCAATTTGATCTTTCTCATCCGTTAATTGGATCATTACTTTCATACCCGGCTTCAGGGCTACGTCCTTATTAGGGACTTCCAGATTTACTTCATAGGCATTCGTCTTAGGATCGATAACCTTGGAGAGGTAACTAATGCTTCCCTTGTATTTTTGTGTTGTTCCCGGCAAGTAATAGGTTAATTCCTTTTTGTCTTTTAATCGATTCGTTTCTTCTAAGGTAAGCTGCGCTTTGATTTTAATGGGATCCAGCTTCAGAATGACACCGATATTTGCCCCCATCTTCAAGGACATCCCGGTCTCAAGCGGCATCTCTGTCAACAAACCGCTTACCGGAGCCTTTACATCAAGGTTGGTTATGGCTTGTTCAGCCTGCTGCAGCGAGAATTGTGCATTTTTCAGCTGTGCTTCCATTTCTGTTCCGGAATCTGCAAGCTCTAGCCCGTTTAACCTTTGCTTTAGCTGATCAAGCTCTATTCGGGTATTCATCATTTGACTCTCTGTTTGATAGAGCTGATTTTTCGTAACCAAACCGATATCGTAATCATTTCTCATTTTATTGTAATTTCTTAACAAGTCCGTTAGTCCCTGCTCCGTTTTCTGAATGGAGTTACTTAGCTCCAGCCTTTGTTTTTCCAGGTCTTTTTTAGCTCCTTGCTTGGTCTTTTGAATAGTATCTTGGAGAGTACGGACGGCAATTGCCGCCATTTCTTTCTGAAATTTGGTTTCGTTGGAATTCAGTTTGATAATCACTTCATCGGCCTGTACCAAATCCCCGCGTTTCTTGAGAATTTGCCCAACATCTCCGCCCACTTTCGCTATGAGGTCATATTGAAAAGAGGATTGCACCTCAGCGGCACGCTCAGTCGGATCTCCAACTTTTTGCATAATGACCTTGGATACCTTAATGTTTTTCAGTGTATTTGCCTGCGTCGAAACAGCATTTTGAGTTACAGGAGCAATATCACACCCGGCCATGATCGTGAAGCAAAGCGCGAGCACGCCAACTATACTCTGTAAACTTCGATGCGATTTGAGTCTTTTTTTTCTCATTGGATATAAACCTCTCTCCTTAAACCAATTTGTCCTGCTATGGTTAAAAATAAGACTCCGCATCCCGGTTATTCATTCGATTCAAAACGACTCCAATCAGCTTGGATTTAGTGAGTATAAGCTCCTCTTTAACCCTCTTTGCTGTATTCTGTTTCACTTTCCCGTGTCTCACAACCAGAAGGACACCATCACATTTGGCCGCTATAATCTTGGCATCCGTCAGCAGTAAAATGGAAGGAGCATCTATAATGATCAACTCGTAATCCCGTTTCAATTCGGTCAGAAGTGAGCTGAGCACTTTCGATGCCAGCAGATCCGCCGGATTCGGCAATATAGGTCCTGATGTAATGATGGACAGGTTATCCAGGTAAGCGTCCCGAATAATCTCTCTCGCTGAACTCTGACCTGTAAGAAAATTCGTTAATCCTTTTGTATTGTCCATACCGAAAGAAAGATGGATAGATGGATTTCTGAGATCAGCGTCAAGCAAGAGCACTTTTCTTCCGGTTTGCGCAGACGCAACTGCTAAATTTAATGCCGTTGTCGTTTTCCCTTCACCCCGGCCTGCTGAAGTAATCGTGATCGTCTTGAGATCATGATCCTGAACGGATTCGAGATTAAATCTTAATGAACGAAAGGCTTCGGAAATAGGAGAGTCGGGATTTTGGATCATAATGCCAGAATTAGTGTATGGTTTTGACATACGGCACCTCCTCTGTTTTTTTTCTGATTTTAACCCTTTTGTCAGCTCGTAATTTTTTTTGTTTCATTAAAGGGATAACTGCTAGAGTCGTTATTTCAAAGGCAGAATGAATATCTTCATCAGTCTTGATCGTATCGTCCAAAGCATCCAACAAGAAAATGATACCGATCGCTACGATCAAGGACGCCGTAAAACTTAACATGATGTTTGAATTGGATTTTTTATTCACCGGTATTGGATGATCCTGGACTTTTGCCCGATTTAAGATCGTTACATTATCAACCTTCATGATCTTGGGGATTTCTACTTGAAAAACGTCCAAAACTGCGTTGACAATTTTCACTGCCTTTTCTTGGGAAATGTTGGCTGCAGTGATGGTCATCACTTGCGAATCATTGACATTGGAAACATTAATGATATTGATGAGCTGATCGGCGGATAAATTTAAATCCGGATAACGCTGTACGACTTTATCCATGATAGCCGGAGTTTTGATGATTTCTTTAAAAGTAGCCATGATTGCGGGCGTAACGCCGCTGCCCCCATTATCGATTTGCGCCTTACCCATTAGGTCTTGGTCAACGGTTTTATAAAAGATCAACTTGGTGGAAGCCTGGTAAACAGGTACATACTTGGACGTGCTGTACAACGCTGTGAGTGAAGTGCATACAAAGACGAAGGCTGCAATAAACCATACCCATCTCTTGATCAGCCTGAAATGCACTTTAAGATTAATCTCCATAATTCCCCTCCATTTGAACGCATCTCTTACTTTTCGCCAGAAAGCGACGAAGGTTATGATACTATTTGTATCGTAACTGCTAATCTTACTTTAAGATACTTTTTGTATCATGTCAACTTATTATTTAGTAAATTTTGATCCGATATGTATCTTATTGATCAAAAAAAAGGGAGCAGCCCAGGGGACCCTCCTACAAGCTTATCTTGCAGCCATCACGGGCGCTTTGCAAAGCACCGTATACCATCTTCATGCTTTTGATATTATCCGTTCCGTCCGTTTCCGGCTTGCGCTGCTGAGTCAATGCCGCAAACATTTCATCCAGCCCGCCTTGATGTCCTTCTCGCCCCTTCCAGTCCAGTTCGACTTCAATGCGCTGGTATTGATTCATAAACACATACTCCTGCGCGGGAATCACTGTTTCATAAAAGGGCGCGTTTGTTCCGTTCCAGACGGCGGTGCCTTTGCTTCCGGCAATTCTCCACTCTGCCTCCCAAGAAGTAGGTACGCCTTCCGCACACCACATGCCCCTATAGTTAAATACAGACCCGTCTGCCAATTCAAAGATGCATATTGCTGCTGCATTCCCCTCATACCATGAACCAGCCGGGTTAAATTCATGGCAGCAGACAGTTACCGCATCCTGTCCGGTTATAAAACGAGCCTGATCGAACGTGTGGATCGCCATATCGAGAATCAGCGGGCTCTGCATGGCATCGCGAAATCCGCCGAAATGGGCGCCGATGAAGAAATCGGCTGTAATCAATCCGGGCTGCCCGATGCTGCCGGAGGTAAGAATATCGCGATAGGCGCGGATATTTTTCAGATATCGGCGGTTTTGCATGATCGCGTGCGTGCGGCCATACCTGCGAGCCGTTTCCACCAGCTGCAGCGACTCCTCGATGGAGACAGCCATCGGCTTCTCACCGAATACGTTGCAGCCCAGAGATAGGGCAGTTGTTGTAAGGGTAAAGTGACTCTCAGGAATGGTCACATCAAATACAAGATTTGCCCCGCTCGAGGTGATGGCTTCCCCGATTTCGGTGTAAAGACCGCAAGTCAATCCATATCGCCCAGCCATCTCCTGCGCACTTTGTATTCGAATATCGACGAGACCGACAATCTCGCAATCCTCCCGACTCCTCGCGTACTCTACCCAGGTTCTTGCCATTACACCGCATCCGGCCACAACTATTCGAAATGTTTTCACGATCAGAGCCTCCCAAATGTATCCTTTGCCTATCATTATGATCAAAACTCTATCTGCGCACAAGCAGATTACATTCATAGAGCATATAGTAGATAGAGCTTATGTCAAAGCAAAACTCAAGCTTATGCTTACGAAGTCAGTTTTGCAAAAGCAAAACTTTAAGGAGGTAATCCCATTGAAACTTTATCCTGTAAACATAGACTGGATCCCTGGACTGCCGCAAAGACCATATCGCGCAGGAGTCGGTCTGTATGAAGGTGTAGTGATGCATCAAACTGCCGTCCCGGGAGATACGGCAGCAAGTGAACGAGCCTATGAAGCACAACATTTTAACGAAGCTTTTGTTCATGAATTCATTGACCCCACCCAGATACTTCAAGTAGCGAACCCAGCTTATTTGGCTTATGGAGCCGGAAAATTTGCCAATCAAAGATTCGTCCATTTGGAGCTGTGCAGTGCCAAAACAAAGGAGCAATTTGAGCTATCCTTCGATATGTGGTGCGAGCGGGCTGCGGTTCACTTGGCTGCTCGCAAGCTCGGTGTCAGCAACGCACAGCCGAACGGAACGGGCACGTTGTGGGGACATTTTCAGGTCACTCAATACCTGGGAGGCACCAATCACACAGATCCTGTTGATTATCTCTTACAATGGGGAAAAACATGGGACTCTGTTCTTGAACGAGTCTTGAAGCACTATGAATCCATCATGATTGGAGGCGTGTACACTATGAAAGCAGAAGATGCCAATAAACTGATAGCTATACTTTCTGCCATTTGGAGTCTATTGCCCAACACGGAATCCAAGGATGAAATTCACCGTTTGGCGAACGAGCTGCGGATTGCTTCTGGACAACCGACGCAGTAGCGTGGAAGCAGCGACAGGCTGAGCCGCATTACTGAGCAGCTGCCTGAACCGGTTCCCCTTTTTGCAGCTGATACATCTTGTAATACCGGCCTTGCAGAGCCATAAGCTCATCGTGATTGCCGCGCTCAACGATTTCGCCACGGTGCAGCACGATAATTTGATCCGCTTCGCGAATCGTAGAGAGCCTGTGCGCGATCACAAAGGTGGTGCGCCCTTCGCTGACAACCTTCAGCGCCCTTTGGATCAGCCCCTCGGTTTCACTGTCGATGCTGGCGGTCGCTTCATCCAGGATCAAGATCGACGGATCGAACGCGAGCGCTCGAGCGAAGGAAATGAGCTGCCGCTGACCGGAAGAAAGCGTACTGCCCCGCTCCACCACCTGCTCATCATAGCCATGAGGCAGCTGTTCAATGAAGGGCGCTGCGCCGACGTCGCTCAATGCGCTTTTGACCCGATCCAGCGTGATCTCTTCATTATAGAGGCTCACGTTGAATTTAATGTCCCCGGCAAACAGGAACGGGTCCTGCAGAACAATCCCCATATGCTTGCGCAGCGCTTGCTTGGACATGTCGGCAAGATCACGTCCATCAATCGTGATCATCCCGCTGCTGGGCTCATAGAACCCGAGCAGCAGATTCATGATCGAGCTCTTGCCGGAGCCGGTATGGCCGACCAGCGCCACAGTTTCCCCTTTGCGAGCTTCAAAAGAAATCCGCTTCAGCACCTCTTCACCGTCTTTATAAGCGAAAGTGACATCGTCAAACTTCACAGCGCCTTCCGGACGGCTCACTTGGTCGGTGTTCTCTACTTCCTTGCCCTCGATATCCATAATCGCGAACACTTTATCTGCGGAAACAAACGCCCTCTGAGCATTCGTCAATTGGTCAAAAATCCCAATGACCGGCTGGAAGATACGGCCCAAATAATCGATAAAGGCATAAAACACACCAAATGAAATCGCCGTTTGCAGCGACTCCCTCCCAAAAAACCAAATGACCATAGCCGTCACCAAACTGCCGATCGTGGACACGATATTTCGCGATGACAAAGAGAATACCCTGAATTGCTTGAGCTGATTGACATAACGATCCTCGTTCATCACTTCAAACTCTTCAAGCGTCACTTTTTCCCGGCGAAAGGCTTGAATAATCGGCATAACCGCAATCGATTCGTTGATCATGGCGTTCATGTCGCTGAGACGGGCACGCATGATGCTGATATATATTTTGGAGTACTTTAAATGGATAATCATAATCAGCGCAAACACTGGCGGCAGCAGCAGGCAATACAGCGCCAACCGAGCATCCAATATGAACAGAGCTACAAAAATACCGCTGAGCTGCACCATACTCACGACAAATGTCGCCATAAAGCTCATGAACAAATCACGCACAGCTTCTGTGTCATTGGCAATTCTCGATACAACCTGGCCAATAGGGGTATTGTCAAAATAACGCAGCGGGATCCGTTGAATATGCGCCATCAAGTCCATCCGCATGTTCTTGATGATACGAAGCGCCGTGGACTGCAAAGTGTAGGATTGAAAAAAGTTGCAGACGCTCGCGGTAATTAAAAGTCCTAAATAAATGGCGATCAACCCGAGGACCGGTGCAAGTTCGTGCGAGCCCGATGGGGATAGATGCTGGTCTATAATGGTTTTGGCGATATAAGGGCCGCCCAGCTCGGCGCCAACCGCACAGCAAAGAATCAGCAGCGCGCCGATGATTCTGAATTTATAAACGAGTGCGTAGGCGAACAGCCTTTTCGTCGTGGATTGCTTTGGCATTAGATCTGTCCCTCCTATTCTTCCAAGCTGGCTTCCATCTGCTGGAGTTCCCACTGCTCTTTGTACCAGCCGCCGAACAGCATCAACTGCTCATGGGTGCCTTCTTCCATAATCCGTCCTTCATCCAGCACCAAAATCCAGTTCGCGTGGCTGACCGCCGAAAGACGGTGCGTCGAGATCATTGTCGTTTTGCCAGAGCGTTCCAAGCGGATATGATGCAAAATGCGGCTCTCCGTCCGGGCATCCACCGCGGACAAAGCGTCATCAAGCAGCAGGATTTCCGAGTTGATGAGCATCGCGCGAGCAATCGCTACGCGCTGCTTTTGGCCGCCCGACAGCATCACACCATTTTCGCCGATCATCGTTTCCAGACCTTCCGGCATTTGAGCAACATCCTGCGTGAACGAGGCCATTTCGACCGCACGCTCAATCTCTTCGATCGTTGCCTTCGGCTTCCCTAATGCGATGTTCTCGCGAATGGTTTTGGACAGCAGCAAATGCTCCTGCGGCACATAAGCCACCCAGCTTTTAACCTGTTCGATAGCGATCTGCTCTACCGCTGTATTAGAAAAGAAGAGCATCCCTCTTTCTATCGGATACTGCCGCAGCAGCTGCTTCAGCAGAGTGCTCTTCCCGCTTCCAGTTCGCCCAACAATACCTAGCGTCTGCCCTCGTTCCAATTGAAAGGAAACTCGATCCAGGCTGGGATGATTGGCAGAAGGATAGGTGAACGTTAACTCTTTCATCTCAATACGGGATGGCGTGTCCACCATGATCGGCTCCGCTGCATCCTTCAAGTCTGCTTTTTGGGAGAGGGCATTTTCCAAACGATCTGCCGATGCACTCCCCCGCTGCAGGACATTGATAAATTCACCGAAAGAAATCATCGGCCAGATCAGCATCCCCAAGTAAATGTTAAAAGAAATCAATTGCCCGAGTGTAATTTGATGTTGAAAAACCAGATAAGATCCGTAACCGATCCCAATCGAATAGCTTATCCCGACAATGAGGGAGATGAGCGGTTGAAAGAGAGCATTCAAAATCGATACCTGCTTGTTCTTGTTCATAACCTCAGAGGTCACATGGTCAAAAGCGGTAAGATCATGATTTTCCTGCACAAAGGAACGAATAACACGAATTCCGGAAATGGATTCCAGCGCATGATCATTCATTTTGCCAAAAGAAGCCTGGGCCGCCAGAAAGCGTGTCCTTACACTTTTACCCAGCTTATTGATGACAACAGCCAAAAAAGGCAGCGGGATGAGCGCCGCCAGCATTAATTTCAAGCTGATGAGCGAGATCATCGTTATGATCACGACCGAGGTCCCTACAACGGTGCTAACCAGGGTCATGACCCCATAACCCGCCGTTTGGCCGATAGCCAAAACGTCATTTGTCGCGAGAGCCATCAATTGTCCGGTTGTATTGCGTTGGAAAAAACCAGGCGTCATTTTCGTCAAATGGACGAGCAGCCGCCCCCTGAGCAGCTTTTCGATCAATGCCGAATTGCCGAACAAGTTGGTGATCCATACGAAAACCATTCCATACAAAAGAAAGGCAAGACCGACAAGCAGCAAGACCGTTTGGCTAAGACCCGCCGATGTCAGACTCCCGCTGCGGATTTGATCAATAGTGTTTCCAATCATTTTTGGAGGAATAGCAGAGAGCAAGCTCGCACAGGCCATTATGCTGACAGCAAGCGCATAGTGTCTCCATCGTTGTTTAAAAAACCACTGAAGTCTAATAACAAAAGTCATGTCCTCACTTCTTTCCCAGAAAAAGTAACCCTTTTCATCATCGTTGTTCCGACGGAAAAAAACAAGGTTAAATTTGTGTATAATGGAGAGTACTTTCTGACTTGAACACATGAAGGTTATCAGGTAGTATTAGGTTCAAAATAACTATCGAGGTGACCCTGTGGAAAAAAGAGCTTTCGGCCGCACCGGCGAGAAATTTCCGATTCTCAGCTTTGGCGCTCAGCGAATTGTGGACGATCATAAGTGTACGGAAGAAGAAGCGATTCGAATTGTCAATAGGGCTGTGGATGAGGGAATTACTTATTTCGATACGGCTCCCAGCTATTCGAACGGGCAATCCGAGGAGAGACTTGGCAAAGCTTTGCTGCTTCGCCGTAAAGCGGTCTGGCTCGCCACAAAAACGCATGATCGAACCCGAGATGGCTCGTTGAGGCTTTTCGAAGCCAGCTTGAAGCGGCTGCAAACTGATCATGTCAATGAATGGCGACTGCATAACATCATGACGATGGAAGAGCTGGACCAGGTCTTTGCCAAAGGCGGCGCTCTGGAAGCTTTGCAGGAAGCCAAGGAGCAAGGAATCGTCAAGCATATCAGCATCAGCGGACATACGAATCCATATGTACAACTGGAGGCTATTAAACGGTTTCCTTTCGACAGCGCATTGGTGGCTGTTTCAGCGGCTGATCATTTTATATACAGCTTTGCCCACGAATTTCTTCCCAGGGCAAACGAACAAGGAGTAGCTATAATCGGCATGAAGGTCATGGCTTTAGGCAAGCTTGCTCCCTGGTATGAAAAAGCCCTGCAATACACGTTTTCCCTGCCCATTTCAACAGCTATAGTCGGCATGGAATCCATGGAGCAGCTGGAGAAAAATCTGGCAATTGCCAGAAGCTTTCGTCCCATGTCGGAGACGGAGCAATTGGAGTTCCTTAAAGAAATCATGCATCTGGTGAAACCCGATGTGCTGCGCTGGAAAGCAAGCGACTGGATGTCCGGCGAATGGTATCAGCGTAAGTAATTGACATCAACACTAACACTGACAACAGGATGCAATACCTCTTAATGAAGGCAAGAGCCGGAAGGATACTAAACTATATAAAGAATCAAACAACCCTGCTATCCAAGCCGATAGCAGGGTTGCTTGATTTCCCAATGTTTACAGTTTTCCTTGAAAAGCACGGTTTAAAATGTTTTCATATGTAGTTTCCAGCAGAGCCATCGTCTCATTAAGGATGCTAAACCCCGCCTGCGCAGTTCAGGAAATATTTGAGTTTGAAGAATCGATGTGTATTCGCCACCGCTTATAAAAATTAATACATTATAAACTTTCTTAAAATTATTGTTCCCAATAAAGAACAGTGATAATATTAATTGTATATACATAGTGAGTGACTTTAAGCAAAACTTAACAACTGATTTTCTGGAATTACTTAAAAATAGTTAGAAGGGATATGGGTATATGAATGCTAAAATAGGTATGCAAATTATCGGAACTGCGAAGCAGTCGGTTAAGGAACACCGGTCTTCCAAAAGTCCAATTATTAGACTTTTAGTATCAATCTTGTATGTTTTGTGGAATACAGCTAAAACTGCGATACGCGTTTGTGTCGATACGGACTTCCGTTCTATCCTACTTCTGCAGTTGCTAAACTCTAAAAATGTTCATCAAACGACGCCCCTCACCTATATGGATCGGTATCCTACAATTTTTTCAGCATGCCGCGACTATTTTGATGGCAAACAAGATCTAAAAATACTTTCTTATGGGTGCTCGACAGGCGAAGAAGTTTTAACTCTTCGTCGATATTTCCCTACTGCGCACATAATAGGCGCAGAAATTAACAAACGTAGCCTTGCAATATGCAGAAAGCTTCCTGTGGACGAGAAAATTACCTTTTTATATTCTACAATTAGTGAAATCCAAAAGTATGGACATTTCGATGCAATTTTCTGCATGGCTGTTTTGCAACGAAAGCCGCATTACATTGCAGCAAAAGGCATCAGTAGTCTTAAAAAAATCTACCCCTTTGAAAAGTTTGAACGGCAGATTATCGAGCTCGACGAGCTGATCAATCCGCAAGGATTACTGGTTGTTCACTCCACGCAATATTCACTTTGTGATACTAATGTGGCCTCAAAGTACGAGGCTTTAGGTAGTCATAACCAGAATGATTATTTATTACCTGTATTTGATAAAAATAGCAATTTAGTAAAAAATCCAACATCACAGAACACTATTTTTATTAAATTGCACAAATAAATTGGAAACATTACGATGCAGTAATTATCGCAGATTAATGAAGCAAGCAGCCGGATGGATATTAAACGATATTAAGAATCAAACAACCCTGCTATCCGAGCCGATAGCAGGGTTGTTTGATCATAAGATGAACCATAGAGTCTTCCATCCTCATTCCTATCACTCGAACCTCCCCTTTACAAAAACTTGTTGCGATACTCGGTCGGCGTTTTCCGCCGAAGAGCTCGATGATTTTGTTGATGACGCCGGTTTCCGGAGAGAGCAGCAGCGTGATGATCCCCCCATATACTACCCGGGAAAAGTCCTCTTTTTATCCCCCCCTTATTTACCGATTCATTACAAAGGTCAAACATCTCGGTAACAGTCAAGTGGTAAAGTTAAACATGTAGATCTATACTTATACCCATTTTAACTGGAAAGGGAGTCGTATTCTTGAAGAAAAAGCTTATACTTGCATTCCTTCTTTCCTCTATCCTCCTACAACTGCCTTTAGGAAGCGGCGGAGCGGTCTGCGCAGAAACGGCGGCTGCAGGCAAAGTATCGTTCCTGTATTTCAACGACGGCCATGAAATCAATCCAGTTGTTGATAAGCTCGGCACCCGCGGCGGCGTGGCCCGGATCAAAACCTTGGTCGACAGCGTAAAGGGCGACAAAATCGTCGCATTCGGGGGAGACCTTGGCGGCGGTACATTGTTTGGCGGGGTATTCAAAGGGCTTCCCATGGTTGAAGCCTTCAATCGAATCCCGATCGATCTTGCCAACTTCGGCCAGCACGACTTTGACGCGGGCACGGCCAATACACTTGAGTTGATAAAAGCGGCCAAGTTCACCTGGGTCTCATCCAACCTGATCGGCAAAGACGGCAAGCCGTTCGGAAACGTACCGCATTATCAGATCTATGAGAAGCAGGGCATTCGCATTGGTGTCATCGGCTTGACCAGCGCGATGGATACAACGACCCAGGACGAGAATGTGAAGCAATCCGATGTCATCGAATCCGCCAAGGCTGCTGTTGAGAAGCTGAAGAAAGAACAAAAACCCGATCTGATTGTTGCTCTAACCCAAGAGCCTGTTCAAGATGACAAGCTGCTGATGCAGGCGGTACCGGATATCCGCGTTGTCTTCACAGAAGAAGAAGCGGAAGAAAAATCGTTCGTCTACGATTTCGACGGCACCGGAAAAAGGTATATTTTCTCTCCGCAGGGCAATATGGGTTCCATCATCCGGTTAAATATCGGCAAAGCAGCTGACGGACAAGTAACACTCACCAATGAAATACTGAAGTCAGACGAAACTGTAAAAGAAGACGATCAACTCGCGGCGCTAGCCAAGGAGTACCAGTCCAAGCTTGAGCAGGAACTCAGCAAGACAATCGCCGTTTCGGAGAGCGACTTGATCTACGGGGACAACCATGAGTCCCGATTCAAAGAAACCGCAATCGGCGACTTGATTGCAGACGCATATCGGGATTACTATCAGACCGACATCGCGGTTGCGAATGGCGGCGGCATCCGCTCAAGCGCCGCCAAAGGAAACTTTACGCTCAAGGACGCAAAATCGATTCTGCCGTTTGGCAACAAAATCGTAGTGACAGAAGTGACCGGAGATATGGTGGCAGCCGCACTCGAAACGAGCGTTTCCGCCGTCGATAAGCTGGCGGGGGGATTCCTGCAGGTATCGTCAGGCACCTCATACACTTACAATCCGACCAAGCCGGCAGGCCAACGAATCGAGCAGGTTACCATAAACGGCAAGCCTTTAAATAAACAGCAGAAGTACAAATTAGCCCTCTCCAACTTCATGTATACAGGCGGAGATAAATATACCATGTTTGGCCAAGCGAAAACCGTGGTGGGAGCCAATGAAGCCCTGACCGATGTTGAACTGCTCGTCGCCTATGCCAAAAAAATCGGAACCATTCGCGTGAAAGCGGAAGGCCGCATCATAGTGAAAGGCTTTGCTGACATCCCTTCGGACCATTGGGCGGTAAAGGAAATCTATGAACTAAACCGTTTAGGCATCTTCGGCGGGGTGGACGATGCGCGCTACGCCCCAAATCAAATGGTCACACGCGGGGAAGTTATTGATTACCTGGCCAAAGCTCTAACACTGGACCAAAAAACGGTACTGAGCCAAAGCGGCTTGAACGGCCTGAATCCGAAAGAACCGCTCACTCGTGAAGAAATGGCGCTAATGATGAAGTGGACCTATGAAACCAGAACCGGGAACAAGCTGGGATCGACAGAAGCGTCTCCTTTTGCAGATGATGCCCTGATTGCAGATGATGCGAAGGCAGCCGTTACCGGCTTGGCTAAACAGGGATTGCTAAACGGCAGACCGGGAAATCTGTTCGTCCCGAAGGATAAAGCTACAAGAGCGGAAATCTCGCATGTGATTTGGACATTGTTGAATCTATGAGCTAAAAAATGCTCCCCTGTATCTATGGTGAATGGAGTCGGGAGCATTTTTACTTTTGTCATTATGAGTTTCGGGCTTGGGAAAGCGCGACCTGTACAGCGTCTTGAAATGCTTGTGTGCTATAAGTTGCTCCTGATACATTTTTGACTTGTGCACTCTGCTTTTGTACCACTTCTTGCGGCAGCCCGACCACGTCATCTATTGTATAATGCATGGCAAAACGACTGATTGTAACGTCTGTGATTTTATCGCTTTTAATGGTGACTGCCACCTGAATCGATCCACGTCGATTGCTTCCCGAACCATTATATGTACCATCTTTATAAACATGGCTGCTTTTAGTCGGTGTGGGAACTGGGGCTTTTGGTGTTGGTTGGCTGCTTTTAGTCGGTGAGGGAATTGGGACTTGTTGTGGTTGACTGCTTTTAGTCGGTGTGGGAACTGATGCTTGTGGTGTTGGCTGGCTGCTTTTAGTCGGTGTGGGAACTGATGCTTGTGGTGTTGGTTGGCTGCTTATAGTCGATGTGGGAATTGATGCTTGTGGTATTGGTTGGCTGCTTTCAGTCGGCATGGCAACTTGGGCTTGTAGTTGTGGTTGCTGCATCGTTGCCTGAGTTTCCGTTGCGATATATCCAGCGGCATAGATCGCTCCAATAGCAGTCGAACAAAGGACGACCCACTTTTTATTCATTTTTGCCATGTGAATCCCTCCAATGTAAATCTTCATTGATAGCTACATTATAAGGAAGGAACATTTAAATTTCCTTAAAAAGCGCTGAATGTTATCAAGTTTCACTGATTCCCACCGACTCCCCCGCAACCAGAGTTACATATACCCGCTCATGCTCGACTGTTTCTCCCCTAATCAACTTAATCAGCTGCTCGGAAGCCAGGGCGCCCCACTTACGCTTCGAATAATCGATTGTTGCCAGTCGCGGCTGGGTATATTGGGTTAGCTCGATGTTGTCGAAACCGATGATGTGGATCTGTTCGCCGATCCGGAAGTCCGCTTTCACCAGAGCGTTGTACAGCCCGACGGCCATTTCATCGTTCAGGCAAAAGACCGCGGCAGGCTCCTTATACTCCCGCATAATTTGCTCGGCGGCCTGACTGCCGGACTCCTTGTCGAAGTTGCCCTCGATCTCAACGCAAACCACATCGGAGTTCCGTTCAATGGTTTGCCTGGCGGCCTGAAGCCGCTGTTTGGAGTCGAACGAGTCCTTCGGCCCCGTCACGACATACAGCTTTCGGTGGCCTTTTTCGATCAAATATTCAACGGCCAAGGAAGCTCCCGCTTTGTTGTCCAAGAGGACCTGGTTCACATTCGGATGATTCAGCTCCCGATCCAGCACGATCAGTTTATGCCCGCGGCCGGCCAGCTGCAGCAATTCTTCGCTTGCGAACGAGTGGTCCAGGACGATAGCGCCGTCGATCATCCGCTGCGGCAGCAAGCGGTGGGAGTAGGAGCCGCTGCAGACAATGAGGTCATAGCCTCTTTTGTTCAGCACATCCTTCATCCCCTGCACGATTTCCCCATAAAAAGCGCCGCTGAAATCCGTCAAATAAACACCGATGATTTTCGAGACCCGCTTTTTTAACGTTCTCGCCGCGGCATTCGGGACATAGTTCAGCTCCTTGGCGATATTCAAAATCCTCGAGCTCGTTTCTTCAGTTACTTTCGGGTTGCCGTTCAGCGCATAGGACACTGTCGATATCGAAACGCCCGCCTTTTTGGCAATATCTTTTATACTAGTCACAATAACCGCCCCTAACGTTTACGCTTTCAATTCCTTCTACTATATCACAAACAGGTTTTTCTCAAGAGAAAAGGGCGACCTCGAAAGATCGCCGCTTCATCTTACACATACACGTCAATTACGTTCGCACCCTCACATAGAAGATCGTTCAGATTCTGCTCTTTGATACAGAGACCGCCATGACGGTAACGGTTCGCAATCGCTTCCGCAGCCGCTTCTTTCCCGTTAACCTTCACAAGCCTTTCCGAATTACCCCCAAGATGGTAGATGAAAGTAACCGCAAGGCCCTTCACCTTAAAATCAAACCGCAGCCCATCCAAGTCTTGCGGCAGCACCGGATCGATGATGAGGTCGCCCCCGTCCAGACGGATGCCGAGGACGTTGGAGATCATCTGGTTCATGTAGATTCCCGGGCCGCTGGAGTAAATTCTCCATCCGCCTTTAACCGGGACAGCTCCTTCCTTCAGCTCCCAGAAACGCTCCTGTGCTTCGTAACGGGTGTTGAACTTCCCATCCGAGCTGCTGAAGTAGGAGTTGCTCTGGCGCAGCTCAGCATTTGGAACGACGCTGCGGATGCCGATGGGGTTAATCATATCAAGCCCCTTCCAGGCTTCGTCGGCTTTGCCCAGTTTGGCCATCGCCTCCACGAAACGGATATGGGCATGGACGTACTGAAGACCGATCTCCCGGCCAAAATTGGCCGCCTGCTCGGCGCGCTTGAAGTTCGTGCTGACGCCGCCGGTATATTTTGCCGGGCGGTTCATTAGGCGGACGCCGTCCGGATAATACAGCACGTCCTTGATGATCCGGTAATGCGAAATCGCCTGTTCTTCTGTCAGCAGCTCACCGATCATACTGCGCGTCATCGGGAGCAGGCGGTATTGGATGCCCGTCTTGGTATCCGTCGGATGCAGCATCAGCTCAGCCTTGCCGGGCTCCTCCATGTACACGAAGCCTGGGATGACGTCCGTGCCCAGCATGTAGCGGTTGAAGTCGGCTTTGATGCCGGCCGCCAGCTCCTGAAGCTCAGATGCCATCGTTTCGTCCGCTTCGGCAAGTACAGCGGATAACTGGTTGAACACCTGATAGGTCAGGGCAACGGTCCAACTGCTTACCATATACTGCTTTAACTGAACGTTGGCCGGCTGGAGCGTGTCGTCCCAATCGCCGTCGCCATAGGAGGAAAGATGCGTTCCATGCAGGAAATGATGCTTGATGTACGCGATCTCTTTTTTGGCATGCTCAAAAATAGTCGCCGACTCTTCCGTAAACTCGAAAACATGGCGCTTCGTATACGGAACTTTTTCCTGAAGAATGCCGTAATCTTTTGTCGCGGTTAAATAATCGCTCAGCACTTTCAGCGGCCAAACGATGATATCGCCATGGCTTTCTTCCTGTTGGATCGCAGCATAGCGGTCGAACATAAACCACTGAGGCCAGTTGCCGTCGTCTTTGTACTGGTGGGAATAGACGGTTTTGAGAATGTCGCGGACTTCGCCGTATTTCTGAGTCGCGAGGAAATATTCAGCAGGACCTTGGCATACATCGCGTGTTCCCCATGCGGCTCCGCCGTACTGCTCCAAACCATGAGGTACGGAATAATGGACGAGCATATTATGCGTATACCACCAGGCGAGGGTGTTAAACTTGTCCAGGCTGTCTGCGGTGCCGCCGTTTTGCGACAGGTGAAACCCGTTCATGACCGTGGCAAAAAAGTCCCGGTATCGCTCGATCTCAGCTGCAATATCCACTTCTGTGAACGGCAGGTCTTCATCCCTCAGGAGCCCCTGGATGGTCAAGCTCCATTCGCTGCATGCGCCAAGCTCCAGAACAACGAGAGAAGCGGCCAGAGGCTGGGCGTTTTGCACCAGAACGGTCTCATTGCCAACCTTTAAATCCGTACCTGCAATCCGCATTTGGTAGCACAGATGCGGCCAAACCTTTGCGCTGTCGGATACGGGATCAGCATAAAAAGACAACGTTTGCCCTTCCTGGTAGAGCCTGAATGACGTTTCGTACTCGTTGTTGTTCATCGTGACCTGATTCGTGACGAGGAAACGGTACGCCTTGCCGCTTTCGGAACGAACCTGCAGGTGGATTTCCGGCGTATCGACGGCAGTCAGGTTGTTGATGACAATTGTATCGTCCGCCGTTTTGTAATACCAGCGAGCATAGTTGAAGCCGAGCTCAAACATCGACGGCATGGTGAGCAACCGGTATTTACCTTCAATTTCCACATAGATGCGTTGCCCAGAGGTTTTCATCACGTTCAAGGCATTGCGTGCGTTGGTCAGCATTTTATTGAACGACGTGTTCCCGACAACCACCTGAGAATTAAAAATGCCGTACATATAGGAAGTGGTCGTCATGACGTCTTCCTTCAAGCAGGCATTATCCCCCGACATGAGGATATGGCCGTGCGGGCGCTCAACGAGAAGTTCTTTTTCCTTCAGAACCACATGTTCACGGGTTTCAGTGAAAAAAGACAGAAGCATTTCCCCGTCCAGCTCCTCCTGACGGCGGCTTGGGAAATAGCGGTCGATCTCTTCCCGGGTCATCGACATAGTCGAGAGCGGCGCTCCGAGATTAACAGACAGTCTCACCTTGTCGAGCTGTTGGCCGGGCTCATTGGTTGGAGCGTCGGCTTTTTTCCATGCGTTCAACACTTCCGCATCGAACTCCAAGGCTTGGATAGCCTCCGGATGGTCTGGCTTGAACAGGCTGTAAAAAACGAAGCGTACCGCGCCGTTCACCTTAACACGCTCGGACTGCAGTGCCGTATACGCGAATTCATATTGGTACACTTCGTTAGCCAGCGTGCTGCGGGTCAACGCTTCCGGCTCGTTGGTTTCCTTATACGACAAACCGAAAAACTGGAAACCGTCGGTCGAGTATCCGACCACTTTACTCAAACCACCCTGCTGCAGGTATGGGAACACCCCCTGCTGCGGCATGTTTTGGCGGGAGCAGACGGCATAGCCGTTCTTGCCGTTTTCGAATACAGCGTGGTCGATGTATTGCGACAAATACGCTTCATTGCTGCGGACGGCGCCCTTGTTGGCGAGGCCTAGATCCTGCCCGTAAATGAGGTCTACTTCCTCGTCCCACCCATTCACCCTTACATCCCAGAACCAGATATCATGCGGCGTCAGATGAAGGGTCACTTCGTAATCGAGTCCTCCGGCAGACCCCTCCCAGGATACTTTGGAATCCGAGTACTGCACGCAGCTTGTAGAGTGAACGCCCAAGAGCGGCACCACTTTGATCCCATATGAGGAATGCAGCCGCAAATACAGGTTATTTAGAGACCCATCGATGGGATTGGCTACCCACTGATTAATCATCGTGTTCTTGTACGTAATTTCGCGGATATCCCCGCTGCTTAGAAAGGAAAACCGCAAATTTCCCGCCTTCAGCTCAAAATCCGACTGTTCTGAAACTGTCATGGTGTTCACTCGCTTTCCTATTGCTTGCTTTTTACTTATTGAGCTTAAATGATAGTTCTGGTAAAACATCCCGGCTGTTCGGTCCGACGAAAACAGCGAACTCCCCATCGTCGCTTGCAAAGGCCAGGTCGGAATGATGATAGCGAAGCAGCTCTTCCGTGAGCATGAAAGCGACTTCCCGGCTCTCGCCCGGCTGCAGCAAAATTTTGCGGAAACCCTTCAGCTCCTTTAACGGCCGGACGACTTCGCCCGCCAGATCCCGCACGTACAGCTGCACGACTTCTTCTCCGGCTGTCTTGCCGGTGTTAGCCACCTTCACTGTCACGGTAAGCGGTTGAGTTAAGGTCATTATATCTGATGAAATCGACTCGCCGCTGTACTCGAAAGTGGTGTAACTCAAGCCGTATCCGAACGAATAAAGCGGCTCATTCGGGATGTCCAGGTACTGTGAAACGTAGCGCACCTGCGCCTCTGGAGCTCCCTGAGGGCGTCCCGTGTTGAAGTTGTTGTAATAGACGGGAACCTGCCCGACTGCAAAAGGGAACGACATCGTCAGCCGCCCGGATGGGTTCCTGTCCCCGTACAGCAGGTCAGCGATTGCCAACCCGCCTTCGGTTCCCGGGTACCACGCTTCCAGCACGGCATCCACCAGGTCGTACACGCCGTGAAGATCGAGCGGGCGGCCATTGAACAGCACGGCCACCATCGGCTTGCCGAGGCACTTCAATTGGGCGGCCAGTTCCAGCTGCGCCTGCGGCAGGCGGAGGTTAGCCCGGCTTCCCGCTTCGCCGCTCATATCGGAGCTCTCGCCGAGCGCGAGCACGATCACATCGGCTTCGCGCGCCGCTCTTACCGCTTCATCCAGCTGATCATCCGTCACACTCTCTATATCACATCCTTGAGCCACAATGATGCGGGATGCATCGACTTTCGCCTTCAAGCCGTCATACAGCTGAACGGCATCGACTTTTGAACCCATCCACGACCATGGGCCGAGGATGTCCCCGTTTTGCGCAAACGGGCCGATCAGGGCGATTTTCTGCTCTGGCTTGAGCGGCAGAACCGCCTCGTTTTTCAGCAGGACGCTGGACTTTACAGCCAGCTCACGCGCAGCTCGGCGATGTTCTGCACTCAACACATTCTCCCGTTCGCGGTCAACATCAGCCCCGCGATATGGATTTTCAAACAACCCCAGCTTCTGTTTCAACCGCAGGATGCGAAGCACTGCTTCGTCGATCAGCGTTTCATCTACTTCCCCGCGTTCCACGAGCTGCTTCAAATGATTCTCGTAACAGGTGGTCATCATTTCAATATCGACTCCCGCCATAATGGCTTTGCGGGCGGCTTCCTCTTCATCCGCAGCCACTCCGTGCGGAATCAATTCCTTCACCGCGCCCCAGTCGGAGATGACGACGCCGTCGAAGCCCCACTCCTTACGGAGCAAATCACGCATCAACCGCTTATTCCCTGCGGCCGGTATACCATCCACCGTATTGAATGCGGTCATCACGAGCTCAGCGCCCTCTTCCAGGGCCGCTTTGTAGGCCGGCAGGAAATACTCCCGCAGCTGCCGTTCGGACATGTCGACTGTATTGTAATCGCGGCCGCCTTCCCCTGCGCCGTATGCCGCAAAATGCTTCACGCAGGCAGCAAGCCGGGTAAGGTCGTTTTTCAAATCCTTTCCCTGTAAGCCGCGTACAAAAGCCTTGGCAAATTCAGCGTTCAAGTACGGGTCTTCTCCCGTCGTTTCCATAACACGGCCCCATCGGGGGTCGCGTACCAAATCGACCATTGGAGAGAATGAGACATGAACTCCTGCAGCGGACGCTTCCGCCGCGGCGATCTCCGCGCTTTTCTCAGCTGCTTCCAAATCCCAGGAACACCCGATCGCCAGCGGAACCGGAAATATCGTTTTATAACCGTGTATGATATCCGCCATAACTAGCAGTGGAATCCCCAAACGGTTCTTCTTCAGATGGGCTTGCTGGGCGCCGATCGTTTCTTTTGCCCCGGATAACCCCAATATAGAGCCCGTATTTTTAATAATGTCTTCGGTAATGCCCATAGATGCCATCGGGCCGGTAATTTGCCCCTCGGTCCCCGTTCCTGCAAAGAAAGGCGCGGCCAACTGCAGCAGCTGGCCAATTTTTTCTTCCAGAGAGAGCTCCTTCAGCAGGGCAATCAATTGTTCGTCTGTCATTACGATGCCTCCCTCGGTCTGTTGCATTTTTTTCGAAACGTTTCGATTACATTATAAACATTAAGAAAATAGGCGTCAATGAGTTGTCTATTCCCAAATAAAGTTTTGATTCACCTTAAATATCTAGTTGAAAACGATCTCAACTTGTTTTATAATGGCATCGAAACGTTTTTTTCTTCTATAAAAATATTTTTTCTTTTTTTTATTGGAAAATCGAAACGTTTCACCAATTGCGTTGAAGATGCCGCAAATCTTTAATTTAGTAGGGGATACAATTTTATTCCGGGGGTGCAGGTTAAGAAAGCTTTGATCATTTGGCTTTGTTATTATATTTGCTGGAGTAACGGAAACCCTATTAAACAATTCATTAACAACCGGGAGGAATAAGAAATGCGTAAATCGATCACCACAGTAATGGCCGGGACCTTACTGGTCTCCGGCATCCTTGCAGGATGCTCGCCAAATAGCGGTACCCCTCAAGGTTCCGGATCAGCAAGCCCTGCGTCCAGCGGCCAGCCAGTGACCCTGAACGTTTGGGGGATGGGCGAAGAAGCGAAATCGCTTCCGAAAATCGCCGACAAATTTATGCAGGAAAATCCAAACATCAAAATCAACGTCCAGGCGCTGCCATGGGATACCGCCCATGATAAACTGCTGACTGCCGTCGCTTCCAAAAAAGGCCCGGACGTCCTGCAGATGGGCACCACCTGGATTCCGGAATTCGCTTCCGCTAAAGCCCTGATGGACTTGAAGCCGGAAATGAGCAAATATCCAGAATTCGCCGAAGCCAACTTCTATCCTGGCGCCATGATGAGCACGAAACAAGGTGACACTGTTGTAGGAATGCCTTGGTACGTAGACACCCGCGTGCTTTATTACCGCACGGATCTGCTTAAAGCTGCCGGTTACAACGAAGCGCCGAAAACTTGGGACGAATTGTCCGACGCCGCTAAAAAATTGGCTGCTCGCGGCAACGGCAACTACGGCATCAGCATCGACGCGAAAGAGCAGTCCTTGGCCTTCATGTTCGCCCGCCAAAACGGTTCCAAGTTGATTGACGGCAATAAACCGCTGTTCAACCAACCGGAATTCGTCCAAGCGGTCGACTACCTGAACAGCTTTTTCAAAAACGGCTCTGCGCCGAAAGACCTTGGCATGGACATCGTACCGGCGTTCCAAAAAGGCATTACCCCTATGTTCATCAGCGGCCCTTGGATGATCAAGCTGATCAACGACCAAGCTCCTGACATCAAGGACAAATGGGCCACCTCCGTACTGCCTAAGAAAGTGAACAACACGTCTTCCCTGGGAGGCTCCGACCTTTCCGTGTTCCAATACACCCAGCATAAAGACGAAGCCCTCAAGTTCATCGCCTACATGAGCAAACCGGAAACACAGCTGGAATGGCTGAAGCTGACCAATACATTGCCGGCAACGAAGAAAGCTTGGGAAGACCCTGCTTTGACGAACGACCCGAACTACAAAGTGATCGGCCAGCAAATGAACGCTTCCGAGCCAATGCCTTTGATCAAGTCTTGGGAAGAAATCGCCCAAAACATTCTGAAGAGCTTTGAAAACATCTACCGCGGCGGAGCCAACGTGCAAACGGAAATGGACGCATTCAACAAAAAAGCCGAATCCATCCTTTCCAAATAAAGCAGCTCTAATAACAGCTAGCCGGCTTTTTGCCGGTTAGCTATTCATTTCCTATATGCAGCGTTTCACCCCTCGCAAAGGAGAGGACTTGTCATGAAGGGATTCACCGCCAAAAAAGTGCCCTATTTCTTTATCGCGCCTACGTTGATTTTGCTGACTTTGTTTTCGTTGGTGCCGATCCTGATTGCGCTGGTCATCAGCTTCACCAACATGGATTTAGCCGGTTTAGCCGATTATTCGAACATCAAATTCATCGGGCTGCAAAACTACAAGGACGTGCTGTCCGACCCGATTTTCATAAAAGCGATTCTCAACACGCTGTTCTACGTTGTGATCGGGGTGCCCCTGGTCATCCTCTGTTCGCTGACTGTCGCGTTGTTGATTAACTTTGGGACTTCCCGTATTTTTAAAGTGTTCCGGGTCATCTATTACCTGCCTTCCGTAACCAACGTCGTTGCGGTTGCCGTGGTTTGGTTCTATCTGTACAACCCGACATTCGGGCTGTTCAACTACTTATTAAAATTGGTCCACCTAGGGCCGGTGCCCTGGTTGACACACCCTATTGTTGCGAAAATATCGCTGATTTTCTTGGCGTTATGGAGAGCCATCGGCCTCAATATGATTATTTTCATCGCCGCACTGCAAGGAATTCCGAAAACCTATTATGAAGCGGCGCAGCTGGACGGGGCAACCCGTTTGCAGCAGATGTGGTACATTACGATCCCGATGCTGCGTTTTGCCATCTTTTTTGTTTCCATCACTACGATGATCGGTTGGCTGCAGTTTTTCGAGGAGCCGTTCATTATGACACAAGGCGGTCCATTGGACAGCACGACTTCCGTCGCCCTGTTCATTTACCGCAACGGTTTCCAGCTCAGCCACTTCGGTTACGCGGCGGCGGGGTCCTTCATCCTGTTCACCGCCATCATCCTCGTGACCCTGATCCAATTCCGGTTCCAAAACAAGGACACCGATCTTTAATCTGAAAGGAGGCTTAACTGATGACCGCAAAATCTGCACAATTACAGCCCGTCGGTTCCGGCGAGAGGGACTGGCTGCTCCAATGGCTGGCCGGGATTATTTTGGCCCTATTCGGTATGATGATGCTGCTGCCTTTTATCTGGATGGTTTTATCGACCTTCAAACCCGAGAGCGAAGTACTGAGCATCCCGCCCACTCTTTGGCCGAATTCCTTTACGCTTGCCAACGTGGAAAAGCTTTTCGTGAATATGAACTTCGGTGTTTATTTGCGGAATACGCTCATTATCGTCTTATTCTCTTTTGCCGGCATGTTCCTGAACGCGATGGCCGGCTTCGGCTTCGCGAAATACAAGTTCAAGGGAAGGGAACCGCTCTTTTACCTGGTGCTCGCCACCATGATGATTCCCGGCCAGGTAACCATGATTCCGGTTTATCTGATCCTGAACGCGATGTATTTAACGAACACCATGACTGGCATTATTCTCCCAGGCCTTGTCGGTGCCTTCGGCATCTTCTTGTTCCGACAGTTCATTGCCACCATTCCGGATGAGCTGCTTGAAGCCACCCGATTGGAAGGGGCAAGCGAGTTCCGCGCCTTCCTGCAGATCGTACTCCCGATCTCGAAGCCGATTCTGGCCGTGCAGGGCATCTTGACGTTCATCGCAGGCTGGAACAGCTTCCTCTGGCCGCTGATTATCGCCAACGATGAAAAGTTGTACACTTTATCCGTCGGTCTCGCCCTGATGAAAAGCCAGTCCAATCAAAATTTCGCCTTACAAATGGCCGGCGCCACTCTGATGGTTGCTCCTGTCATTATCATCTTCATTATCTTCCAACGGCACATTATCGAAAATTATACAATTTCGGGTATGAAGTAATTTACCCGTTAACACACTAACGGGCAATCCGCATAAGCGGCTTGCCCATTTTGTTTTTCTTCGTTTAACGGAATGAAAACCCTCTTTGCTCCAATACCGTCCGCAAATTTTCCCGCAAACTCGCCGAAGCCGCAATAGTTTCCGGGCGTGTGCACCTTCTGGCCGAATGCTCGCACCAACCATACTCGACCCCTGAATTCTCCGGTTCTCCGGCCATGGAGACGCGACGGCCATCGTACGTCCTCCGCCCAATCATCACGTTGTCATAGGCTGCCAGCCCTTCTTCCAAATGAGCTGTGGAGTACTGCTCTGCGTGAACCGTTACTTCTTCCGGCAAGCGAGGCTTGATGCCCCGTCGCACTCCTTCCCGCTCGTAGCCAATAGATAAACCCGCTAAAGCAAACACCCCATCCGGCAAGCCCAATTCCTCAGCCATTTCAGCCGGATGGTTTCGAACAGAACCGACTGGAACCGTAACAAGTCCCAATGATTCTGCAGCTACAAGGGCGTTTTGCAGGGCTAATGCCGCATCGACGGAAGCAAGCAGGAACATCTCCAGCGTATCGGCAGCGAATGTGTAGCCTTGCCGCTTGGTAATATATTTCAAGCGATAAATATCAGCGCAAAACACCAGGAAAACCGGGGCTTCCCGAATAAACGCCTGATTGCCGGATAGCTCCGACATCCGTTCTTTCCTTTGTTCATTTTCGATGACAATGATGCTGTAAACCTGCAGGTTTGAAGAGGTTGGAGCACTTCTCGCAGCCGTAAGAATAGCTTTTAGCATCCCTTCCGGAAGCGGTTTGTCCTGAAATCCGCGCACGGATTCGTGGTTTGTCAAAATCTCCAGCGTCGGATTCAAAACCTCGTCCGCCAGCTTAATGCCTTCCAATTCCAAGCGACTTCGAATGATCCGATTGCTCATCCCCAAACCCGTCCTTTCTCATGATGACTTGTAAATGGGTAATTTTATTATTACACCATCATTTGACCCTTTCTCATAATGAGCAGGCCATCTAAATAAACGTCCGGCTGCTTTACAACGCAATCGATATGAACTCCTGCTTCAATGGTTCCCCCAAAGGTGTGGTTGCTGCCAAAAGCGACATGGATTGTCCCGTATACCTTCTCATCCTCGAGCACTACTCCTGTAATTCTCGCTTTATCATTGGTGCCAATACCGAATTCGCCGAGCAGCCTTCCGTCTCCATCTCCGAGCATCCGAAGCAGCTCATCAGCCGCATCATCGCCTTCCGCGTTCACAAGCCGGCCTTGCTCAACTTTCAGCAGCATTGGGGATAACAATTTACCAATCCCCGCTACAGACCCGTCAACGAGAATTTGACCCGATGCCGTACCTTCAAGCGGAGCGATATAACCCTCACCCGAGGGCAGGTTCCCGGATTCGCCCGGGTTCAAGTACATACCTGTACTCGGAATTCCGCTCCGCCCTTCCATGGAGAAGGATAACGCATAGCCATCCTTTTCAATACGGACGTGTTTACCATGTGTTAGGATGCCCGTTACTTTTTCCGTCAAAGCTTTGACCTGGTTGTAGTCGGCGGAGATAGCTCCTTCCAGGAACATATCTTCCGTGATTCCCGGCATCGTCGCAACTCTAGCACCGGCAGCAGCTGCTTTCTTCCGTGCCTGTGTGTGAGTGAGAGAATGCTTCGTGATGCATATGACGACCTGCGAGCTTGCCATAGCTGAAGCTATTGCGGCAGGGGGTTCTTCACCCGACTTAGCCCGTTCTTTCATAACCATGAGTACCGCTTCGGCTCCCAGACTTTTTCCCGCTTCATACAGGGATTCCGCGAGCTCCTTCTTGGCATCATCGGACACGACAAGGAACGTTTCTTTTTCCTGAAGCCCCAGACAGTTTCTTAACACATTTTTACTGATTTCCGTCAATTGAGGATTCATGGCATGTCACCCTTTTTATTCAAATCATTTCAGAAACGATTTTGGCCATAATGGCATTGGATAAAATCACGGGCAGCCCCGATATCTTGGATACCAAAGCTCTCGCTTCCTCTGTATACCCCATGCAGTCCAGCAAAATAATATCGACCTTGTCTTTCAACTCGTTAGCCGCTTGATGAAAATTAACCTCGTCAAAAATATAAGGAGAGGCCACTGCAAATAACGGATTCATGCCATATTGCGAGTACTTGGGCTTTAAACTCTCTGTTTGTTCAAGGATCGGGACTATGACGCCTATGCGCCGGTTCCCCACCATTGCCTTTACTGTAGGCGGAATGATATGGTCAGGTTCGATCAGGTAAGAATTCGTCGTTTGAAGTCCGGGAAATACACCTGTGCAAAGAAGAAGAATTTGCTTAATGCCGCTTTGCTCTAGTTGCGCAATTTTATTTTGTAAAAGGGGTTGAATTTTGGCTCGGGACATGACAACCGAATCTCCGGTGGTCAGTCGGGACGTTAGCACATAGTCGCCGGCTTCCGGATACAAATTCGTTTCTATATATTCTTTAGTCAACCCGTCCAAAACACCGATTTGAATCAATTCCGCATGTTCGCTCAAATATTGCTCAAGTATGGGCGCCACATCTGTACGCGGTGCTTGACCTATAGTAATCATTCCCAGTTTTTTCATGGTTTTCACCTACTTCGTCTGCAATATTTTCATGGAGCCGTAAAGCTGAGTGATCCGTTCAAATTCATCCTTATCATAGAATGCGCATGTGCCGTTCGTCATCTCTTTAGCGACTTCAATGGCAAATCGAACCGCAGTGGCAATGTCTATCTCATGACTTGCGCCAGTGCCACAGCCCGGAACAACGGATTGAGCCGTTACTGCAACGCCAACCACTGGAGCATCGGTAGCCACAGCTGGCTGCAGAATGGAATTAATATGAAAAAGTCCGTTTCCGTATGGTGTAATATCCTGCATCGTAATTGGGAAGGTCACAGGCAGCTGCCCTGTCGCCATTTCCATAATCCTCAGCAGATCTTCACTTACTCGAAGAATATAGCCCTCCTTCACCGTCGGTGAAATGGCGATTCCTTTATGATTAATGATCCGGTTTCCCTTGGTCGTATCTATAGAAAGGATTGCCTCCATTTCGGGAACGACCTCCTGGGCATTCATCGTTGCGATATCGACCGGAGAATCCATGAAATCCACAGGTTCGTGCGGACGGGTTGGCGCATCCGGGCAAATGTGCGTCGTGATGATGACATCCCCCTTCAGCTTGTCCCCCTTCAGCTGCATATCTGCCAGCTTGAGTGCGGAAGCAATGGCTGCAACGGCCCCATCCGCATCCGACACCATCCCAATCCGGCTCGGACGTGCGCCAATTCCACCCAGACGGCCAATAATGCCAAAGGTCGGCGCGCTGCCTCCCTTCGATTTGCCCTCCGTTCCGGGAACGACTATTTTAATGAAATCAGTGCTGCCTTTCTCGCCGGTGACCTTCTGTACGATGATCGAAATTCCCGGGTAATCGCTGAATAAATTCTTCACTTGCTCGCCAGATGCATATGCGCTATCCAGAATATCAAGTATGGTCAATGTTTGCTTAAGCGTCATATCGAACTTCCTCCAATTTTAGTGTAAGATCATTTATTTTAAAAAATATACGAAAGGACAGGTTTCTTGACGGCATCTTCAATCGATTTCATCAGCTTCTCATTTCGCATCGTGCTGCTGAGCAGCAGCTTTTCTTTCGGCACGGCAATAACGGCAAGCCGCTGCCCCTTTTCGATAGCTGCGGTAACCACAGGTCTTGCCGTCTTGGCATCCAGGGTCATGATCAGATCAGGGAATGTAGCGCAACGCCGCCCATCTAATTCAAGCGTCATGTACTCATTCCAGAAGGTCATTTCATAAGAACCGTCAATCCAAACCGTCCCTATGTCAAAGCCTCCTGTCGTTTCCAGTTTGAAGTCGGTCACTGTACCTAATGTGATAACACTTCCTCCAAGCTTTGTGACCACAGCATCAATCGCCGCTTCCCCCCGATGGGACAGCAAAGCTTCACCCACCTCAATAGCTTGCGTAATAGCGCCGGGCGCTCCGTGTTCCCTTGCATAAGCGGCGGTAACAGGATTTCTTGCCACCGCAACGAGTCCGCCGGCTTCAATAGACGCCTTTCGAATCATCGAAGCGGCTTTCTCCAGTGATCCTGAGATGCTCATTTCGATATAATTGGCGCCTTTCCCGCCCACCGCAGTTTGGCGGGAAATATAACCTTCCATCTCCGATAAATTCAGCGATCCCATGGCTCCCGTAGGATGAGCCCTGCCATTACAGGCAAAATCCAAGAGGGGAATCCCACTTACAATTGATTGAAACCAACCGTTGACCGTCGTTCCTGCTCCGTTCTCATTGGTATGGATCGCCTTGATCGGTCTGCCAATCTCATGAGCAAGAATCTCCAACGCTTTCGAGTAGTGAATTGGCTTTACAAACTTATCTTTTGCCCCGGGCGCACCTACCAGCGAAACCGTGACCCATATGTCCTCATCTAAAAATTCATCAATGGTGCAGAGCTCGGGCTGCCCGATCTCAAGCGCCAAGCGGCCGATCTGTAGACCTTCTTCAATCCATCCGCCACCGCCGCCGCCTAAAACAGCGCCTCCAAAAACCGCATACTGGACCATACCTTCATCTAGTTGGATTCGAGCCAATTCCGTCACCTCATTTCTTCATTTTGAAGACCGAGTTAAAGAAGCTAAAGAGCGCATCTCCGGCAATAAATCCGGCTGCCAAAATACTCATCGGCGTTTCAGCCTCTTTTCCTTTCATCTTAAGCACAATAACCCGGATCAAAATCCCTGCAATAACGGCCCAACAAGCATTTGGAGTGCTAATCAACAGACCGGTAGCGAACAGTACGCCAATCTGACGGCTTGGACCTCCAAGGAGTTGGAAAATCGCGCCTGGAATAGCCCAAATCAGCAATTGCATAGCTATTTCCGGTGATGCGCCTGCTTTTATCGTCGAAACGTATACTTTATCAATGGGAGGCACCAGGTTTTGCATGAAGTAACCATTATACGTAAACACAACCGTCAATACCGCAACGCCAAAGGCAATCATGCCTGTTATATACTGCTGCTTTCTTCCCTTCAACTCATATTCCCGGTCTTCTCCGTTGCCGCGCAAAATATAGCCTGTTTTTAAATCATATCCCATATCGGCAAAGGCAGGACCCGTAGCGGCGCTGAATCCGGCCAGCAAAGCAAGCGCGACCGGCGGGAAACCGATCATAATTCCAAAGAGCAGCGTGATGAAAGCGACTGCAAACGCGGGAAACCACCCGGAGTGCATCGCTGCAATCCCTACAATCAATTCATGAACGAAGGCGGCAAAAGCGGCAAAGAAAATAAATCCGATCAGCATGCCGAGCGACATTTTTGTCACGATTCCACCAATCACTGCAATAATAAGCGCTATGACCAGGTAAGCGACAAATCCCAGTCCTAACGACCGTCTGGCTTCTCCAATCGATCTTGATAAGTTCGTCTCATCAGCTGCCGCTGTTTCTTGATGACCGAGAGATGGCTTCGGGTTATTTGTTTGTTTTTTGAATATGAGAAGACCTGCCTGGATGAGAGCAACAATACCCGCACCGATCATGACACCATGCGCAATATAGAGCTTGTTGACATCTATGTTGAACCAGGGAACCGAATATTGCCGGATCATCAGACCTATACCAAACATGCTCAGCGCCCAAATATTCCCGATAAATGCCACGCCAAAGGCCGACATGGAAATATGAAAATACGAACCGATGACCCCAATTCCCGTACCGATACCAAGCAGTCCGGCACGTTTGCCTCCCTTATCTCCAGCAAGGATCGACTCTGCAGTAGCCACTCCGGGAGCCCACGTCCCTGAAGCCGGGAACAGCTTGGAATCAAATAATTTATAGAGAAGGACAGCATCCACGAACATAGCAAGCGCAGCACCGATCAACATTGGAACCACAAGCTCTTTTGTCCCCATAGCAAAAGGAATACCAATCGGAATGAGCAAGCTGTTCGCGGCGCCAAAGGTTGCCGATGAGATTGAGGTTTGCACCAAATTTTGGCGGTGAACGGATCTGTATTTTTTAAATATGGCCACTGGTATTCTCGCAATGAGCATGGCCACAAGAGCTCCAATGATCGCTGTATTTGGCGTTACCCCAAGAGTTGTTACTATTTGCATACCGATGATGGCGCCGATCACGCCCGTTACAATGTTCAGCACTAGTGCGAATGGTTCAAAAATACTCGGATGTTTCTTTTCGTTTTGTTCCTGTTCCATAGATAGTCCCCCTTAAAGACTTTCAGTTTTTTTATAAAACAAACCCTTTTGTAAAGTACCGAGCAGAACTCCGACGAACACCAGAGATGCTCCCATCATTTGATGAGGAGTAACCGCATGTTTAAAGATGATGAGATCGAGGAGCATGGTCATGAGCGGCTGCAAATTAAGCACAATGGCGGATCTGGCAGCGCCGACAGTTTCCATTCCTTTGTTCCAAAGCACATTCGCAAGTCCTTGTGCAACAATAACCGTAACGAAAGCCAGGCCCCATATCCAGATAGAATGACTCCAGTCGATCCTTTGATTCGATAAAACCCACGGGTCAAATATAGCGCCGCTAAGCGTAAAACTATATACAGTGATCATAAATGGAGACAACCGTCGGGAGAGAATTCGAATGAGGATCAAATTGATAGAAAACGTAAAGACTGCCCCAAACATCAGCAGATCACCCGAGCTTACCGTAATCCCCTTCAAGTTCAATGCAATAATGATGCCAAAAAAGGCAACCAAACTACCTATGAGCATGCGCAAAGTAATCTTTTCCTTAAGGAAAGCTGCGGCAAGTCCTGCAGTCATCATTGGGGATAATGTAAAAATCAGGGAAGCATTTGTTGCTGTCGTATGCCGCAGGCCATTAAACAGCAGAATTTGATTGGCGATCAATCCAATTAAAGCAGACAGTAACAGCAGCAGCACTTCCTTCCCCGTTAGCTTTACGAAGGATTTGCTCAGGAAGGCCGCGAATAAAAACAAACCAGACACAATCGTCAAACTGAATGCTGAAAGAAACAAAGGTGGAAACTCTTGCAATAGTATTTGTCTAGCAATATAGTTTATTGCCCATATAAATACACAAAATGAAAGGATGGAATAAGATTTCGCCAAGGAAATGCCCCTCTTTTAGGTCACATGGTTAAATAACCATTTGATTATAAAATGTTGAGGCAAACAGCCCCTCCGCTTCCACGGCATCAATTACAGGTACTTGTAATTCTTTTCTTATCACGTCTGCGAAGCTGATGGTCGAGAACCCGGTACAAGCGAATACAATCACTTTGGCACCTTGCTCCACTAAATGGCGCGCCGTCTCCAATGCTTTTTCGCGTCCCGACGCTGTCAAGAGATCGGTAGTATTGGTAACGCCTTCCGGACGAAGGTATCGAACCATCAAATCACCCAAAAGACGTTCCACAATCAACGGGGCACTTTCAGTAATACCCATGACACCTACTGGTTGTCCCATTGAGAGAGCCATGAACGAGGCTGAGCTTCCTGCGCCAATGACGGGGATGGATACATGCTTACGCAGCTGTTCGATAGCAGGATCAGCTGCACAGCTGATCACCAGAAGATGACAGCCATCCTTTTCAAAGTTTTTGCCTAATTCTACAATCTTCGGTTCGGCTGCCCTTTCCGTCTCATCGTCATAAATACCCCGAGGCTGATCGGGAATGCATCGGCTTATGACGGGAACTCCATAAAGCTCCGTAATCTTCCGGCCATGCTGTTCAAGAATATCGGTGTCTTGTGTAGTAAATACACGAATCAGTCCGATCATGTCGCCATCCTCCTTTTACGGTATATTATTGTGATGTATTCTTACATTAATTGTAGTATTCCTTCACTTTCCCAACAATGTACTCACCCACCAAAACTAAGGATGGCCTATTGTGCTCTGAGCACAATAGGCCATCCTTTAAACACCCTGCTTTAACAAATAAAAAACGGTGCACACATAATATTCAAACCGGTTGACGGCATTTCCCATATCGCTGTCGATTATTTCGTTAATTCGATCCATTCGGTACTTGACCGAATTTCGGTGAATATATAAACGACTCGCCGCTTCAATCAAGCTCCCACCTGTAGCTAAATAGTGATACAGCGTTATCACCAGCTCAGTCCCATTCTCGTTGTCATAATCACACAATTTTCCTATTTTCTTGTGGATCAATTCGTCAAACTGTACATAATCGGAAGACTTCAATAATAAGTGGTACATTTCGAATTCATCAAACGAAAACAATTGCTGGTCCTTATTCAGCCGAATACCGATATGGATGGCTCTCTTGGCTTCGGAATAGCTGCGATGGACTTCCCATAAGAAGCATTTGTTGCCGAACCCGGCCCGAATCGCACTCCATTTTTTGAGAAACGGATGAAGCACTTCACTCCATCCTTTAGGAATTAGCTCACCATACGGCTTCTTGGAATCCTCCGTAATCTTGACACTGGCTAAAAACAATACCAATTGTCCCCCTTGCAAATGTACATGAGAGCGGACTTTTCGATTAGCCGATTCCTTGTGAATGATTTGGTTTAATTCCAATAAGAACGAGGATCCATACTCAAAAAATGGGCCTTCTCCTTCAACGATCCCGATCTCCCATATCCATTCGGAATCCAGACCCAGCTGCCTTCCTTTATTCTCTGCATCCTGCTGCGGTAAAGAAATACTCATTAACAGCTCTTCAAAAAAGTTTCCGCGCAGTCTTAGCTCGGTATCCTCGGCAATCTTCTTTCTCATCAATTCAAGAGAAAAAACCTGCCGGGCATGCTCCACACAAACCAGCTCCAGGTCATCCAAATGTTCCTTGCCTACAACGAATTTCCCTATGAGCTGTTTGTCAACCGTCACTTCCCAATAGCGGGTATTCTTTGAAGGGTGATAAGGAACCTGAGGCGGAGAGGATACGAGAATATCTCCATTTTTACCAATTACCCAAATCGACGATTTCACCAGATCAGCCACATTATCTGCCACAACTTGTATACCGCTGTTATTTAGCACCAGGTTCGTGAGCGCTTTATATATTTCTTCCGAACGCTTCAGCAGGACGGCCTGCTTATCCAGAATTTGATCCATGACCGCATAGGTAATATCGATATAGGGGATCCCAATCGGAAGTTGAATAATAGGAATATGATACAAATTGCTCATATCCATCATTTCCTGAGGAATGTCGTGAATGAATCTCTCCGGTTTAATGGCTACTCCAGCCGCATTCGCATTTGCCAAATGTTTTATGAGCTCGGTCAGAAGGGCCAGATCATCCCGCATCGAATAACCGGTAGTCAAAACCAGTTCTCCTTCTCTGAGCCAGTTCTTGATATCAGGAACTTCCATAATATCAACAAATCGCACAACACGGTCCAAGCCTTTTTCACCGCTTACCAGCTTGGCCTGCTCTAGAATCGGAAGCTTCAACAGCTCCCTCACTGTTACGCCATTTAAATTCATATACCTCACCTAATTCCTCGCATCCTAACAGCGGACTATAGCTAGTTTAGCTGTTATTATACCATTTATACATTCATTGGGAGGTTCGGTTAGGTTTAAATTTGACTAATTGACCTGATATAACGGCGGTTGATTCGCCAAAACGCGACTCATATTTTCCACAGCAATCTCAGCCATTTTATTCCTCGTATTAATACTGGCACTGCCAATATGAGGCAGCATGACGACATTAGGAAGCTCGAGAAGTTTATGGCTTGCCGAAATCGGTTCCTTCTCAAAAACATCTAATCCGGCAGCCCAGATCGTTCTGTTCTTTAGCGCATGATAGAGCGCCTCTTCATTGACTATCCCGCCTCGGGCTGTGTTGATCAGTACCGCAGTAGGCTTCATTAATGATAATTCAGCTGCTCCAATCAGATTATGAGTCTCTGGCGTATAAGGCGTCATGATACAGACAAAATCTGACTCCTTTAACAGCGTTTCCAGCTCCACATAGGTGATACCCAGATTTCGCTCTGCTTCAGTCTTACGACTTCGATTATGATAAAGGATCTTCATCCCGAAGCCAGCAGCCCGTTTGGCCAAGGCCCCTCCGATTCGGCCTAACCCGATAATTCCCATCGTTGATCCATAAACATCCATACCCGTCAAAAGCAAAGGTGACCAGGTTTTCCATTCGCCCTTGCGCAAATGATCCGATGACTCAACAATTCGCCGAGCTGTTACCATAAGGAGCGCAAAGGTTAAATCTGCTGTTGCTTCCGTTAACACATCGGGCGTATTGGTCACAATAATACCCCTTTTCGTTGCCGCGGCAGTGTCGATATTATTGGTTCCCACTGCATAATTGCTGATCACCTTTAATTTAGTTGCATTTGTAAGAATAGCTTCGTCTATGGTATCTGTTAACAAACACAATAAACCGTCCATTTCCCTAATATTTTCGGCTAAAACTTCGCGAGGAACAGGGATATTTTCCTCATTCCACATAGAAACATCACAAGTTACGGATAGTCTCGCAACAGCCTCGTCTTGTATTTTTCGGGTTATATACACTTTAGGTCTTACCATCAGTAACACCTTCTATCTTAAAGGATGATCTTGTAAAAAAATGCTTTTAAAAATACTATTATCATGTATCAATGACTCTTTATTTGCAACTTTAAAAACAATAAAAAAGCAAAGGAACCTTGATAATTCAAGATTCCCTTGCTTTGATGCGGTCGGCGGGATTTGAACCCGCACGCCTTGTGAGCACCACCCCCTCAAGGTGGATGGTAGTGTTGGATATATTGGGATTTAATCCGACAAACCTTAATAAATAAGGTTTTTTATATTTACCTTTCCGTTCAATTCTGTTCATTTAGGATACTTTACTGAGAATTTCGTCCCCAACTCGTCCCCAAGAAGCAATGTGGATATAGATGTACAGTGTTCGTGTTAAATCGTTAGTTTGATATAAACTATTATAGTCCGATAAAGCATTGATTTTACTGGATTTTTCATGTTCGCATTCTGTTCTATTCGGATCTTTTAGGCTAGTTGGTGTTACATTTTAACATTGATACTATTATGTTGAGCTTTCCATTCAGATGAGTCCAAAAGAGAGGTGTGGCCGTTCGTAGGCTCAAGATGGGATGGGATGAAAAGCGTGCTACCACACAGCCGGTTCAAGATATTAACTCACTGAGAGAGGCAGCGCGTCGGATGTCCGAATTAAATCAAAAATACCCACGTGATATAGTGGACCTCGCTGTGAGAAATGGCATTAAAATCTGCACATTCCGGAAGAGATGTGAGAAAGGCTGGGATTATATGAATGCTGCCACGATACCCCCATCAAAAGCAAACGGACCAATGCGACTCAAGGAGTTGTACGGTGAGAATGGTCACTATAAGGATATGATTAATTTGGTATTCGCTGAGAAAAAAATGAAATCATAAAGAACCCCTAAAGGCTCATTTACTTAGGATCGTCTATAAAACAAAATCAACAAAAGATGGTGTTCGCAGCATATTATTACGGGTCCAGTTCCGGAATTTAACCTTGGCTTTCAATACGGGATCCAAATATACAAAATTCTTATCTTCACCGGTTATAAGCTGTTTGGCAATGTTGTAGAATGCTTTTTTATGTTTGGGAGGTATGCCGAGTTCAATTATGCCCGCGGCCCTCTTCTTACCATTCTCCTCTACCTGGACAAGCAAACCGAATTCATCCTTACGATACCCTGAAATAAAAACTTCAGTGTCTTCATACCGAACTATCTTCAGCCAATCCGAGCTACGCTTACTGACGTACAGGCTGTCTTTTCGCTTCCCAACTACACCTTCCATCCTTATCTCGCAAATGGCGCTCTACAGGTCCGTTCCGTTGTTTTCAGTGTATGGGATAATGCTGATGTACGGACTTGGTTTGATTATTGATTCGAGGATTGATTTCCGCTTTATCAATGGCAGCCGGCGCAGGTCCCGGCCATTTTGTCTCAATACATCAAAAACAATATAATGCACTGGCCTAGTCTTTGCCGCGTCATTTATTTTTATTTGCTTGGTTAGCTGAAATCTTTCCATGACACTCTCAAAATCAATTGCTCCGATATTTGGATCTATGCCGCAGACTTCCCCATCCAGGATAACATCATCCCCTGTGATAGCAGGATTCCAGAGTTCCGGATATTTCCTGGTACATTCATTATTGTCCCTGGTGAATAATCTAGTTTCACCATTTTTATAAGTCATTATCAATCTATGGCCATCTATTTTGGGTTCGAATAAATATGCTGGATCATTGAAGGGTGCGTCACTCTTCTCGAGTAACATTGGGGAAATAAACATAGTTGCATCACCAATATTGATTTTATCAATAGCTACTTGATTTTTTTAGTGGTAATTAGAGGGACTTAAATTACGAACTTGAATTATATCATAGAGGAAACGGGGATTATAACGGGCAAAATTAGCGCATTCTTCTGGTGTTTTAAGGATGATGGATGATATTATAAATTCAAGCAATTTATAATTTTAGGGTGGAGAACATATGCCGCAAGTCTTAGAAAGCATCGTGGATAACTTTATGTTCATATGTATTCCATCCATTGTGTATTTTCTAGTTTGGACAAAATACAGGAAACAAAGCGGCTATTCTTCCAAGATTGTTTTATTCATTTTTTTGAGCATCTCAGTTATCTTGTGTTTATCTTTCCCGTATCATTATCTGGAACATTACATTTTCGATTTTAGAGAAGTCCCTCTTGTGATCGGTGTTTTATATGGAGGGCCACTGGTGGGAGGGGCGCTTCTTGCTATTCTGATGGTTTATCGTTTCATTATCGGCGGCCATGGAGCATACAATGCTTTATTCACTGATTTAGGCATATACTTAAGTCTGGTAACCATGACAATCAGGCATCGTTTGTACAACCGTTCCCAATTGATTAGAGCGCTGGTTGTATCTACCGCAATAGTCCCGATTCTTATAAAGTTGCTGTTGTATTGGTTTTCCATGTTAAGTTACCAAGCAACAATAATCTCCGTCCTTTTTAGGATTATTGAGTTCGTTGCGATATATATGACAGTATATCTTATTGAGTTTTTAATTGGTCATTTTAAGATGCAAAAGGAACTTCAGGAAATTGAAAAAATGAGAGTTATCAGTCAAATCGCAGCCAGTGTTTCACATGAGATCCGAAATCCATTAACTACAGTAAAAGGTTTGCTGCAGGTTTTTAGAGCGAATGATCTATCATTAGAAAAGAAGCAAAATTTAACTGACGTTGCGTTACATGAACTAGATACAGCCATAAATATAATCTCTGACTATTTAACATTTGCAAAACCACAGATAGAGAAAATGATATTTCTCAATTTATCTATTGAACTTCAACAAGTTATTAGTGTATTAACACCTTATGCAAATATGCAGCAAGTTACACTGACGTGCGTCGTGGATACAAATCAACAAATCCTTGGAGATAGCCAACAGTTTCGACAGAGTTTAATCAATCTTGTGAAAAACTGCATCGAAGCTTCACCAATTGGAAGAGTGGATGTTGCTGTTCTAACAATTCGGGAGCATGTTGTTATTCGAATCAAAGATACTGGAATTGGAATGACTAGTGATCAGATCCAAAGGCTTGGCATCCCATATTATTCTACAAAAGAAAAAGGGACAGGACTTGGCACGAGTGTAGCTTTTAGTATCATCAAAGCTATGAATGGTTCAATAGAAATAGAGAGTGAGATCAATAAGGGAAGTTTATTCGTGATTTCCTTTCCTTTAGCTACTCATAAAGAGCAATCTTAACAAATCCATTGACTGGTCATTTATGTGCGAGGGAAATTATTGAACAATTTTCTTTTTAGCAATTAAGGAGCGGCGACTGCAGGCCGTTCTTTTTTATGTGTCAATAATTTTACAGGTGCAGGTTCCCTTCCGGAGAACGGAAAAGAGCACGCAGAAACGGGGGGGTCCGCTAATGCATGCCTATTTGAAGAATACTTTTTATTAGTATGCGTATTGCAGTTATTTGTGCAGATTTAAATAAAAAAAGTCTACAGCCTAAGCTTCAATCTTTTGACAATGACCCTATTAAATTATGAAGGTAGAAAGAATGATGACTAACAGAATAAAGAGAACCAGTACAAAAGCGAAATGTCTTCCAAATCCTCCAACAAAGCTCATTCGTCTTCACTCCCTTCAAACAAAGATACAATACTATATTTTTTTATTTCGGAAATGCTTGGGTAAATGCTATATCTAAAAGTCTAAATTAATGTCCAAACATAGAAAGGTGCTACCACTCTAGCTTTCAGCGCCTCCGTAAAGAAGTTTACATGCCTTTTACAATCTCCAATTGAGAGAATGCCTTTACAGCCTTCTGAGTCGCGTTTACAACACTTTGCACATTATCCACACTCAAATCCTACCAGATGGCCCCAGGTGCTTCGGCTTATGAGCTGTTCGGTACAATAAAACATGTCCATGGCATATTAAGCCTCCTTTCGCTCGTTCGCCTTCACCCGGGAAAGAGCTTGCTGCCATGTTTCACCTTTTTGCGGAACCGGGTTAGCGCCGGCCAGAGCTAGCTTCTGAATAACCCATGACGAGAAGGTTAGATCATGGATGCCGGTACCTGTTTTGTTATTCTCTTGGTCAACTCCTGTATGATGCTCCTGGCAAAGTACCATTTGATTACGGATATCATCTTTACTGAGCATCGGACGATTCTTAAGCAGCTTGCCATAGCCGTAAACGTCCCATTCTTCGAGAAATTCCTTTGCCAGATCATAATTAGCGATATTTGCGAACATGTACTCGATAGCTCTGTGATGGACTTGGAGATGATCTGAACCCCCACATACCCAGCACTTGTAATGGCCATCCTCTTTCAAACGAGTCACAGAGGCTTCAAATTCAGCCGATGTCGTTCTATCGGCGTGATCCGGATCTACGACCATATCATGCAATGTCCTGGATTCCATATGAATTTCTGTCATTGTACTCACCTCCTTTTAAATTTATTCTATGAAACTGTTAAGTCTGCAGCTTGTACTCTTGCAGACCAATTTTTTGAATAATTAAATAGCCCTACTCTATGAGCAGGACCATTATAAAATAATTCGTTATTTGTGGCTGAAATTATGGTGATGTAATTCCTCGATCAATCCCTGAAGGGCAGCACGCTCTTTTCTCGCAAGCTTTAATTCCTCTTTAACAAGCAGTATTTCCCAGGTAAATTTTTTGCATTTCGCATAGATTCGTTAAGTACCGGTTACAACTTTTTTACTTCCTGTATCGAAAAGATCTGAATCATCAGTATCAGTAATATTGAAAATATTACTGCTTGTGGGAAAGTCGCCTACATTGTTGCTGCCAGAGCCCTGATGAACTTTGAGGCTGTTGGAAGGTGAAACAATCATGGTATCTCCGTGAATAAAGCTTCCCACATTACTCACTATTTTAACAACTCCTGAAAAACCGGGCATAGCTAAATCATCTCCTTATCCCATTGTACTATAGTCTATGCCTAAAAGAGGTAAGGGGTACTTTTTTTCTGTCTAATTTATCCCCCAGTTTACAGCAAATTTCTTCAAGTATATTAGTATGTACGCCGAGTGCCGTATCCCTATCCAGAGTTCAGCCTATGCGGTCTTTTTAACGAGAACGCACATTCGCACTAGCGTTTGTATGCATAATCGGGAAACGTCTAAAATGACCCTTTAAACGTGTCTAGTGACGTGCTCAATTTTGAGTCAAGTAAATTGCAGACCACAAACAGAAAGAGACCCACAGACCGGTTGACGGTTACTGTGGGTCTTAAGTGTTATATGAAAATGGGGTCGAGGTTTATTATATGCTTGGTACATTATCGCAGTGTAAAGGGCTTGTTTCATTTTGATTACAAAATGCCGCTGCAGCTGTGCATCTAAAAGGCTAGTGTTGTGTACTAATGTCCTTTGAGCTATCGTTTTCCGTTAGCGGAAATATATGCCACTCATTTTTTAGATAATAAACGTCCTTCTCTCTACCCGATAATTTTTGCATCGTCGCCTACAGCGCCTCCGGATTATGGAGTCCGCGTGCGATCAAAAGATTGGCTGCGCCGTTCTAAGAGGCAGTATTTGTCGCTGGCGGTGCAACAGTTTGAACGGTATGTCGAAGATTATTTCGCGAGTCTCTCGAAGGTGACCGGATAATTTTTCAAACCGAATACAAACGAGCTCTGAATCGGTACGATCTCCCTACCGGGGACCAGCTTGATATCATGGCAAATTTGCAGCAGCGTTTCGATCGCAATGTGTCCCTCAAGGCGGGCTAAAGGCGCCCCTAGACAGAAATGGATGCCGAAACCGAACGACATGTGCGGATTCGGCTTGCGCAGCTTATAAAATGCGTCTGGGTCGGTGAATTTGGATTCATCCCTGTTTGCCGCGCCAACCCAAGTGGTCACCTGATCGCCCTTGCGGATCAGGCTGCCACCGATTTGCACATCCTCCTTGGCCACGCGGCCAATGGAGACAATAGGTGGATAATAGCGCAGCACCTCTTCGATGAAGGTCGGAATGACACCGGGATCTTGGGCCAACTCTGCCTGTAGCTGTGGCTGTTCCGTCAGGACGCGAAAGCTGTTTGTAATCAAATTTGTCGTCGTTTCGTTACCGGCTGCGAGAAGCAGAATGCAGAAATTGATGATCTCCTGTTCGCTCAGCTTCTCTCCTTCGATTTCAGCTTGCATCAGCGCGGAGACGAGATCGTCTTTCGGCTCGCTTGCTCGCTCCTTCAGAATCCCCTGAAAATAGTCCGTCAGCTCCCCGAACGTCTTCATCCTCTTCTGCATGATCTGTTCGAATGCTTCGTCACTCAGGTCTTCCGCACTTTCCACGAGCACATCAGACCACTGTTTGAAATGCTGCCTGTCAGACGAAGGCACACCGAGCAATTCCGCAATAACGATGACGGGAAGCGGTGTAGCAAAGTCGTGGACAACGTCCATTTCGGCGCCTGTCGCTTGCGACAGCAAGTCTTCGGCGATATCCCGAATCCGCGGAGCAAACTCTTGGATCGCTCTTGGCGTAAATGCTTTATTGACCAAGTCGCGCAATTGGTGATGCTTGGGCGGATCCATGAACAGGAGGTTTTGGTTGGCGGCTGCTCCCCGGACGGAAGAGAACGTCTTGGGATCCTTGAGGATGCGATGCACGTCTTCATACGGAAACACATCCCAGCAGTTGCGATTCTCATCAAACCGTACTGGGCTTTCACGTCTCAGCTGGCTCAATACGCTGAACGGGTTCAGGCCGCTCTCCAGCGTTTCCAGTTCGGTCATCCTCAGCATATTGGCAAACTTGGTTACTTTCACAATCATTTCCTCCCTTGGTTGAAATTCCTATACTAGTATCCGGTATTCATTCTGATGTTGAAGGTTAGATAGAATTCCTACAGGTAATTATATAAATGCCAAATGATAATGTACCCTGAAATATTCATAGCGCTACACTAAGAACGCCGTCAGACCAGTAACAGCAAGGGAATGCAGGAAATTAATGCTTCACTTAAAAGGTGAAGAGAAAACATGGAAAAAGAGCCCTTACTTTGGTAGTGTTAAAGGTGACGAAACCAATCACACCAAAGGGAGACTCTTCTATGGCAAGTTTACAAGAGTACGGCATGAACTTCAACCCCCGAATGAAAGTGAATTTTGAAGGCGGCGATCTGACCTCGGACGCAGGCTTGCTATTATACAAAGAATTCGATCACAAACTCGGTCTTTCCGAAGCCGTTAAAGAGATGCTCGTCGTGCAAGACTCCGTTCACCACCGAGACCATCCCAATTCCGATGTCGTTCTTCAAAAGATGTATCAACATCTTGCAGGGTATCACACCGACGATCATGCGGATGACCTCAGCGTAGAACCATTGCTGACCGCTATGATGGGGAAAGAGCGCTTGGCCTCACAGCCAACGATTTCCCGATTTAATGACAAAGCGACTATGGATACCGCTAAGTCTTTAGAACGCATAAACGGCGTGCTTCAAGGTCGCGTCTATACGCTCGAGGCCAGAGACCAATTCGTCATGGATCTGGATTCTTCCGGCTTTGCCGCTTACGGTGAGCAACATGGAGCGAATTACAATGCCCACTATCAGCAGAACGGATTTCATCCGCTGTTTTGTTTTGATGGGCTGACGGGTGATTGTCTCGGTGCTGAACTTCGCGCCGGCAACGTCTATACCTCTCGTCAAGCCGTACGTTTCATGGGACCGATTCTCACGCGATACGAGTCGTATGCGCCGGATGCCTTGATCGTCCTGCGCGGCGACAGTGGCTTCGCCCTTCCGGGACTGTTTGAACTGACGGAAACAAAGGGCCATAAATACGCTATTCGCTTGAAATCCAACGCCCGCCTGCAATCAGCGGCACAGGCTATGGCGAATCCATTGTTAAACCCGAAAAAGTTGCATGAGCGCCAAGTCCATTACCGGGAATTTCAATATAAAGCGGACAAGTGGAGTCGAACTCGCCGTGTGGTTGTTAAGATGGAACGTCTAGCCGGTGAACTGCACTTTCAGTTCACGTTTATTGTCACGAACATGACATTGCAGCCCTGCAACGTGATCCGGTTTTACTTTCAACGTGGGCATATGGAAAACTTTATTAAGGAAGCTAAAAACGGGTTTGCTTGCGACAAGATGAGCAGTACAAATTTTGAATCGAATGCAGTTAAACTGCAATTGGCCATGTTAGCTTACAACTTCAACAACTGGTTTCGCCGCCTATGCTTACCCGAGAAACTAAAGCCAAGCCGTATGGAGACGTTACGTAACAAGTTGATTAAAATTGCGGGAAAACTGATCTATTCCGGTCGCTACTGGACATGGAAATTGTGCAGTTCTTGCATCTACCGAGAGCCCTTCATCCAAACGTTGAACAATATCCAGCGTTTGCCTAGATTCGGGTGACGGTTAAGTCATTCTAGCAAAATCTCAAAAGCTTCATTCTGACCTAACGGGAACGCATGTCTATTTCAAAGTCCATATAATGGGAATTTATTAATTCACTTCATTATTGCTTAAGCGCTCCGCCAGATTGCATCTCCAAAACCCCACTGCAAGTGATTTTCGAAGGTCTAACTCCTATATTTCCCATTTGAGTAAAGGGACTCAAGGCTCCATGAATATTTCAGGTGTACAGTATTTTGTAATTTATGAATATATAGTTTATGGTCTATGATAGATTCTTACTTAATGAAAGCTCGCCCGACCATCATCACAAACCAAAATTTATTGTGCCAAACTGCCCGTATCGTAGTGATAAACAACACCGAGCCATATGTACAAAAACCATTTTTTTGTGAGCATGTCAAAAGAAATAGTATCCGTTAGCAGAACAATGAGTTGCTATACGGTAGCCTTGTCGTTTTCGAATTATTTTTGATTCGTTTGCGCTTCGTACTAATCTGCCACTTGATGCCGAACTTGTCCTCCAGACGACAAACAGGCTTTCCCAGAATTGCTTTTCGAGCGCCATAGTCACGTTGCCGCTTCAGACAGCTTGGTGAACGCCTGCTGTGCTTCCTCATCCGTTTTGAACTCGAGGTTCAGATCAAAACCACTACTACGTCCCGGCGGCTCGTGCATGGTATCGGCGATAAAGATTTGCGTTTTGGCGGGATTCATGATGTCACCCTCTCGGATCATTATTTTCATAGCCTGATACTTGGGACGGTCGAAATCCTTTTCGCTCTGTTTATCCTCGAAAATGTAGATTCCTCAATGCCAAGCGATCGCATCTTCTTTTACTGGCGCTCGGTGTTTTGATGTTTTGCCGATACACGAACATAACGGAATTATACCCGTTTCTGCTTTTCAATAGTTTGGACGTGTCTGAATTCTTTGTTATTACTCCTTCCACTTCGTTAAGTATTTTTTTTAAATATATTTTTGCATCATGGTTCTTGGCAGAAAGGTAAGTAAGGGGTTTGGAAGACAAGGAGTCAAAGGTGGATCATATCGGATGGTTTTCGATTGTACGATGTGATTCAGAACAATCTAGCGATCCTACCTGTATGCAAATCAAAAGTATTGGGAAATGCCATGGTTGATTCTGGTGGTTTATCATGTACAGAATTAGTTTATATATAACTAAATATGCATGCTGTTGTCATAATTGACGGCAGCACTTCAAATTGCCGTGGAAACATGTATTACCTGTATGGTATCCCATTCGTTCTCGAAATCAATACAACCAAAAAGCCACTGCTTCTTACATTTCGAAGCAGTGGCTTTTTAAAATTTAATTCCTCATCTCAAAAGAAAGTGCGGTATCCAAAATACCGTCCGTTGGGTTGTACAAGGCGAGATCGCTTTTGCCATTCCCATCGAGGTCTGCTATCAGCAGCTGTTGACCCACCTGCCCCCACGGACCAAAACGTGAAAGATAACGATAATTGTTTTCTTCTGTTCTCAAATACACCTTATACGTATGCCGATCCCGGTCAAAGCGAAGCAGATCCAGCTTGCCATCCCCATTAAAATCACCCAGCATCAGCTTTCCACTCTCAGCAGGGACCGCAAACTGTACGTCCACCGCTCTCCACTTCAGCAAGGCGGGATCGAGCTCAAATTTGTAACCGCTGCTTGTGCCTGATTTTGAAAAAAATAAGCTTTGAACCCCATTCTCTTCAACAACTTGGAACAGCCTGGAGCCGGGCCTGCTAAACAAATATGGTTCGAGCAGCTTTGTGGTACCGCCTTGTAAATAAACACCGACGAGACGGGTTTTGTCTGCACTTACCCCTGCGACAGCCCACGCATCGTTCGGTTGGCGAAGTACATAGAGATTTTGCAGTTCACCTTGAGGAAATGTTCTTGTCTGATTTATTTGGAATGTGCTTCCCGTAGAAAGGAACGTCTCCAGTTTTCCGCTGGGATGAACGATCCACAAATCCTTTTTGCCGTCTGCATTGGCATCAGCTAATGCGTAAGCCGCCCCCTTGGTGTAGGGGATTTTCGCCCAAAGCTGCTCATCGTTTTGCGGCTTATTGCGAATACCGCCAAATCTGCCGGGGGTTACCGTTATTTCTCCGCTGCTCAGATCCCAGGAAATAACATCTGCCTGACCGTCACCAGTTACATCGCCTAGTTGAATATTTACCTTCCTTTTGGACAACTGCAAGCTTTCGCTCGGTGTAAAGGGAACGCAATCATGCAGCGAATAGAACTCATAATGCTGGGCACGAACCCCTGTAATGATTTTCTGCAAATAGGTTACAGCCTCCCGAGGATAGGTGTAAACCGGGATTCCATCCCGAATTAAAGGCTTTCCTTCTGCATCCGCAGCTGCGGTCAGATGTTTGAATTCCAAAAAAGGATGATAGAAAAAAGACGCGATTTGATTGGTTTTACCCAGCTTATCCAAAATGACATGCTCATCCTTGTTATAAGGCACATAGCCAAAAGGTGTCGGAATATAAACAGCCCCCAGCGAGGAGACGCCGCTCATCACATTGCGCTTGTTGATCGATTTGACGTCATCCGTAACCTTGGAACCATGCACATCCGGCTGATAATTCAGACCAAAATAACCGCGAATAAACTGATCCTGCTTGAGCGTTGAATGATAGTGCGGAGCTTCCCAGAACCTCGGCTCAAATCCAGAATTATGCATGATCTGAATACCTTGATTCAGCCGCGTTTCGGCAAAAGATATCGTCTTACTGTCATTTGCGCCCTGCACATTAAGTTCACTGCCAATAGCCGTTTCGTGGCCGCGGTCTTTCCGCGGCACTGTCCCGTATTGATGCGTGTAGCCATGCATGCCGATTACGGCTCCACCCTGCTCAGCTTCGTGCAGGACCGTTCTGAAAGCCGCTGTATATTCACTCTCGGAGTTATCCAATGCTTGATCGTACTTGCTTCCGTCTGGGTAAAAATTAAGCCAGCGCGGGATGATCGCCATTTGAACCGGCACTTTTTGGTCACGAAGATAATTCAGCACCGCTCTAAGCTGGCCCAGTTTCTCTATCGAATCAAATTGGCCGCCAGGCCCAATGTCCTCCAGACGCAGCAGCACAACCTTGGGATTTTCATCTTCTTCGGCTACAGATTTAGCCTCTCCCATGAAGAGCGTACCGATCAGCAGCAACGCAATCGTCAGTATGACATATCGATGTAAATGGATGCCAAATCCCTTTTTCACTTGAGAGTAAGCCCTTCTTTTTGGGGAGTATTTTGTTTCTTCCATACCTAAAGTATACCACTATAAAGAGTTTTCGAGTTGTCTAAAAATAATACTTTTCGACAACCTGTTTCCATTAACCTCATTGGAACCGATCAAAAGTTGCCTCTTTAGTGCAGAAGGCCACTATAAGAAGGTTTTGTGCTTGATACAGGAAATGGGGAGATCAGGTCGATTATTAGGTGCAAACGCAGATCTTCACCGCAAGGAGACGGTTCAACGCCTAGGGAGGCAGAGAATTTGCTTTATAGCAGAATTGCCTAATCAGAAATGGGTGACCGACATCACACAATATGTCGTAGGTGACCAGTGGTTGTACTTGTCTGCAAAAATAAAGGATCTATGCACCAAGGAGATAGTCGCCTACCAGATGAGTTTACTAATGACACAGTCTATGTGTTAGAAACGTTTTAACAAGCATTTGCACAGTAAAATGACGTGACCGGTTTGATTGTACATAGCGAACAAGGGTGCCATTACACGTCCCATGCATACCATGACATGCTACCACAGGTTGCCGCCCAATTCAGCAAGTCACGTCGCGGCAATTGTTTTGACAATACCGCGATTGAAAGCTTCTTTTCTCATCTGAAATCAGAAGCGATCTACCCTTATGATATTCATACGAGATGATCTGGCAGAAGCTCAAAGAAGAATTGAAGAATTTATTCGAGTTTACAAATGTGCAACGAATTAAATTAAAACTAAACAAGCTGACGCCTTTAGAATACAGACGCCAGCTTGTAGCTTATGGGCTTTTTTCAATGTCTACAAAAAGGGGTGTTAGTGTGGAGAACTTTAGCTTAAGAGACGGCCATTGTATTACAAAAATAACCGAAATTGATCTATGAGCTTATCTCTCTACAATTATATCTGCTCCAAATAATTTTGTTGCTTCATCCCACGCCAAATTAATCATTAATCTATTTGAAGCAAAAGAATAATAAGAAGACATGTATAATGCAATAGCATTTATAAAATCCTGCTGATCAAGGTGACAAAGGGTCCCATACGTATAACCCTTAGCCGAAAATCCGTTCTTACCATCATAAAAAAGCTCGACATTATAAACATTATGCGGTTCGCTTCCTTCGACTACTCTTCTGTTCCCCTGTGACGCGATATATACATGAACAGAGTCTATTACATCTTGTTCATCCAATATTATCTTCATTGATTAATAACTTCTCCTTCTTGTAAATAAACTTACGACTAAAACAATAAGCCAAATGACAATTAATAGGACAACGATATCCATAATAATCGTTAGAAGTGAAAACGGCTGGTGAACATAGCCACCACCTGCCATCGGATAATATCCGCCCCATGGATGGATCATAGAACCGAGCATGGTTCCCGCGGCAAATGCCCCCACAACTGGCCAGAAATGGCTTGTACGGTATCCATTTGGAGGAGCATTGTAATACGTGCTTCCTCCAAAATACGCGCGTCCATTATTTGGATTTACTCTGCTCCCATCAGCTACATTTGTAGGTCTTTGATAGCCGCTATTATATGTTGTACCGCTTTTAGTGCTGCCAGTACTTGAACTGTTGGGTACGTTAGACTTATTTGATGCTCCACCACTAAAGCCGTTTGAGCCAGTGCTAGGTGATGTTACTTTTCCACTGGATCCGCCCGAGAAACCACCAGAAGACGTAGATCCTGAATTATTTTGGGCAGGAGGAGCGTTGTGAAAAGTTGAATCTCTTGTAGAAAAAGAACCTGAACGCGAAGAGGTACTTGGCGCGCTTCCCTTTGCATAAGAGATTGCAGAAATTGTGAAGGACGAATTTGCAATAAGCATAAAAATTATAATACTTGCTAACAATTTTTTACACATACCGATTTCCTCCCTCTATATTTTTATGCTATCTATTTTGAATTCCTTTAAATGTCTGGCAGTTATCTCTTAAAGTATAATACGATGCTATCCCTTCAAAGTTCCATAAAGAATTGTAAAGAACCTTTAAACAAACTAACTAACATAAAGAAGGAGCTCGGAATTAACAAACAATTTTGAGCCTAAATGAGGGGTGAGTGAGCCAGAAAGGCATGACAGACTCGTTCATGAAAATGGTTTTCAGAAATCGGCATGGCAAACAAACCGAGAAAGTCGGGTTTTTCAAAAGGGTATAGTTAGGCAGACTTTAAGCGGCACTTGCTGCTTCGAGCCATTCTTTAACGGCGAAGATCTGTTTGTTCTTCTTAGTCACTTCAAACCAAGCGTCCGCATGTTGGCACATGGCGATTAACGTTGTGCGTATGGTCCAGTGGCGGGAGCTTCTGCCCTTAGAATTTTCCAGCTTGTAATCAATCTTTTGACGCTTATTGCATCGTTCCACAGCAGTACGCTTGGCATACCGGATACGCCACTCCTTACTATCTCGGCGAATGCGGGGAAAGAGCCGAGGGTTATCGGATGTGGACGTATAAAATGTTCTTCCGTATTTGGAGGGTGAGCACGGGGTCTCACATATCCAGTTGCCGCACTTCGCAGGGCAACGCCACTTCCGGCGATGGGTCTTGGCAAGCTTACCCCAATGAACCATCTTTCGACCGATTGGACAGATAGGCACACCGTCCTTTCCAATGGTAAAATCATCTTGTACCAGCTTGCTCCAACGCCTGAGATTCAGGTCGATGATGGTGCAAACATCATCGTGTTCGAGCATGGTATATATGGGGAGCGAGTCGTGGGCGGAATCCAGAATTGCCTCTCCGAACTTCCAATGTGGGTACCAGTGGCGTAGCTCTTGGTACCCGCATATCCAAGACACCGAGTCGTGCTGACTTGCGCGGAAATAGCGCAAATAGATGGGTAAATCATGAGGGCTGTCCGCGGCGCAAAACACGTAAAGCGTTCGGCCGAAGTAGTACTTTTCACGGTAGCTGTCCCAGCCCCAATTGGCGTCGGGATCTGAGAACTGCCGCTTACAGCCGCACTTCCAGTTTCCGCCTTTGCGGCAGTCACAAAGGAATTTGCCGAAGGAACGGGCGCCTGTTTCAACCGCAGAACCATCACCAATGACACTAAGCGCGTTCGTATCACCAAGCAATCCTATGGTGGCAGAGGGTAGGACGAATTGGGATTGAAACAATCGCTGAAGAAGATCATGCTCTTTTGAAGCGTAATGAATGGAACCTGCAGAACGCAGCACACGAGCGACAAGCTTGTCGGTAATCTTCGGATTTCTAGGGTCGAGTTTTTCGTTCTTCTTGCCTTTCTCGCGCGGCTTGCGAAGCGGCCTTTTGTTTCGGCCGGTTTTGTGAGCGCCCTCCGAGAGCCAAAGACGACGGAAGAAATCATAGAAGGTTCCCACGCCAGGCGTGTCATCTTTGATAAAGCCGCTAAGGATGGCGTAGACAGGAAGAGTTCGCAGCTTGTAGACCCAATCGTCGATGCTTACCACCTGAAGCTTGTGCATGAGAAGCAAGCTGCGAAGAAGATCCGCGGGGTCGCGAGGTTTACGGCCTTTGGGACTTGCTGAGTATCTGTGTTTCAAGAGAGAAGTCGTTTGGGACAAATCGATTGCCGACACCCAGTTGATGAGATCTGAGTAGAATTGCTGCATAAATTCGGGACTGTACTCCTTTTTCAAATGCTCGACGGCAAAACGAATAAATGCTGAATGGGATCGCGGGACTGGAAGCAATAAAAACACCCAATTCTCAGTAAGATAGGCGAAAAAAGATGCCTTCCTGGCGATTATTAAGGTGATTTGGAAATGTCAAGGGAAATTTTCGTCCGCCCCTATTTTTTGAGGTGAAACGAAAAAAGCCCTAGCCGTGAGGCTAGAACCAGTAAGGGATTTTGTTATTCCGAGAAGCTATATAAAAATATTGAGGTGAGTAAAGCAGAACTGGATTCAAAATAAGAAGAAATTCGAGATATTATTTACCGATATGGTGGTGATGTAATTCCTCGATCAATTCCTGAAGTGCAGCGCGCTCTTCTTTCGCCAGTTGCAATTCCTCTTTAACAAGGGTCAATTCTTCCATAACCGTATCGTGCGTTTCATTTAATACCCGTTCTTGATTTTCTCCCGCTTTCGTAGCCACATAGCCCAATATCGGCAGGGCTACACCTTGGAATATACTTTGTACAATGTATTGAACCCATCCTACCAGATCGGTTGGATGCTGAAAGAAAAGTGGTACTATGACAAGCGCAAAAATGAGGTAAAAACAACCCATTGTAGAAAGGAGTATTGCCAGCTTATTACCTAACCAATCATTAAAATGTCTCATCAATGAAGCTCTCCTTTGCATCAGATATAACAGTATTGTATCAAAAATCCTTAGATATTGCCTATTGGAAACAGGTCAAAAAAATAACTATATAGACGGCATTTAAGAATCCTACATTTGGACGCATAGTCGATCGATAATGTTCATTGGTTCTTTACTGATTTCATCCATGAAGGATTTTACGGCATTCCTAATTTCATTCGTTGTTGAAAAGAAGACATTGTAAATGACAGATTGTTTAAGCCATCCCCACAGACCCTCCACAATGTTGAATTCAGGGCTATATGGGGGAAGGAACATTAATTCCAATTTCCCGGCGTTTTGATCAAGAAAGGGCTGGAGTAATTTGGCGTGATGGATTCTTGCATTATCCAAAACTATGATGGTCTTGCCTTCAGGGTATTTACTGATAACGTTCTGCAAAAACGATAGAAACACCTGTGCATCGTATTGCTCATGTTCTTCCCAGTAAATATCACCTGTCTCGTAATCAAGTGTAGCCAGTAACTTGGCGCCACGCTGCTTTCCGTAGGTAGGGATGATTTTTTGCTGGCCTTTGGGAAACCAGGTGCTCATTAACGCCTGATAATCTCGAATCATGCTTTCATCTTCAAACAAGATCCGATCAATTTCGCGGTTTAGTAATTTTTTTTACCACTTCGAATTCTTGTTTGAATACTTCCTGCTGCTCAGGATTAGCTTTGGCCATCGTGTAAGTAGGTCTTGTGTGAGCGAAGCCCAATCGGTATAGAAGTTCCCTGGTTCCTCGTTCGGAGTATTCGACTTGGAATTCGTTCTTGATCCACTTCCGGACAATTCCCGATGTCCAGTTCATTTTTGCAGGGAACCCAACGTCAACCGGCTTTTTTTCAACCAAGGTACGATACAGAACCTGCTCCTGTTCTAGCGTAAGTAGGGCAGGTCGCCCTGGAGAGTGCTCCATATTCAACCCTTCCAATCCGGAAGTACAGTAGTCTTGGATGTAGTTTCCGATTGTATCGAGACCACGGTCGAGAATCTCGGTGATGTTCTTCCGACTATAGCCCGAGAGGAGTAAGCAAATGCAAAGATATCGTTCGTATAACCTTTTATCATTTGTTTCACGCATCGCGCGTTTCACTTCATCAAGCCGTGTTTCTATATCTTCAAAAGCAAGGATCTTAGGCATTTGAAGTCACTCCTCTAAACGGTTAAATATCGTCTAGAGAACTAATTAAACATCCAGAGCCTATTCCCTTTATTTGGGTTCAATGTTGCCGTCTATATATCAAGAAGCCGTGAAAATAAACTAATAAACTGCGATCTATCCTAGTTGATATGAAATACTTATATGTTTAAAATGAACAAATCTGATCTTTTACATTTTTTTCATAGTTCATATAATGTTCCAGTTCCTTAGTATCTAACTACCTATGGTTCTGGCAATCCCGGGTTGTCAAGCAAATAACTGTACGTACATTAGTAAAATAAGTTTTTAATCTTATTTTAATGTTTCATCTGAATTTCCTGTATAAGATTAGAGAGATAGTTAACCTATAAAAGTGGTGAAAAAAAATGCTTGTGAAATTGAAAAATCTGGATATCCTTATTTTATTCATATTAGCCTGCTTCTTGGTCATTAGTACAATTGTCATATACAGTGCGACCTATGGAACCAAATATCAGGGTTTGCACATCAACAATGCTGTAATGTTTCTAGTTTTACTCATTCCCATGCTTCTAATAGCATGCATGGATTATAGAATAATTGTCCGTCACTTATCTTGGATTTTATACGGAATATCCATCCTTCTCCTCGTGTACGTCATGTTTAAAGGGATGACCATCAATGGCTCCCGACGATGGATCAATCTGGGTATCATGCAATTTCAACCGTCCGAGTTGGCCAAAGTTTTTGTGATCCTCTTGGTAGCTAAACTACTTGAACAAAGAAAAGGGGATACTTTGCATTTATTTAAAGATATTCTTCCCATTGGGCTGCTAATAGCAATCCCCTTTTTTATTGTGCTTACCCAACCCGATCTCGGGACCTCCATTGTGTTTGTTTGTATTTTTTTAGGGATGCTTTGGATTGGGAATGTACGAATATCCCATTCGATCATAGGACTTGTTGGATTAGCTAGTATGATCGCGGGGATCACAGCTTTATATTTCTATAATTTCAGTCTGTTTTCCAAAATTGTAAAGCCTCATCAGCTGCACCGTATCCAAACATTCTTAAATCCAGCGAGTGATCCTAATCAAAGCTGGCACGTATTGAATTCAATCAAAGCTGTGGGTACAGGACAGTTTTTAGGCGAGGGATTCAAACACGGGAAGTTCGTACAAGCTGGTTTCATTCCATACGACTACGCAGACTCAATTTTTGTCGTCATTGGAGAGGAGTTTGGATTTGCGGGCTCGACGGTTCTTATTCTCTTATACTTTATTCTCATATATCAATTAGTCAAAATCGCAATGGATTGTGACGATTTGTCTGGGACTTATGTTGTGATTGGGGTCATATCCATGTTCACACTGCAAATATTCGAAAACATAGCCATGCATACCGGGCTGATGCCGCTAACGGGAATTGCTTTGCCTTTTATCAGTTACGGAGGAAGTTCACTCATGACGAATATGATTTCCATTGGTTTAGTCCTAAGTATTAAGATTCATGGAAAGAAACCTTTTTTGCTCGGAGATTAGCCAAAAATAAGAAGAAGGGGGAAACGAAATGACTGCCGCAAAGAGAGGAAAACCTGACTTTCTCTTTCTATTTCTGACCTTTTTGCTGGTCTCTTTTGGATTAGTCATGGTTTTTAGTGCAAGTGCAGCAACATCCATCATGAGGTACCACAGTGCTTGGTACTTTGAAAAAAGACAGTCCGTTTGGGCCATTACCGGAGTGATTTCGATGTTCATTTTTATGAATATTCCTTATAGAAAATTCGAAAAATGGGGCAAAATCTTATTTTTGGTTAGTCTTATTCTTTTAATACTCGTCGTGATTGTGGGTATTAATATTAATGGACATAAAAGCTGGTTCGGTATAGGATCCTTTGGAATTCAACCAACTGAATTCGCTAAAATTGCTTTAGTGCTTTATATAGCTGCCTTAATCCATAAAAAAGGTGAAAAATTTCAGCAATTTAAAAAGGGACTCTTACCTGTTATTCTACTTATGGGATTAGTAGCTGGGCTCATCATGCTTCAGCCTGATATTGGCTCTGTTATTGTCATACTTCTGGGTACCTCGATAGTTATTATTGTTGGCGGGGCTAATTTCAAGCATTTGCTAGCCATATTATTATGTGTTTCCCCAATAGCCTTGATAATCGTTTTAGCCAAAAGCTATCGAATACAAAGATTTACTTCTTTTTTGCATCCGTGGATCGATCCACAAGGAACCTCCTATCAGCTTGTTCAATCCTTGTATGCTTTTGGACATGGTGGAATCACTGGAACAGGATTTGGACTAGGTATAGAAAAGAATTTTTATCTGCCCGAAGCGCATACTGATTTTATTTTTTCAGTAATTGGAGAAGAATTTGGGTTTATAGGAGATGCCCTTTTTTTACTCATTTATGTACTGTTTTTATGGAGGGGTCTTCTCATTGCTGTTCGATGTGAGAATGTATTTGGAAGTTTAGCCGGAATAGGGATTATTTCTCTAATAGGCATTCAGACTCTTGTTAATTTAGGGGGGGTTACGGGCAGTATTCCTATAACGGGAGTACCACTTCCATTCATAAGCTATGGAGGTTCCTCCTTGCTGCTAAGCTTAACAAGCATTGGGATTTTGCTAAGCATTTCGCGTGAAAACAGAAGCACCCCCTGATTTACATAATCTTATTATTGAAAAACAATGAAATTGTTTACTACACAATAGCTTCAAAAACCAGATGTATAAACTGCGTTAATACGATGACCTACTATGGAGTAACCTTTTATAATGATAAATCTGATCATAAGTTACAACACGGCAGCAAAGTGATAACAAAGTCAGTAATAAAAATGTAAATGATTGGCGATGAGTTTAAATAGTTTTATTTTCAGTTTTTTAACATGGCATGAATTAAAGTGCTCACAGCTTTTTCTTAGTGACAGCTGCATGAATCGCTTTTTTAGCTGTAGTATTCATATGGGAAGCAGCAAAGCAGAGCCAGTAAAGCTAAACAATTGTCAAACGGAAAGATGACCTAGTACGAGTAATTTGTTAGAACCATCAAATTGAAAGTAGTAATTCTAAAATAATCAATCGTTTTGTCCTACGAAATGAATTAGTGGATGTATGATACAATAAAAATGAGTGGTTTTCGTTTATTCCATTAAATAGAGAAGGAAATACTACCATGCGCAAGATGATTGGTCCTGGAATTATTTTCTTATTTGCTATTTTCTCTTTCATTTTCGTTAAGTACGCCAATACGCCATTACCTTCACAGATAACTAATACGAATATGATAAAAACAGAAAAATCATTTCCAAATTCTAATACATTTTGGGGTTTAGATTACAGCATGAGCCCTTTGGTTCCCATTACCTTATCCAAAAAACAAATTGTTCCTACACCTACAGAGGAACCTGGGATTCCCGAAGTTCAAAGAATGGGCAAACTTCAATATTATCTCCAACAAATTCATACTGAAGCCGCTTGGGAAACTGTAAAAGACATTAGCGCCCCCCCACTTGTTATAGCCTTTGTAGATACGGGTGTTGATTTTCATCATCCTGATTTAAAAGATTATCTGCTTCAGGGAGTAAATCTGTTAGATCCTCTTTCCCCTCCTGATGATGATAATGGTCATGGTACGAATGTAGCAGGAATTTTAAAGGCTGTATCAGATAATAGTAAGATGAAAACTAGAACGCTCCTCATGCCCATTAAAGCTTTAGAGAGAAATGGTAAAGGTACTGAAGACAAGTTAAGTTCAGCAATCCGGTATGCTGTAGATCACAGTGCAAAAATCATTGTTTTGTCCGTAGGGTTAAATAGAAATTCCTCAAAGATTATAGATGCTGTGCAATACGCAGAGAATCATGATGTTTTACTCGTAGCTGCAACAGGAAACCATGGAACTAGCATTGAATACCCTGCCGCCTACTCTACCGTTTTGGCTGTTGGTGGATCTTCTACTGAAGACCTGGCAAAAGTAAAGTCAAATTGGGGCCCTGAAATTGATGTTATTGCACCTTGGTATGTGTACACCGCATTGAAAGGTGGGGGATATGGGTACAACGAAGGTACATCAATGGCAGCACCACAAGTAGCAGCTGTAGCGGCTCTGGCATGGTTGAAATATCCTTACATGAAACCTTATCAGATTCGTAATCTGATAAGGCAAACTGCTGATCATATTAGTCAGGATGGCTGGGATCCACATTCTGGATACGGTTTGTTAAGGGCAGATAAAGCTTTAATGATACCTTATGAAGAAGATATATTTCGTAATAATACATCAAAAGATAGAGCAGCCCCGTTATCGATTTCAAAAATGAGCTCTTTCGTATTTCACGGGAATAATCCAAAGTGGTTCTATATAGATTCCACCTATAATGGTACATTAAAATTAAAGTTTCAAACCGAAAGCAGTAAAAAATCGAACATCCAACTCATTTATTACCAAAATAAAGACCAAGATGGGAGTGCAACCTCACTCTTGGGTGAAAATGTTGAGTTCCCAGTCTCTAAAGGTAGAAGCTTCATCGAAGTACAGAATGTATCAGACCCATACAAAACAATACCTGTTCAATTAACAACGGAATTCAAGATTTATCGCGATCCTTTTGAAGATAACGATCGAATGTATAAAGCTTATACTCTCCCTTTTCGAAATCAAGAGATTACCGGAACTTTCGATCATGAACAGAACCAAGGCTGGTTCATGATGAATGTAGAACAGCTCGGTATTTTGAACCTAAAAGTTAGTACAGATACACCAAGAATTGACTTGGCCTTACAAATTATAAGATCGAATGACAAACCCATAATCATTGATAAAATGGGAGATGGCGAGTCCGAAACTACATCGTTACTTGTATCTCCTGGAAGTTACTATTTCAAAATCAGTAACGTCATTTCAGAACATACTTATCCTGTAGTAGGAGAATATAAATTTCAGATTGAATTTACTTCATCATAATTATTCCTCCTGCTTTGATATGTATTATTTTTGAAAATCGAAACATTAGATAAAAGTTCTAAAATGATCGTGCTTTTATAATTACGTTTTTTTGTTAATAAATGAATATGAGTTGTGCATCAATTTTGCTTACCTGTTATATGACCAGAACTATCTGTACTATATACATCGAAAAACTAAAAAAGGAATTTTCTATTTCTGTACCAACTAATTCCACCCATTTTTTTTGGAGTTACGGGTAATGTATATAAACCAGAAGCTGCTTCAAATAACAGGCAAACAAACAAGTACAGACAAAGCCCTGAGAGGTTAGTGAATGATGGAAGGCGGTATCACAACCGATAAGCTTAATGAGATACAAAGATTCTAAAACAATATTTTAACGTACAGGAGTATTCAGAACTGACATCGGTATTTAGTAAGTATTAGAGGAAAGATATTGATTACTCAAAACGAAATTATTCAAAATAAAGAGCTGGTCTATTTTATGCCAGCTTCATGTCCATCTTTCTAAGTTTTTTCACAAGCTCGATTTACTGTTGTTGAAAATCCGAGTTTGTATTGCGGTCTCCGACGACGACTGTAACATCCTGCTTTTGGCCGCTACGTAAAATTGATAATGTTAATTTGTCTCCAATTTTATTGGCTTGTACTTTTTTCGTAAGGTCAGTCGCATTGGTTACCTTATCTCCATTGACCGACACGATAACATCGTACTGCCTAATCCCTGCTTTAAATGCGGGTGTTCTAGGAGACACATTTTGTACTAAAGCTCCATCGGTGTTATCAAGCTGTAAATCACCTAGCCAATCTTTCTGAATATCCGCCACATAGACACCAATATACGGTATTGGCTCTTTCGGTATCTTCACATTGTTCTTTAAGTTATCCAAAACTTGCGATATCGTACTGGTTGGAATGGCAAAACCAATGCCCTGTGCCTGTGTACTAACAGCCGTGTTAATCCCGATGACTTCCCCATTGAGGTTCAGTAGCGGCCCTCCAGAGTTACCCGGATTAATTTTAGCATCCGTTTGCAATAAGTGTTTATAATTACGCGTACCCTTTGACTCCTGGATACTGATGGGGCGCTCCTTCGCAGAGAGAACACCTTTTGTAACTGTGTAATCAAAGTCATATGGGTTTCCGATCGCAATGACCCAGTCACCAACCTGAGTATCATCCGAACGACCAAACGGCAACGTTGGAAAATCTTTGTCTCCTTCAATTTTCAATGCGGCCAAATCCAAATCGTAGCTACTTCCAAGAAGTTTGGCTTTAAAAGGTTGATTATACCCTTGTATCGTAACGTCAATTTCATCGGCGCCATCAACAACGTGTTCATTTGTAAGAATGTATCCGGATTTCTCAAAAATAAAACCAGTCCCGATGCCGTTTGGTACTAAACTACCGACTTGCCTATCGCTTTGATTACTAATTTGGGACTTCATTTTTGTTTCAACTTTCACAACGGCTGGGACAGCCAGTTTTGCAATTTCGGAGAAGCTATTTGGACGAACAATGTCTAGCGATGCGGTTTTAGCACGACCGTTATTGGTACTCATCAAACTAGATAAGCTAGATGCATTCTCTGTTGCATGAGCATGGACCCCACCGGTAAACAAGTGTAATTTGTTGGAGACAAACATTAAGGTGCCTACGATAATCACGCCTACCATAAGTGCTCCCAGTGAGTTTAGGTACGGGCTAGGCCTACTCATTTGCCGTCTCCCGTTTTTATATTTAATTTGAACCTCAACAATCTTCTTGTTCAAATTCCGCAACCTAGATTCATTGTATCCTCTTTCTTTGTCATCCATATAACCCCTCCAATATCAATTTGCGACTTTTTGATTTTATTATAGAATGCAAAGCTTAATTGCACCTTAAAAAGAATAAAATGGAAGCGTAAATGTGAATATGAAAATGTTCGAATCCAATGTGTAAAACTCCTTCTTGATGATTTTCATTTCCATTGTGGCCCAGGCCCCAGCATCCCTTCAAAGAGCCCATAATTGTTCCAATAATTCTTTGTAGATTTCTGCAGTTCTATTTTCAATAAACTGTAATATTCTTATTTTCACATATTAAATCAATTTCCTTTGAACTGCCGTTTTTTCAATATCACCTATTTTGACACGACTAGCCAGCGCCATTGTAGACGAGTTAACCATTTATAAAGTTACTTCAGGCGTAACCGCATTCTGCTCAACAATAACTAATGTTCTTTAATGTTGCGAATTCGCTCTCAAAGAACGAAAATGAGCAGACCTATAGCAGGAGTCAGGTAACAGCAGTTCAGGCAGGTATCTTGAGATGCTTAAGGATGTCGAATAACGGTTTCTTCTCCAGGGCTTGCTGATACACATAAACGATGATCTGCCCGAAAAACTCTTGTCGAATTCGATACACCACATCTCCAAGCGTGAGATGAATGTCGTTCTTCATCCAGTCCTGTCGCTGTGATTCTAAAAAGTTCTGCGTCAGAAACTGGATCGCCCAAAATCGCTGAATGCCTTCAAATGAGAGCAACTGATATTGGTCAAAACCTAGCAGTTCTTTGAAATAGCGATAGCCGGTTTCGATATTCCAGCGCACGTGATAATAGCGTTGGATCGTAACGAGATCCAAGCTTAAATCCGTGCACAGAAGACAAACCTGAGGTTTGCTCGAATCGGCGTATTCATCTTTCCAAGACAGCAATGCTTTGACATTTTCCATTTCGCTTAACGGACCTTCATATTCATAAATCCAGTACGTTCCCTGACTTTCCACCGTAACGGAGCGTAGGTCAGACTTGCGAAGGTACTGGGCAGCGAAATCAGCCATAGAAATTGTTACACCGCTGACGCAGATAAGCCGGTTCGTCTTTACAGCGGCGATGACATGAAATCCCTTGCGATTGCAGGCATTAATAACCTTTTCACTGGTATACCAGCTGTCCATGAGAACGTAAACCTGCTCATCCTGTGTAGCTGGGAATGCTTCGATCATTTCAAGGGCAAGATCGTTCTTACTTTTGAATGACAGGCGATGTTCATCGCAATACTCTTCACGGTAATAAGGGCGGAAATCCCAGGCATAGGAATTGCCCTCGCTTACCACGTGAGAAGTGACAACGCAATGACACCAGACTGACTTTCCAGATTCGTGTGAGTATTGAAAGCTGAGAGCCTCCATTTTCTTCGTCGAGGTTTCCTTCTTACAGCAAGTGTCATCCACGATGAAGAATACAAGACGCCTTGCATCACCATTCTTCAAGCGCTTTGCCCGGATTTTCTCTATGACGAATTGCATACGCCTGCGCTGCATGCGATTGACGCACCAAGGTGCATGATTCAGAAAGTGGGTGACGCTGCTCAGGTGACAATCTTGTCTTGCAGCGTTTCGGATCTGCGTAATGTTCTTGCGTCCGGCACAAAGAATGATGCCATGAACGAGCGTAAACAAGTGATTCCGTTGGGGTTTAGAAAACTCCAATTTGAGAGCTAAAATGAACTTGACGATAGGCAAGTAGAGGGATACCATGGTAGTGGGACATCTCCTTTTTCTGGAAATTGTGGCGTCGTAACCAACAATTTCTTCTTTAAGGTCAGATGTCCTCCTTCCATTTAATCATTCGACGAAGCTTCTAAAATCCTGCCTTTAAATGGGATTTGTCGACAACAAGATTTTTGCAACACTCAAGTAATGTTTTCATTTTTTCTATCTCGTAATTAAACTTATTTTCAATCGTCATTCTGTTTCCATAGACAAATAAAATATCCCCTTCTTGTATAATTAGTTGTAGGCGTTCATGCCTAATTTTCTCAACTCCTCTTTGAATAAAGAGTAAGATAATATCTTCATTAGGTAGAAAAATTTCTTTTGCTTTCTTATTGGCAAATCTAGAGTCATTAAAAATATTCACGCCAGTAAAAAAATCCGTGTCTTTAATAAAGAGAATTTCATTGATGGGTAATTCATGAAGTTCAAATTCCCTTTCCAGATCCTCATGAAATCTTTTGGTCATTTTGAGGTTTATGGTTTTGTTTTTGAATATAAGTAACATAAGTCCGAAAAAAGTTGTAATGCCAATCATCTGAGGAATTTCAAAACTTTTCGCCAAAATATTACTGATGGTAGAAATAAATACCGCTAAAGAGAAAACCCCAAATAAAATGAGGAAAACTGCAATCTTTCGACGAATTGGATGCCTTAAAATAAGCTCTGATTCTTTTGTGGTAAATCCGGTGGAGGTAAGCATAGAAACAACTTGAAACCTCGCAACTTTGTGATCTAACCCAGTAATCTTCAATATTGTGATTGAAAGTTCCAAAACAAAAAAAATGAAAATGCAATATATTAAGATAAAAAGGAAACCCATGTTTTCCTCTCCCTTCGCTCTTATTTATGGATATTACCACTCCAAGGTTAAAGATAAACCTTTTCTGAAATTATTTATGCTCTTTCTTATCCCTCTTTGCTTCCGAACGCCCTTGTACCCCAGCTCTTCCATGGTAGCAAGTCTAGTGACGTGATCAATTTCAAGCTAATAAAACGTCAGCGTTTTTAGCGATATGTAATTATTTTTCTTCAAAGTAATCTCGACAGAATGTCTGCAATTTACACAATGTCCTAGTTATCGTTGTGCTTATCAAGTTACATGCCTACAAAAAACTATTTTTTACGAGAATGTTGCTACGGCTACTACGAATATGAAATAAACAAATAAGACCGTAATCCCCGGAGGATCTACAGTCTTATTTGTTATATCTATGTGTTTTCCATTTACAGTGGTGTTACATGCTAGCTCAATCCCTATTTTGAAGTACTGCCATAAGTGCTTCCAGTGACCGTCGTTGAGCCAGAAGGAACCCCAACAACGATATTGAGATCGGACAAACGATCCAGTAGCGTTGCTGCCTCTGCACGGGTAAGTGTACGATCTGGATTGAATCGGCCTTGCTCGTCCCCTTGGATCAGATTGTTTTGAACAGCCGTAGCTACATAAGGACGAAGTACGACAGCAATATCGCTTACATCCTTGAACTTACTTTGAAGCAGTTGATCTGCAGAATTTGCATCCATCAGTTGTATGGACGTATTCAATTTCATGATCACTTTGACGAGAGTAACCGTCACATCTTGTCTTTTTGCCCCTTCAGCAGGAAGGAAGTCATAACCGCCGTTCAGATCTTTGTAAGCGTCGAAATAATCTTTAGTTGCTTCAACTACATTGAACGACCAACGTTTTTGCGGTACGTCGACAAAATCTTGCGCGCTGGACGTGTTTTTCAAATAAAACATTCTTGCCACCATCGCGGCGAATTGTTCGCGTGTTACGTGCTGGTTCGGATTGAAGTGATGGTTTTCGTCCCCTTGGAGGATACCTTTGCCCACGAGATGATTTATGTATTTTTCAGCCCAGTGTCCCCCGATGTCGTCCAAGATAATGTTGTAGTTGTTTACCTCAGTGTTGTTATTGATTTGGATCATGTCATGGTTTCCCTTGATGTTGATGTTACCATTGTTTACTGCAGCGAATGCCGGTACAGCGGAGAGATACAGCATCGAGAACACGGATAAAATTGCCAACGTTTTTTTCATAGTTTCATCATCCTTTTTCTGGTTTTTTTGTTCTTACTCCTACTAATTCGGAAGAACTAGATTGATATTTGGGGGTAGTTCGATGGTATGAAATTTTTATTTTTTTAAGACCTATTTGACATAATTCTGACATAAATCTTTGGTATTGTATTAGGCTATTTGTTCAGACATATGTATAAAATACCAATATTTTATGAATATATCTGCAGACAGAGTAGGGTAAGACGAGGGATTACTCCCTCGGACTCCCCGTCAAACCGTGCATGCGGGTTTCCCGCACACGGCTTTCCTTCGTCAGTTCCCCATCTTCAGGAGTGAGTTCTCTTCATCCGTCACCGGATTGCACATTTCACTCCTGAATTAGGAACGTGTGGTGAGTAAGCTTGTTAGAAATACCATTCCTGCCGATTCCAATACTTTGTTAGGTATCAGCGAATTAGAAACCGTAGATTTCTTTTGACGCAAGAAGGCTCGAACCCTCATACGCGTCCATTCATCCAAACGTTGAAACTTTTTCTTTACATTCCCTATGCCGAAATAGTTACCAAAACCCCGTGCGATTTCATTTAGTTTCTTGAGCATTTCGCCAAGGTTATTCGCTTGTTGTCTGCGGGTGACTTCCCGGATTTTATCCTTGTACTTCTTCACTTTCGTGTCAGGTACCATCAGATAGTCTTTCCGGAAGTCGAATCCTAGGAAACGAAAGCCTTCATCGAAATGCACCACTTTTGTTTTCTCAGGGTGCATTCGAAGCTGTAGTTCCTTTTCCAGAATGGTCTTTGCCGCTAGGTACGCTTCTTCTGCTTGCTCCTTTGTTTTGCAAAGAATGACGGCATCGTCTGCATACCTTACCACAGCAAAACCTTTCTTCTTCATTCCCCAGTCGAAATGGTTCAAGTACAAATTCGCAAGCAATGGCGACAAATTACCGCCCTGCGGTGACCCGATTTCCGTTTCATGGAACTGGCCATCTTCCATGAATCCCGCCGTCAGCCATCCGCGAATGAGCGTCAGCACTTTTCCGTCAGTGATTCTCTCATGCACTTTCTCCATCAGTAATTCGTGTGGAATTTCATCGAAGAAAGACATGATGTCCAGGTCAACCGCATATTCGTATCCGCCGCGTTTCGCGCGTCGAATCGTATTCACTGCTTGGTGCGCCGAGTATCCTGCACGAAAGCCAAAGCTATAATAATAAAAATCCTGTTCGAAGATCGGTTCAATGATTTGGCGTACCGCTTGCTGACATACGCGATCTCGGATTGTGGGAACGGTTAAAGCAAAATGCACATTTAGTCAACTCGCATTTAGGAATGATCACGATCAGCCATCGGTTTCATCCACTGCAAGGACAAAGCTTCGCCCTTCTTAGCATCAGAGAAGTGAATGGACTACGCCGGTACTCTTTACAAACAGATGCCGGTGTCGTTTGCGTCCCTGAAACGTGGACAAACCATCACGTCCAATCCACTCTTCCTCCCCCTAATCTGTTCTTCGATCTGCTGACACTAAAGGAATTGGCTCAGCTCTTGCACACCCTAGAGGAATCTCCCAAATGAATGGCGAATCCTGTTGACAGTTCTTTGATGAAGGAGGTAAAATCTTATTATGAATAATAGTGATAAGATCAAACGAAAAGCTATTCCAACTTCTGCGTTGCTAGAACGCAAAACACTCATCCTTCTGTCACTTTCCTCCATGGATCACATCATTCGCGGCTCCTTAATTACACGTTTTATCAAATGCGGCAAGCCCAATTGTCACTGTGTGACCGGAACAGGCCACAAAAGCCTGTATCTCTCCTCTTTCTATCAGGGGCGTACACGCATGGATTATGTCCCAGCAGCTTGGGAAACTTGGATTCGTAAGGGCTTAGAAAATTTCGAGAGTACCCAGACCCTTCTCTCCGAATTAACAGAATTGAACTTGGAACTTCTTCGGCGTCGAGAGAAGAGTTAGACGGTGCCAACCTAGGAGGACTCTTTATGTCCAGTTCTGTATTAGCTGAGTTGGTCGGAAATGATCCGCGGAAAGTGGATGAACTCGTCACCCTTTTCGCTGGGTTGTTTCACGCTTGTCTAGCCGCGATTCACAAGGAGGAGGAAGACCATGTTACTGCCCATGAAAGTCCGTGCGGAGCACCTGAATCGGAAGGCCATAGTGTACATACGCCAATCGTCGCTAGCCCAAGTTCGCTTCAATCGGGAGAGCACGGAGCGTCAGTATGCCCTGCAGGAGAAAGCCCAGCACCTCGGTTGGAACCAGGAGCAAATCCAATTGATCGACGAGGATCTGGGGATCTCCGGATCGGGTCGTTCCCTGCGCCAAGGATTCCAGAGCTTGGTCGCCCAAGTGTCTCTTGGCCAAGTTGGCGCGATCTTTGGTCTGGAGATCTCCAGGTTGGCTCGCTCCTCAGCGGACCTCCTTCGCCTTCTCGAACTATGCGCTTTATTCAACACTATTGTAGTGGATGAGGATGGCATCTATGATCTCAGCGACTTTAACGACAGGCTCATTCTGGGGTTTAAAGGCACGATGAGTGAAGCCGAGCTTCACTTCCTTCGCGCCCGTATGCTCGGCGGGAAGAAAAACAAAGCACGTAAGGGAGAGTTACGGTTTCCGTTGCCTGTTGGTTTTTGCCACGATTCGGATGGGCAAACCGTCATGGATCCTGACGACGAGGTTCAGACTGCTGTTCGTAATGTTTTTCGTGCTTTTGAGACGAGCGGCAGCGCTTATGGCGTCGTTCAATATTTCACCCAAAACAGGTTGCGGTTTCCTAAGCGTGCTTATGGCGGAGCCTGGGCAGGAAAACTCATATGGGGAACATTGACCCATGGTAGGGTTCTTGGCATCTTGTACAATCCTGTTTATGCAGGCGCGTATGTATATGGTCGCTATCGCGACCAGAAACGCGTCAATGAACAAGGCCATTTTATCCATCATATCGTACGTCTTCCCCAAGAACAGTGGGAGGTGCTTATTCGAGATCATCATCCCGGCTATATCACTTGGGAAGTCTATGAGCACAACCTTCAAGTTTTGTTAAACAATCGCACGAATCTTGAGCGAAGCGGTCCAGCACGGGAAGGAGCGGCTTTGTTACAAGGTCTTGTTCTATGCGGCAAATGTGGACGGCGCATGAGCGTACGCTATACAGGCAACGGGGGCATCTCACCTGTCTATGAATGTAAGGGTAGATGGGAACATGACCGCCGAGCAACTTGTACTACAGTACCTACACCAAGTATTGATCGTGCTATTAGTGATCGGCTTTTAGCGATCATGCAGCCCACCCAGTTGGAGCTCGCGCTGCAGGTCATGGACAAGCTAGTCAACAAAGAGGATGATGCAGACAAAGGGTGGAAACTCCTTTTGGAACGCACAAAATATGAAGTCGATCGCGCGGAGCGTCAATACCAGCAAGTAGAGCCAGAAAATCGACTGGTTGCAAGAAGCTTAGAGGCGAAGTGGAATGAGAAACTAGCGGAGATGGCTCGAACTGAACAAGAATATGCGCAATATCGCTCTCGATTAAGTTGGCGGCCAACTGAACAAGACAGGGCAGAAATTCTGAACTTGGCCCATACACTGCCCCGCGTTTGGGGTTCAGCCACGACTACATGTAAGGACCGCAAACGAATTTTGCGGTTGCTCATTGAAGATGTTACCGTATTTGCTGAAGCAAGGAATCCGGATGTTAGACTAGGTCTTAGATGGCGAAACCAATGCTGTGAAGAGATGCATACCCGCAAAGCGCTGCCAAAGGGAACTGCGAGAAAACATACATCCGAACAGACAGAACAGGTTCGTAAGCTCGCCTTAACGATGACTGACCAGCAAATGGTCATCTATTTCAATGAATTGGGCGTACGCACACCAGAAGGCAGAATTTTCACAGTCCCCTCCATCAAGTGGATACGCTATTTGAACAAAATACCTGCCTTTTCACTGCCACGGCAAGGCTTCACGGTGAAGGAGGTGGCGCAGCGCTTAGAGGTATCTACCCATGTGGTCTATTATTGGCTTGAGCATGGGATGTTGAAGGGCCAAAAGCTAGGGCCGGGATTGCCTTGGGATATTCCCCTGGATGAGCAAATAGAACTCGAACTGCGACAACGCATACAAGATTCCGGGCATCTAGCCCCTTTGAAACAGCAAAAATAACGTTGTTCTGCTCAAAAGTCCAAAACCAAATTGGGAGGCGTGCAGTATGAACTTACCTTCGGTATCCCTAAAGGCCTTAACTTCCCATTTTCCTTCTCGATGAAATGTCGTTTCACAGGGTCGGGTTTATACCGCCCTTGTTGCAGTAACCTTTGGAGTTCCCTTAGGTTCATGCTCACGTTTTTCTCAAACATGGCGATACTTACGCCATCGATTCCGCCGCTTCCTTGATTCTTCTTTACAGATAGCCATGCTTCGTACAGATTATCCATTTGGTACACTTTATCGATCAGGGAGTAATATCGTCGTTTCGGTTTCATTGGTGTTTCACCACCTTTACCGCTACTCACCAAGCCGGTCTTGTTCTCGCTACAGATGATCGATTCCTTGCTTGTTCCACGGCACGACAAATGCGTTTTAGACTCTTTGTCAATCGCTCCTATTTGTTCACCGTGTACTCAGGTCGCCAGTAGCCCTCTATCCGTTGGCGTTCTTTCGCCATTGGCGGGACTCACCCACTTGGAGCTACCCTCATTGGTTTAAGGCACTTACGATCTCCCACTCACGCAAACTCACAGACTTTGACGAAGCACGTCCCCTTTGCCTCTGTCTTCCCTCTTTTGAAGTGGAAGCAGGTTATGCGACTGAGTTTTTTTTTTCCTCGTGCGCATACTCATCCGAGTTTTATTCTCCAGACTGTTACCAGCTTTCATCGGCTCGGACTTACTCGCTACTACGGGACGATCCGCCATCTCGCAGCCCATCGATTCGGCTTTCCCTTTAAGGTTATACCTCCCCTACCTTGTCCGCGTTTGCGTCAAGGAGACTACGAGACTTCCCTCAGTTATCTGCACATTCTATTCCATCCATCCTGACCCTAATCACGTCGATGAGCCTTGCAGGTCATATCCCTTTGTTTGTTTTCCTGCAAGGTATGCACATTCGCATAGGTTTCCCCAATCTCTTGGTGGGTCACCCAACATCGCCGCCACCTCTGGTTCACCGCATTCCGGGCTGGACTTTGCCTACAGGCCCTTCAGATTCCCCCTCGCGAGGGACACCCTGCCAGTCCTTCTCCTTGTAGAGTAGGACCTCATCTTCGGCTACGGCACTTTAAAGGGTAAAGTTACCGAGTGGATTTGAACCACTTAGATTGTGCGACTGTGAGGCGCACAAGAGATCCACAGCAACAAGACTGTGGATATTTTTATATATTTTATAGGCTTGGTTCATTAACGCAGTGTCAACGGCTTATTTCATTTTGATTACAAATAATGCCGCTTCACTTCTTCAAACTTGTTCAGATGTCTCACCCCGAAGGTAATTGCCTCGCAATCCGACAGTCACCCCCGCTTATTATCATCCAGTATTGTTGATTTTTGAAAGTCGGTTTAATACAATCTGAACAGCCATGGCATCATCTAAATAGCCAATTGGGAAAACGTAATCAGGAATAATGTCTGCAGATAAAATGAAATATAACAGTGCACTTCCGAGCACGACACGTTTGGCGGTTGTAGTAGTATCATTGCAATATTCAGTATGCATGTGTTTCAGCTGTTCAATAAATGGACCAGCACCACTTACTTGCTCAACTTTTGTTTTAAAATCCTGATAAATGATCTGATGACCTTCCTTAGTTTGCGCGTATTGCTCATACTTATCTAATTCCTGTTCAACACGGGCTGTAGTAAACTGTTGATCGAATAAATTACCAAGGACTTCTTGAATGGTATCGACTGAATAATGAATATCTAAATGAATTTCTTCTCGGTGTCTTCCAACTTCAAAACCGGCTGCTTCAATCAACTTCTCTATCGGAATGTTAAAATGGCAAGCAAATTGTTTTAAGTGATTAAGCTTTGCTTGCTGCTTCCCATTTACAATTCGTGAGATTGTTGCTGTATCGATTCCTGTGAGCGTGCTAAGTTTACGCATTGACAGAGAATGTTTCTCTAACAATGACTTTATCAGTAAACCAAGGGTTAGGTCACTTTTTTCCTCAGACATGCCAGTTCAATCCCTTCATTTGTTTAAATAGATGACTTGTTGAAGTTCTATCAACAGTATATGTAAGGGATAAGCACTTTTCCTCAACATCTCAATATAATGTTAATAAATATTGTTGAGGAGTGATGAATAGCATGGATCTAGGAATCCTAATGGCTATGATTGCGATCGGTATTGCAGCGAATCTCGATAATGCTGGGGTTGGCATTGCATATGGAGTAAAGAAAATTAGGGTTCCATTTATGGCCAATACCGTCATTGCAATGATGGGGTTTCTGCTTGCACTTGTAGGGGGACTTTTGGGAGATTGGATTTCTCTCTGGCTACCACCCTTTATCTGCAATCTCATTGGCATGGTTGTACTGGTTACCATCGGGGTTTGGGTATTAATTCAACCATTGCTTGATAAAAAATCAAAACAACAACCAACTAATCGTAACCTTCTATCCCGAATTTTACGAAATCCTGAGGAGGCCGATATGGATGGTTCAAAGTCAGTAGGTTTCATTGAATCCATCATACTTGGGATCACTTTATCCATAAATAATTTAGCTGGGGGATTTGATGCCGGGATCACGCATCTAAATATTTGGGCAACTTCATTTATTTCTGGAGCGTTAAGCTTCTTTTGTGTTGGTTTATGTGCTTATTTGGGGGCAAGGTTTGCTGCTGATAAGTTAGGAAAACAGGCGAATGCTGTTTCTGGAGTTCTTCTTATTCTTGTGGGTTTGCATCAAGTATTAAGCTAATTCCTCTCCACTTAGATAACAGCACATAACGTAATAACATCCATTAGGGGGACATATGTGAAGACATCCATGCGTTCGTCGTTATCCTTGGTGCAGCAGCTTTGATTATCACTACCGCCTTTGCTTTTAACGGTACGGAACTTGCCGGAGTGTTTGATAATGCTGGTTCGGTCGCGGCGGGTTTAGCTAAAAAAGTTGGTTCGCTTTCGGGTGCCTTCTTTGCAATCATACTCTTGAATGCTTCACTAATCGGTGCGGACGCTGTAACACTCTCAACCTCGTATGCCTTTGGTGATGTGTTTGGGATAAAACATTCGTTACACCGAAAATGGAAGGATGCTCGTGGATTTTACACCAGCTATACCCTCCTCGTTTTGATTGCTGGAGGAATTGTACTCATTCCAAATGTACCACTGGGTCTTATTACAATGGCGGTCCAAGCTCTTGCTGGCGTGCTGCTTCCTAGTGCTACCGTTTTTCTTCTTCTTTTGTGCAATGACAAGGTTGTTCTTGGCCCTTGGGTTAACAAAATGTGGCTAAATATGGTGAGCAGTATTATTGTCGGTGTATTGGTTATGCTATCGTTTATTCTTTCTGCAACAACCCTATTCCCTTCAGTGAACGTGAAGCTTTTGACTTTAATTCTGACTATTATCTTGATAATTGGTCTTCTTGGTGCCGGATTATCGTCTTATCTTCACCGTGGAAAAAAATCAGAAGTAACTGTAACGACACTTGATCGCTCGTCATGGCGGATGCCACCACTTCGTGATCTTCCTAAGCCAGAATGGACCAGAACACGTAAAATGGGCATGGTTTTATTACGTAGTTATCTCGTCAATGCTGTACTCCTCTTAATTGTAAAAGCTGTACAGATTGCAATTGGATAGTAAGCTTTGAATCTCCCACGACTAAAGTCACGAGCGGAGCGAGTTTTTGCACATGATCGCAAATCCGATAGTTATGGTAGGGTAGCAACTCAAGTTGAAAGTCCATGAAAATGCACTAGGAGAGAGTTGGAGTTCTTAAGAAAGACACGGGCAATAGCAAATCTCTGCTTTTGCTTCAGAAAGCTTGATACGCCCCTTCTTTTTAATACCGAAGGGGCTTTGTTGTTTAAAACATGGATAATACAACCAAAACTAAGGATAACGCTACGAGAAGGACTATGGTTACCCATCCAATGATATTGTTCCAAGATTTATTTGTATATTTACCCATCACTTCTTTATTGTTGACCAACAGCATCATACAGATCAGCACAATGGGCAACAAAATGCCGTTAATCCTTTGTGACCACAAAGTGATTGCTATGAGTGGCGCATTCGGTATTAAAATAATTCCTGCCGAAATAATTAAAATTGCGGTATAGAGCCAGTAAAACTGGGGGGCCTCCCGCCACTTTTTATCAATGCCTGCTTCAAAACCGAAAGCTTCACACACATAAAATGCAGTAGCTACAGGTAATATCGTCGCCGCGAAAATAGAGGCAATGAAAAGACCAAAGGCAAATACTTGTGATGCCAGGGCTCCTGCAAACGGTTTTAATGCTATAGCAGCATCTTTCGCATCTGTTATTTCTGTACCGTGTCCATTTACAAAAAGAGTCGATCCACATGCAACGATAATAAAAAAGGCGACGACGATCGTGGCTACGCACCCGACAATTACATCGAGTATTGTGTATTTATAATGCTCAATCTTGAGTCCCTTTTCAATTACCGCCGATTGCATATAAAACTGCATCCAGGGAGCAATCGTTGTCCCGATCATACCGATTACCGTTGAAACATAGTCAAAACTCAGCTTAATTTCAGGATGAATCATAGCTGCTCCTATTTCGGACCAGTGGGGTTTCCCCATTAAAGCCGATACGATATAGGAGAGTAAAGCCACACTGAAAATTAAAAAGATTTTTTCAGCAAATCGATATGTCCCTTTCACCACAAGTAACCAAACAGCCGCGGCTGCAAGGGGTACAGCAATATATTTGCTAACACCAAATACCTGCATACTACCTGCAACCCCTGCAAATTCGGTCATGGTATTGCTAATATCAGCTACCAGTAAACCAAGAAAAATGAAGAAAGTTACTTTCACTCCTGCATTTTCCCTAATAAGGTCAGCAAGTCCCTTTCCCGTCACAATACCCATACGAGCATTCATCTCTTGCACAATAAGAAGCACGATAAAGGCGGGAATTAATGTCCATAGCATGTTATATCCATAAGTAGCTCCAGCCACCGAGTACGTGGTAATTCCACCTGCATCATTATCCACGCTTCCTGTAATAATTCCAGGACCTAAGAGAGCTAAAAATATGAGCGTTCTTTTCCAAAGATTTTGTTTTTTTGCAACGTTAGCGGTCATAGTTAGCCTCCTTACTAAGCCCTTTTTCTTCTTGATTTGAGCAAGTTATAAACCACGTCATTAATGGGAACCATCCCCAAAAGGACCAAGTTGTCATCGACAACGGGTACAGCAAGCAAATTATACTTGGAAATAATCTCATTAAGAGTATCGATCCGCTCATTGTCAGAAACATAAACGACGTTGCGGTCCATAATCTCATGTAATGGAATCCCCGGTTCCGCAATGATTAAGTCTCGAAGAGAAAGATGGGCGATGAGTTTTTCCCCATCATTGACAATGTAAATATAATAAATGGATTCTGATTCCGGTTTTAACCTTCTTAATTCTTGAATGGCCTCATTTACTGTGATGTTTTCATTAAACGAAATGAATTCTGTGGTCATCAGACTACCGACTGATTTATCAGGGTAATCCATTAATTCTCGAACTTCCTCCGATATTTCGCTTTCCATTTGATTTAAGATCTCATTGGCGTGATCTTCATCCATTTCATCGAGTATATCTGCAACTTCGTCGGTCGGTAATTTTTCAAGCATGTTGGCTGCTTTTTCAGTAGTAAGACTTTCAATGACATTGACCTGGGCTTCTGTTTCCAATTCCTCAAGCACGTCGGCCGCTTTCTCGACGTCTAATGATGAGAAGACAGCGAGTTGTGTGGATCTGTCCAAATCCTCAATAATGTCGGCAAGATCCGAGGCATGAAGCGTAGATAGCTTAGTGTACGACTTGGAGAGCTTAATTCCTCGATGGGAAAAATCAATGGTTTCTACTTCATCCCAAAGCAATAAGCGGCTTGGTATGTTAATTCCCAGTGGTTTCATTACATTTTTCAAGGGTTTAGCAACACCAAGTCTTCGCAGCAAACCTTCAAAACCAACATCTACCGCAACCGTATAAACTCCGTTGGAAAGAATGGCTAATCGAAGATCATTAACCCTAACCACCTTCCTTCCAAACATGTCGACGATTTGTTTATCGAGTACATGCTTAACAAGGAACAAGGTATTTTCTGCCGAGATGTCCATCTCCTTTAGTTCCCTGCACTCAATGTAGTACTGTTTGTTAACCTTTGAAATGGTAAAAGATGAGAAATCAACGACCCGAATCTTATTTGCAACCCTCACTTTTACCGCAATGACTTGCGGACGAACAGACGTCAAGTCAACGATTAAATCCAACAACTTTCCAACTACATGTTGTGGATCTGACCAAATTTTGTTCCCAAGAATCCGACTCAAATAAAAGGTCTGTACGACAGCCATAGTATTATCCTCCCCATTATGAATATTTTTTCCCGGAAAGATGTATATATCAGAGCCAAACGCGCATTATCATTCAACTCTCATGTATACATCCTTCCGGATTCCACAGTCTACATCGCACTATACTTGTAGGTTCAGGATCCATAGCTCACCTCCATAATTAGAGTATGTCCATTGCAAGGAACGTGCATGGTTATTCTTACCTGACATGGTTTTTTTTAAGCAACATAAAAACCCCCTAAAGGAATAGGGGGCTGGAACTTCCAAGTACACAAGTACATTGAAGAACATCAATCCCCCTAGTTTAGCTTTAGCACTATACAACGTAGAGCAAGAGCTCAGCCATATTAGGTAAAGCCTTAATCCGGCAATCCCTGGTAACCCATTGGCGTCTTTCGACGTTTCCGGGCAATGGCTTATGTTTGTATAGGAGCCTCGCCTAACGAGGATTTAATCTCACTTGAACCATCGTAATCTTACGATTGATTGTTCTAACTGTCAATTATTTTTTTATAAAATAATCACTGGAAGGCACTTTCCCTTTTAAGGAAAAATCTATATCCCTGCTCACCTTCTACTTCTTCAGAAAATGTACATATCAATTCCCAACCTTCTTTTCCAAGATTGCTAAGTTCTTGCTCAATGTCGCTCTTCTTTGCGATCCAGTAATAAAAATAACGCCATTCTTTCATGAGCCTGACTCCTTTCATATATCCACTGGATTTTGTTGATAACTTAACCAACTAAGATGATAAGTGTTTTGTGATCGGCTGCCGGGAAACTCCTTTGTTGTGCTTATTGTCTTTTAGTGTCGGCTAAACTGGTATTGGTAATTGTGATACCCGAATAATAGGAATAGTCTATTCCCAAAATTTTTTGGCCAACTCTTCATTCTGCCTGCGTTCTTTACACCTTTTGAAAATATAAAATACGACAATAGTTACACATAATATGCCCACACCTATAAGAAATTTGGTCATAGGGTCATCACCTTTTGATAAAAGTTAGTTCCAAAAAGAAAAACGGCCGCCACCACACTAACGTTGCATATTTGGTCAGCTATTTTTAAAGCCCTAATGCGAGTTGAACTGCTTTCACAATCATCAAAATTACAGCCACAAGCAAGTAGCCACGAAGTACGATCATGCCGAACTTGCGTGTTTTTGACCAAACAGGCTTTGGAAGAGAGCTTAATGATGGCATCCGCCACATCCTACGGTCAATGATAACCTTCTCATTCGTTACATTCAGTTTTTCCTTACCGCTAAATAATAACCCAGCAGTAACCAGACCAACCAGTAAGACACAAGATAATACTTCCGTCATGAGCGTCACATTCACATTAGGGAAGAGCGTGGTCACAGCAAGAATCAAGGAAAGCATAACCAGTACGCCGACGATGATACTGCTTACTATGTTCAACCACATTTTATTTACCCAAGGGCCAAGTACATCCTTGTCATTGCATAATAGTAGCAGAAACACCGTTGCACTCGGGAGCAGAATACCTGCAAGCGCCTGTACGGCAGTGGTAATCAATCCAAGTGGTGCATTGGGGATGAGTACAATTCCACCAGCAATCAATATAAAAATGGCATAGCTAAGGTAGAATCCCTTTGCATCGCTCCACTTCCGATGTAAAGAATGCTTAACCCCGAACACATCACCAAAAGCGTAGGACGTTGAAAGTGTAACAGCCGCTGCACCAATAAGTGAGGCGTTAAGTAGCACGATTGCGAAAAAGGAACCCGCCATTGGACTGATTTTTTCAGCCAACCCTTTCGCCACCGCACCAGCATCAACGAACTTCCCTACAAGTTCTGTACCTTGAAATCCAAAAGAAGTGGCAATGATTAAGGCTGCCGCCCCTAAGATGACGACGAAAGAACCAATAATCGTGTCAGCACGTTCGTAGGCCATCCAACGAGGCGTAAGACGCTTGTCGATCACGTTAGACTGTTGGAAGAACAATTGCCAGGGTGCAACGGTTGTTCCAATTATACTAATAATAAGCAGCATGACATTTGAGTTAAGACCACCTTGCATATGAGGTATAAAGAAGTCATGAATAACCGAATGAGCAGTTGGATGAGTCATAAAAGCGAGTGGAATCGCTAAAAAGTTAGCCGCTATGAATAGATACATAAACGATTCCCACGTCCGAAAATTACCTGCTACGGTACATGCAATCAGTAACAATACAGCAATCGGAACGGAAATATAAGGACTGATCCCGAAATATTGCATAGCCAAATCAATTCCAATGAATTAAAGTGACAAGGGTTAGACAATTGACAATAAATAGGTCGCCAACAGAAAAAGCCCCCCAAAAACGTCCAAACCGTTCAAAGATCAGTTTCGCATGTCCTACACCGGTTACGAGTCCGAGACGAACGACCATCTCTTGATTGACAATTAAAACAGGAACGAGTAATAAAAGTACCCATAATAAACTTGTTCCATAGTTCTGACCAGCTTGTGCGTAAGTGGCAACACCGCCTGCATCGTTATCTCCTACCATGACGATGAGACCAGGACCCATAATGGCTAATAATGTACGGAGTTTTGCCCACCAAGTTTTGCGAGGGGCCGTATCGTGTTGACGAACAGTTCCAAATGCACCACGGATGTCGCCTTCATGAGCTTTGTCAAGAACGGCGGATGAAAGGTTATGGGAAAGAGCTTGTTTAGACATAGCATATTACCTCCTAGAAATGTAAGTTGTAAATCCAACATAGACGATTTTATAAGATATAACTGACTACTCGGGCCTTCTTCCATAGCCTATCCCCCCTCTCAAAAATTGAAATTTCTCCTGCTATTTATGGAATAAAAGGCTGATGAGATAACAGATCTGGATGCTATAAGCAACAATTTTCATCACGTCTGCCCACATGGTAACACGTTTTGCAGGCGATTGTGTTTGGTTTGAAGCATGAACAGTATGAACTTCAGGTGATGGTGTGCAACCGGGAAATTGAATGATTTTAGCTTTTTCCATGAGAATCTCCTCCTATGATCATTGTTTTCGAATATTTGAAGTAAACTACATGGGTACCCGTCCAAACCACCACCACCTTTCAAAATAAAAACCCCCTGCTTGAATGACACAGGAGGTTCGGGTCTATGTACATGTTAAAACACACACAAATAAGACCGCTGATCCCCCCTGGTTGAGCTTTGGCACTAAGCAACGTAGGATATTCATCCAGCCATGTTAAGTAAAGCCTTAATCCGGCAATACCTGTTCTACCCATTGGCGTCTTTCGACGTTTCCGGGCAATGGCCTTTGTTTGCATAGAAGCCTCGCCTAACGAAGACAGCTTGTATTTAGCTTTGATTTAAAGTATGCCCGACTCAAAGTTTAGTGCACCAATTTGTTATTTGAATAACAAAAATGAAGAACGTAGATATAAAGCAAAGAAGCCCCTGATTGTCTCAGGGGCTAGGATCTTCATACGTAAAATGCACGCAAAAAAATATCCATCTCCCCCATGTTGAGTTTTGGCACTATACAACGTAGAGATATCATTCTCTCAGCCACCTTATGAAAAGCCTTAATCCGGCAGTTCCTGTTCTACCCATTGGCATCTTTCGATGTTTCCGGGCAGTGGCCTGTGTTTGTATAGGAGCCTCACCTAACGAGAAAATTTAATTACAGTGAAAGCATACTTCTGCGATATTGATTTGTCAATATCTTTTTCAGAAATGTGAAATCCATTAAGAATTTTTCAGAGTTCGTCTTAAAAGCTATTTGGATAGAACATTACCAGTTAGTTGGTCTTTCATCATCACTAATATCCGATTCATTTTAACAATAGAAAAAGCCCTATTTCTAGGACTTTATTCGCTTGCTCCCTTAGCTTTTTCAGTTTCAATTCCTTCTACTTGACGGCTCAATACTCTTCTCATTCTTTTTCTTTACATTGTGTTGGTGTTGGTCTATCTGTCGGGCTTATGCTGCTGGTGTTGCTGGCATATCTGTCGGTGCTGGTGTTGCTGCTGGTTCACCTGTTGGTGCTGGTGTCGCTGGCATATCTGTCGGTGCTGGTGTTGCTGCTGCTGCTGGCATATCTGTCGGTGCTGGTGTTGCTGCTGGTTCACCTGTTGGTGCTGGTGTTGCTGATGCTGCCGGCATATCTGTCGGTGCTGGTGTTGCTGATGCTGCTGGCATATCTGTCGGTGCTGGTGTTGCTGATGCTGCCGGCATATCTGTCGGTGCTGGTATTGCTGATGCTGCCGGCATATCTGTCGGTGCTGGTGTTGCTGATGCTGCCGGCATATCTGTCGGTGCTGGTGTTGCTGATGCTGCCGGCATATCTGTCGGTGCTGGTGTTGCTGATGCTGCCGGCATATCTGTCGGTGCTGGTGTTGCTGATGCTGCCGGCATATCTGTCGGTGCTGGTGTTGCTGATGCTGCCGGCATATCTGTCGGTGCTGGTGTTGCTGATGCTGCCGGCATATCTGTCGATGCTGGTATTGCTGATGCTGCCGGCATATCTGTCGGTGCTGGTGTTGCTGATGCTGCCGGCATATCTGTCGGTGCTGGTGTTGCTGATGCTGCCGGCATATCTGTCGGTGCTGGTGTTGCTGATGCTGCTGGCATATCTGTCGGTGCTGGTGTTGCTGATGTTGCTGGTGTATCTGTCGGTGCTGGTGTTGCTGATGCTGCTGGTGTATCTGTCGGTGATGCTGATGCTGATGCTGCTGGTGTATCTGTCGGTGATGCTGATGCTGGCATATCTGTCGGTGCTGGTGTTGATGATGCTGCTGGCATATCTGTCGGTGCTGGTGTTGCTGATGCTGCTGGCATATCTGTCGGTGCTGGTGTTGCTGATGCTGCTGGCATATCTGTCGGTGCTGGTGTTGCTGGTGCTGGCATATTTGTCGGTGCTGGTGTTGCTGGCATATCTGTCGGTGCTGGTGTTGCTGATGCTGCTGGTGTATCTATCGGTGCTGGTGTTACTGATGCTGCTGGTGTTGGTGTTGCTGATGCTTCGTCTGTAGCATAAGCGGGTGAGGTTGCAAGTAGTATTAACGCTCCAGTTACAAGTAATATTGTCTTCTTCAAAGTAACCCTCCTATAAAATTTTTATGTTTCTATCATTACTTATATCGGAAATGTGTTAAGAAAATATGATATTAATAATTTACTGACTTTTTTTGTTCTTATTTGTCGATTAATATTGTTGGACTATCATCCACGTTGACTATGTTTAAAAAAGCGAAAAATTCTAATAAGGAAAATTGCGTAGGATATCACAAAAAAAAGAAGGACACTATGCCCTCCTACATCTGTTGGAAAGATTGAAATCTTGCCAAAGTATTTAATGAAATAGAAGTAATTATCAAACTTTACTTTAATTCATATTCCTTTTTAATCGCATCAAGCTGTGTGGCATCATCAAATTCTTTAATGATTACACTGGCATGCAAATGAATCATTTGTCCGTCCTTTTCATCAAAAGAAATCGTCCCATAATCCTGTTCAGTTTGCCAACTTGCTAATAATGAAACTGCTGGTCAGTATGATATTCGGTTTCCTTTTTTTCTTTTCCTTCCTTTCCCACTAACCCTAAATATTTTTCGATCCATTCAACACCAGTGTACCGGAACCTAATTAAGTATTCGCTTATAAAAATAGGGAAATATTGACATGATATAGTAGAGGTGATGCCCATGAATTTTGAAATTTACATTAAACTAACCTATGCCCTGTTTTTAGGATTGCTTATCGGTATAGACCGGCAACTCAAACACAAACAACTGGATATTAATACGACCATTGTAATTTGTGTTGCTAGTTGTTTAATTACGATCATATCTATTGAATCGGTAACGAAGTTTGCTTTCCTTGGGCTTAACAACCGGGATCCCATGCGTTTAGCAGCACAAATTGTAAGCGGAGTGGGTTTCTTAGGCGCCGGAATTATTTTGAGAAGAAACAATGATGTGATTTCTGGGCTTACTTCTGCAGCCATGATCTGGGCCGCTTCCGGTCTCGGTATCGCAGTTGGCGCAGGCTTTTATTTAGAAGCGTTGTACGTAGCGGGTCTTCTTTTACTAGCCGTTAATGTATTTCCTCATGCGATTAAACGGTTGGGTCCGGTTAAATTAAGACAGCGGGATGTATCCGTAAAAATTGTCATGGAAGCCAATTACAAACTAACCGATCTGATTAAAACCATTGAGGGTAAGGAGCAAACAGGAATAGAACACAATCAAAAGGTAATGGATATTAGACATTTGAAAATTAAAGATTTGGATTCAAGCTTCCAACAAGTCGAATTAATTCTAGCCGCACCTGAGAAACAATTTACAAGCGAGATCTATTATTTTATTAAACGCATTGATCATGTTGTATCAGTGGAGGTAGAGCATCTATAAAAATAAATAGATCCCATATCGTTACACCAGAACCTCAAAAAAAACAAGATGGTTAATTTTAGCAATTGTGACTTAAAAAAAAGAAAAAACAGCCTGAATTGGCAACTTTCCTTTAAATTCACATGGTTTTAATCTATTAATCCACGTTTTTAGGTAGGTCAAAGGCCGCCAACGTATGCATTCGGTACATTTGTGAAAAAAACAATGAACCTACCGCAATGAAAAATCCGACACTGCTAATGGACAATGCTCCGATCAAACCTATACTTCCCCCTAAGAAGCCCCCCAATAAAGAGCCTATTGGATTTATGCCCCAAGTTAAGAAACGAATCGTCGCGTTTACCTTACCTTGCAGCTCCGCAGGTGTAATATACTGACGAAGAGCTGTAGCATTAATGTTATAGCATGTCGTTCCGAAGCCAAACAGCAGTTGATCATGGTTAGCTAGAAACATCTCCAATAAATGAAAAAAAAGACGAAAAGGCATGAACCTTCCCAAACACTGGCGAGCGGGTTGGCTGCGTGAAGGTGATCATTCAGCGGATTAAGGCGGACATCCGCGATATTAACACAGCTCTTTCTGCCGAAAATATTCGTGTGGATCGCGAAAGAGTTAACGAAACAAGCGTGGCTTACCGTGTTATCTTTCGCGGCCAAATTAGTTCCGTTGAAATCACGAAGGATGACTCAAGGACGGAAATTGGGGAGAGGTTATCAGGATATATACGGAACGTGGTATCGGAACTGACGCAAAAAGGCTCCGTTATCCTTGATTGTTGATTTCTGACCAAAAGAAAAACCGCCCTAATTAGGCGATTTAATGCTGAAATATAACTATCGTACCCGTTAGTCATGGTAGTTGAATGAACTAACCTTTGACTGAACGTGTTAATAATATTTCTCTTCTACTTAAAATAAGGAGCTATTTCACAATGGAATTGGGTTTGTGGATTATGATTTATATGTTACACCGTCTGAGTAAGAATTGTTAGCATTCCAGATAAGGTATTCATTAATTCCAGAATCTTTTAAGGCTTTGATTTGTGCATCAACTTCAGCCTTACCATATTTAAGATAATTGCCGGAACCTAACCAGCTTGCAGTAAAGTCTTGAATCCAAGGACGTGATGTTGGTGGAGTTTGCAGTTGTGCAAACTTCTCTTTTTCACGTTTAATATATTCAGCAACAAGTTTATATGGCTCTTTATCTGGTTTTGCAATTCCAAAATAACCAGCAGACCAGTGACTTGGATAAATCATAGACGAAATTACATCTACTGAGTTAGAAATACGGCTAAAGTTCTGACCGATACCTGGAGCTTCAGGCAATGTAGCAGAATATCCGAAGATATCAACTGAGACTTTTACACCATACGGTTTAAGTTGTTCTTTTGCATATGCGACAAAGTCGCTGACAGCATCAACACGAAGCTGTGTCATACGTGCTTTATCGCTAAAATCCGGTGCTTGTGGTGCTGCTATTTTAAGGTCAGACACACTCTTTTGAGCAACGTCCATTGCTTTTTTATTTGCATCGGTTTTCGCAGTATCGTAGGTATTAGTAGCGTCTGTCAACTTGGACTGTAAAGAAGTCAAATCGTCTTGATATTTCTTAGTGGCTTCAGCATAGTCTTTTTCTTCTTGTACAAACTTAGTTGGTTTTTTATCCTGGTAATCGCCCATTGAATATTTAAGAACTTTGTCCCTACTTTCGAAGCCTTCTGGGAATCGAACGTAGTCAAATTGGATTTCTTTGAACCCAAGTTCTGCAGCTAATTTTGCTGCATCTACATCATGATCCCATGTTTCTTTAAGGAATGGATTGATAAACCCGTCTCCCTTAGCATTACGCCAAACACTGGTGCCGTCTATATAAGAAAGGTCTGGACGTTTTTTCGCTAGAACTGTATCTTTGAAGGAAACAATACGGGCAATAGGGTAGATTTTATGCTGTTCAAGAGTTTTCATGAGTGCTTTGGGATCTTTGATGTAAGGCTGGCCAAATTCGGCAAGTTTTCCCTCAGGCTTAAATGTGATATAGCCGTCATCATCCTTAATATCTATGACCATTGCATTCAGGTCGGTGTTATCAACAAGTGACAGAAGTTTAGGCATGCGGTCACCCCCAGCTGACCAACCTGTTACATAAATTCCTCGTACAGCATCCGGATAATTAAAATGTACAGGGGGATTAAAAGCAGGGGTTTGACTTGTTGCAGGAGCGGGCGAACTCGTTGGTGTTCCTGTAGATGAAGGTGTAGTCCCTGATGTAGATGCAGATGGTGGTTCCGATTGTTTCGATGTGTTCGAAGTGCTTGTTGACGATGAACAAGCTGACAACGAGAGCACCAATAAAAGCATAATAAAAATAAGACCTCGTTGTTTCAAGATGTTCTCCCCAATCTCCCAATATTAAGCACCTAAACTAAAATGATACGTATAATCCTATCACAAATACTTATTGCTTTTGTTCTCATAAATCTTAATTACCACCATTTATTGAGATTCCAAACCATGTTAAATTTTATCATTTAAATCTTTTCTCCCGTGATGGAAATATACTCACAATCAGTTATATTGAAGTATGTTTCTACGTTTGCATCGTAATAAATGTTATCTGCACCATTTTTCGTGATTACATATTTATATCTCCTGTCAGTTGGTTTTGTGTTTTACAATAGCAAACTGTAAATTTGAGTACCTACCATTGTGGCATTAGTAAACAATTGTCCTTTTATACATTGACAATGTATAACCAAGGACAATACCCCCAGTAGCTTTGCGTCACTGGCTTTCGCCAGTTTTGAGTTTATCGAGATTCCGCGAAGAATGTTGGAAATACGATTAATTTAATCATAGCCTACTTTCAATTATGCTTTATATAGGCTTTTAGAATCAAATCAAAAGTATTTGATTAAACGACTATCGGTACAAGTTCTTGTCACTGAAAAATGACAATAACTTGTACCGATTAAATGAAAAAACCGCTATTTTAGCGGGTTGGAATCAGCCTATATTCTTGTCATTCGACAGGTATCACTTTTATATTATAAAAACCCTCGATTTCGAAGCGATATTTAGTGTTTTTATTAAGCTATCGTTATCCGTCCATCGGTATTAACGATTTTTCTCACGTATGCTCACTCATTCGCAGGATTTCATCACATTGTGATACAGGGATCATTAGGGATGAAGCTGATGAGAGCCCGCCGTTACATTTTTGGGCATGCGGGAATAGAAGAAATGGCTGGAGCATTTCCGCTTCCTCCACCATTTCCTTGGAGATTCACCGTCCCACGACTCAACGGGTCTATGCCCTTACATTCCATCGTTATACCTGTCCAAGGTGTGGAGACCCATAGCGTTTAGCGGACGGGTCTGTGCCCTTATAGATAACGAACTCGGTCCTCCGTGCTTTCCTTTGTAATCCTGCGAATGAGTCAATCTACGTAGCTATCTGATGTCTTATGCAGCTTGTGTAAAGACGGGACTCACTTTTTCGGGTGAAAACGGTTCTCCCCGCCCAACGATGCCGATCAGGATCCGAGCCAGTTTTCCAAGAAGTTTAAAGATCGACTGTTGTTTCTTCATTTTCTTAACTTGAACATTGTTTTCATGCAACTGTCGAAAGACGGGATTCGTTCCCACGAGGGTGATCGTAGCCAGATACATATATTTTCGCAGCGTAGCATCTCCTCGTTTGGAAAGCACGATCTGTCCCTTTCGTTTTCCAGACATGCTTTCGGCCAGATTCAAGCCGGCTTTACGCAATAACTGACGTCCATGGGCATACTGTTTGAGGTCACCTGCACCGGAGAAAATGGCCGCGATGAAGATCGGGCCAAGGCCTTTAACCGTCCGTAGTTGCTGGGCCATAGGAATTTCACCGAGAAGTGCCCCTACTTCCCCTTCCATCTTTTCTAGCATTTCAACGATACTTTCATACTCTTTCAATAACCGCTCTAAATCTTGCTTCGCTTCGCTCAGAGCTGTCGTGTCCCCTACACTCTTCTTCGCTTGAGCGATGAGTTGCGCTTCTTTTTCCATTCCGGTTGAACCACCCGCTCGCTGCATATGCAATCGCCAACCGGTGATCACCTCCGATACGGATTGAGATTTCAGATCTAGCGGAGAAGGGAATTCTTTGAGCGTAGCCAGGGATCGTAGGCAGGTCCAATCCTTGAAAACCGACGTGTACTCGGGAAACCGAATGTCCAACCAACGGATGATCCGATTCTGCAGCCGGACGCTATGGGTCACCCAAAATTCCCGATCACTCATCATCGTACGCAACCTTTGGAACACGCTTGCCTGTCGAGTGTATCGTAGTAGTATCCTCGACAGACGATGTCTGCAATGACCAGCGCGTCCTTGGGATCACTCTTGGATGGACTGTTATCGCGGTTCTCCTTGTTTCTTTTGGTGGTGGCCGGGTTCACCAAGACAACGTTAAGGCCTTTGTTCAAGCCAATTCGCCAAGTTCCACCAATAATGTCCTGTGGGTTCCATACCGATGATGACGGTCTTCAGTCGGTGCTTCTGTTGTAATTCATCCATCCAATGTTGTAACTTTTCATAACCTTCCATTGCATTTTTGAACGTGAGATGTCGCTTCGCAAGTACAATCCCTCGAAAGTTAGTGGCTTGAGCTATATGCGTTTTCGACAATTCCCTGCATTTTCCTTTTTTCTTCATAAAAAAATAACCCACTCCAAAGAGCAGGTTATCCATAATAATATTCATTTTAAACTCTAATTATTTGGAAGCAGCCGCAGTTGTCGTTGTTGTCGACGACGAAACATTTAGTGCTGTACCCATTTGTTGTTCCAAGGAGTAGATTTGGTTTTTAGTGCTTAAGATTTGCTGTTTGGCTGTAACAACTTGATTAAGTGCAAGCGCTGCGCCATTCATATCCCCATTATTTACGGAATCGTTAAATGCCTTCCATCCAGTATTACGTTGTGCTTCAAATGATCGTTCAGTAATCCACAATGTTCTCATTTGTATTTCGATTGACTTTAATGGATTCAGAACAGAATAGATTTGTTTTCTTGCTGCATTGACTCTAGCTTCAACATCTTTAATGGATGCATTGTTTGCTTTCATTTGATCTTGAATCGGTTGAAGTTGCTTTTTAAGAACATTTATTTCTAATAGTATTTCGGTACTTTGCTTTTCGTCTTTCGCTGCTCTAGCACCTTTCAATTGTTTGTGTAGACTAATCCACTGATCGTAAAGCGATTTGTTCGTATCATGTAAGGATTTATTTTGATCGTGTACTGTCTTGATTTGGGCAAGATCACTTGTGCTTACTTGTGCATATAAGGCTTTAATTGCAGAAATATTCAGATCGCGTTGAACTTTCATTTGAAGGTCGAGATCCTTTTCCTGTTGACGGAGAGTAAGTAACTGGTTATAAAGTGCATCTATTTGTCCTAAATTTCCATCATAAGTAGATGAAGTTACAGTTGTCGATCCAGTTGTGGATTGAATACTTGTATCATCGGCAAATGCGCTCGTGATGGATACAAATATGCTTAAAAGTAAGGTTAGAACAGTTATCGAAGATATCTTTTGAATGTGTTTCATGAATTCATTCCTCCCTGTTTTCGATTAGTTTTTATCAACAATCGGAATAATCGCTGTTCCCTGAACCCCGGGTATATAGTCAACATTTTTATTGACTTGCTCGCTGATAAACCGAAGTGGAACGAGAATATGTCCACCGATGTTTTGAGCCGGTACTTCTAAAGTCACTTTGTTTCCATTTACCATAGCATTCGTAGAATCCTGTATTAACTGAATCGTAGTGTCGAGAAGGCGAATTGTGGCGGTATGGGTATCATTATTCCAACCCACCTTAGCCCCAAGCTTCTCCGTAATCTTACGAATTGGCACTAGAGTGCTCCCGCTTACAATTACTGGATTCACTTCATCGTTTCCGTCTTTAAAGTCGATTTTATCCCCATTAACAAAAACAGAAATGATGCTAGGATTTTGGGTGCTAAATAAAGAAACAAGTTCTTTATAAAGTTCTATCTGGTTTGGTGCAAGGTGAATCGCATTGTGTATGGAAGTAATCGCATTGGTCGTGTCGCCTATTAATTCATAAGCAATGGCAAGTTTAAAATGATCTGTCGGATCCACACTATTGCTTGCTGTTGCCTTTAAATCATTTAGTTGATTATTAGCATTTACATCCAATTCTGCTTTAATTTCTGCTGCTGAAGGAACTGTAGCACTACCCGTTGATCCATTAAGATTCGGTAATAAAACGTCTGGCGTTGTGGTCTGCTCTTGTTTTTGAATGTCCTTTAATTTTGAGAGAGCATCACTGTTTGAAGCATAAGCGGGTGAGGTTGCAAGTAGCATTAACGCTCCAGTTACAAATAATATTGTCTTCTTCAAAGTAATCCTCCTATAAAATTTTTATGTTTCTATCATTACTTATATCGGAAATGTGTTAAATAAATATGACATTAATAAAATTCCAACTTATCCTGCTCACTTTTCCGCATTAAAAAACCTGCCCTTATAAGCAGGTTATCCAATCATCTCTATATTTCCATTCACATCAACTCTTAAACGCTGGCTTTTCTTCGAAAGCCTTCTTCAATGGCTCCAATTTGTCTCGCTCTCTGCAATATCTGAAGCAATGTTTGATAATCCTCATTTACAGTCAATTCACTAGGTTGAGCCTTAGCTTCATCAAGCTCACGCTTTAACCGTTCAATTTTCATTTCCTGCTGTCTCAACTGTTCATTTAATGTCTTGATCTGTTTCGCCATATTCACCAACTGTATCTTCTGATCCTGTGCAAGTTTAATGATTTGATCTAGGTAATCTGTTTCATTGATGCTTTGTGTTATCTCTTGTTCTTTCGATACAGTAACGAAAAGCTCTGTTCCTTCAGCTAGAATAGTTTTAGCAGCTGAATACTTACCTATCTTCTCCGCTTTCAAACTCTGCCGCTGTATCTTAGATTGCTTAATTTCACTCTCATAGCGCTTCCTAACTTCAGAATTCCATCTAAAACCGCAAGCCGCAGATGTACGTTGTAGGCATTCTGCAGCAGATTCAAATGCAGCTAATTGAGTGCTACCATCACGAATATGCATCAAAACAGTATCAGCTAACACTTTGTCATTATCTTGTGTCCAGCTATCATTTCTAATTGCTCTTGCCATTGTGAGTTGCTCCTTTTGAATTTACGTTTTTAGTAACATTCTAACCGTTTACAGAATGTTTATTCGTATTTTCAAACAATGCTTAATGTAGCGGATTGATTAATGGAAGAAGAGCGGTGACAATCAAATGTACAAATAAAACACTTTTTACTGGTATGACATAGTTGTAAACTACTTTCATGCTAATTTCATTTAACCATTATATCATTAAGCTAGGTAGTGATTCGATTCTATAATTTATTTTTCATCGGCCTCTCATTTTAAATGATTATAATATTGTCTGCAGAAGCACTCCTGGAGGTATCGATGAAAAAAAGACTTAAATTGTTTTTGTTCATCATGATTATTTTTACTTTTATTTGTGTTATGCATTCGGAATCCTACCAGAAGCATTTAATTTATTATAAAAATATAGTTGCCGTTTTAACATATCATCATATTGCTCTTGAAGAATCTGCATATACAATTTCACCGCAAAGTTTTAGTAACCATTTGCGGGCTTTAAAAAATAACCACTACAATGTGATTTCGATTGAGCAATTCGTCGGTTTTCTGCAAGGTAAAGCAAATATACCCGCAAATGCAGTTGTCATAACGTTTGACGATGGGTATGAATCTTTTTATCAGTATGCGTATCCAGAACTGATGAAACAACATATGACGGCAACAAATTTTATCATTGTTGGGTACATAGATAACCCTTTTATTCACAAACCATCAACGTTAAATTGGAAGCAAATATCCGAAATGAAGAAGAATGGATTCAGTTTTTATTCACATACATATAATACTCACTCTTTTGTGATCGATAAAAACGGTAAAGAAGTTTCCGCATTAACGAATCATTTATATAAAAAATCAGAACAACGGTTAGCAAACGATGAGGAGTATAAACAAAGGATCTTAATGATCTTTCTAAAGCGGATGATATTCTAGTTGAAAAATTAGGAAACAACTTAACCCTTCTTTGTTTTCCATATGGGATCTATAATAAAGAAGTTATCGATATAGGAGAGAAAGTGGGTATTAGTTATTTTTTTACGGGAAAAGAGGGTTTTAATGCTAGAGAAACCACGAAGGAAATAAAAAGAATTAACGTGGGTTCCCAAGGAATCACCTCTGATATATTGCTAAAAAAGCTAAAGATCCCCGAAATGTAAAAATCAAGGAAAACTACTAAAAAAATATCTATTAATCATTATATACCCAGATTACCCAGACATTCTCTAAATCAATAAACGATGCCTTTTCAATAATCATTCACCCTTAAAGAATAAAATCGTGCTTTTATTGTCCAAATTTCTTCTGCCATTCTTTACTCCATGTTTGAAAATCTATCTTTTGTACTTCTTCCAACGTCTTGCCATCAAGTGACCAATATCCTCCAGCCATTTGCTTTTCGACTACAGGGTATGAGGTTCCTCCAACAACTTGATTATCTACAATATAAACATAATTTTCCGTTTTTCCTTTTGATTTATTATTGCCTGATTTCCATATCCAAAGGATGATGACCGAAAAAACAATAAAATCTATTGAAAACAATACTGCATTATCGTAAGATCAAATCACTCGACAAAGTGTCCGGATGTTTCCGGTTTAGTGTCCGGATGTTTCCGGTTTAGTGTCCGGATGTTTCCGGTTTAGTGTCCGGATACTTCCGGAATCGCCGTCCGGATCAGCCGGAATACGCAGCTAATAATCTCCACACAGAAAGCACAGTAAATAAAACTGCCAACCCAAGGAATACGTGGCATATGACCAATAAAAGCATAGCAATATTAAAGTTTGGGAACTTCATGAAATCTTTCCTCCACCCATTTATCACAACATCATTTGGTACATTAAACCATCAATTCCAAAGAAAAAAGCTACCCAAGTTACGGATAGCTTTATGTGCCAATAAAAGCATATTAACTGGTTCAAGACCGACTAGATACATGCACAAGAAAGAATCAATAACCTATAATTGTTGGTTTCTAAGGCTATATTGTGGTTTCCAAGCTTTACTTTCTCATTAACCGGTATTCGCTTCCAAAAAAAATAAAACTTCACGCATCAATCTGCATGAAGTTTTATTTGAATTCTATGATACAAATTATTATTTATCCTGAAATATTCATAGCGCTACACTAAGAACGCCGTCAGACCAGTAACAGCAAGGGAATGCAGGAAATTAATGCTTCACTTAAAAGGTGAAGAGAAAACATGGAAAAAGAGCCCTTACTTTGGTAGTGTTAAAGGTGACGAAACCAATCACACCAAAGGGAGACTCTTCTATGGCAAGTTTACAAGAGTACGGCATGAACTTCAACCCCCGAATGAAAGTGAATTTTGAAGGCGGCGATCTGACCTCGGACGCAGGCTTGCTATTATACAAAGAATTCGATCACAAACTCGGTCTTTCCGAAGCCGTTAAAGAGATGCTCGTCGTGCAAGACTCCGTTCACCACCGAGACCATCCCAATTCCGATGTCGTTCTTCAAAAGATGTATCAACATCTTGCAGGGTATCACACCGACGATCATGCGGATGACCTCAGCGTAGAACCATTGCTGACCGCTATGATGGGGAAAGAGCGCTTGGCCTCACAGCCAACGATTTCCCGATTTAATGACAAAGCGACTATGGATACCGCTAAGTCTTTAGAACGCATAAACGGCGTGCTTCAAGGTCGCGTCTATACGCTCGAGGCCAGAGACCAATTCGTCATGGATCTGGATTCTTCCGGCTTTGCCGCTTACGGTGAGCAACATGGAGCGAATTACAATGCCCACTATCAGCAGAACGGATTTCATCCGCTGTTTTGTTTTGATGGGCTGACGGGTGATTGTCTCGGTGCTGAACTTCGCGCCGGCAACGTCTATACCTCTCGTCAAGCCGTACGTTTCATGGGACCGATTCTCACGCGATACGAGTCGTATGCGCCGGATGCCTTGATCGTCCTGCGCGGCGACAGTGGCTTCGCCCTTCCGGGACTGTTTGAACTGACGGAAACAAAGGGCCATAAATACGCTATTCGCTTGAAATCCAACGCCCGCCTGCAATCAGCGGCACAGGCTATGGCGAATCCATTGTTAAACCCGAAAAAGTTGCATGAGCGCCAAGTCCATTACCGGGAATTTCAATATAAAGCGGACAAGTGGAGTCGAACTCGCCGTGTGGTTGTTAAGATGGAACGTCTAGCCGGTGAACTGCACTTTCAGTTCACGTTTATTGTCACGAACATGACATTGCAGCCCTGCAACGTGATCCGGTTTTACTTTCAACGTGGGCATATGGAAAACTTTATTAAGGAAGCTAAAAACGGGTTTGCTTGCGACAAGATGAGCAGTACAAATTTTGAATCGAATGCAGTTAAACTGCAATTGGCCATGTTAGCTTACAACTTCAACAACTGGTTTCGCCGCCTATGCTTACCCGAGAAACTAAAGCCAAGCCGTATGGAGACGTTACGTAACAAGTTGATTAAAATTGCGGGAAAACTGATCTATTCCGGTCGCTACTGGACATGGAAATTGTGCAGTTCTTGCATCTACCGAGAGCCCTTCATCCAAACGTTGAACAATATCCAGCGTTTGCCTAGATTCGGGTGACGGTTAAGTCATTCTAGCAAAATCTCAAAAGCTTCATTCTGACCTAACGGGAACGCATGTCTATTTCAAAGTCCATATAATGGGAATTTATTAATTCACTTCATTATTGCTTAAGCGCTCCGCCAGATTGCATCTCCAAAACCCCACTGCAAGTGATTTTCGAAGGTCTAACTCCTATATTTCCCATTTGAGTAAAGGGACTCAAGGCTCCATGAATATTTCAGGTTTATTCAACTTTTTTACTTGAATCATTTCCTTTGGGACTATCGCCTTTATTTCCCTCTGGATTTCCTTTATGACCATCTTTTTTTTCTTTTGGCTCTATTACACTAACCGTACTTACTGCAATAGATTTGTTACCTGCGTTATCCGTAATTGTATACTTAATTGTGTAAATATAACCCTCTTCTGCACGGACACTAAACGTAGTTGCTGAAGTACCTAATGCAGCTAGAAAGTCAACTTTTTTAGGATACTCTTCTCCTTGATCTTTTACAATTTTGTTACTAGTGATTGAAGTTAATATCACAGATGCCACACCAGAAGTTGCATCACTAGCATTTAGTGTAGCATGGATAACTGCCATCTTTTCATCGTCTAATGGTGCGACAATCGGTTTATCTAATTGAACGGATAGTGTTGGTGCAGTTTTGTCAATTTTAAACTCAACTGTTTTAATTTGCTCTACATTACCTGCATTATCTGTACTACCATAGTTGATTTTGTAAACACCGTCACTAAAGGCAGGGATTGAGCCACTATAAGTTGTCCATACACCATTACTGACTTGGTATACTGTTTTCATTAAACCAGATAAGTTATCCGTTGCAGATAAACTTAAGGTTACATCTGAAGTATACCATCCATTACTTCCAGTTGGCGTAGTTGGATTTACAGATGAAACACTTAGAGGTGCTGTTTTATCTATTTTTATGGTTGCCGTGTGATGCGCTTCAATGTTACCTGCATTGTCTACGCTCCAATAAACTAGCGTATGAACGCCTTCTGTAGTTAAAACAACCGTATTACCTGTTTGTTGTACGCCACCGTCTACGGTGTAGTTTGTAGCGGCAACTCCTGATCCACTATCACTCGCAGTCAAGTTTACTGTTACGTCTGTATTTACCCAGTTTGTAGGTGCGTTGTCTGTTGTCGTAGGCGCTGTCTTGTCGATTTTAATTGTAACCATGTGTTTAGACTCCACATTGCCTGCTTTGTCTACACTCCAATAGGTGAGAGGATGTTGGCCCTCGCCTGTTACACTTACCTTAGTACCCGTTTGTTGAACTCCGTTATCAAGCGAGTAATAAGTCGCTGCAACACCGGATCCATTGGCATTATCTGTCGCTGTCAAGTTCACAGTTACATCTTGGTTTACCCAATTAGCTGGAGCATTGTCTATTGTTGTTGGAGCAATGTAATCTGTAATTAAGGTCGGAGGTGTTGGTGCATCGACATTTAATGTAATCTTGTAGTTTAAGCCTGCCCAACCTCCTTCGTCAGTTAAGAGCAATCTGATCTCATTCATGCCAGTATGTACTTTGGAATTGACGGATGCGTTAATACCCGTTCTATTTGGGCCACCTACTACTTTCGCTACATAAGTCCCATTCAGCGAAACGGTAGCATAGTTGTCAGCATTGACATCAAAAGTCATCTGTGGGTTAATGGAACCTTCAGGGACGTTGAACCTAATGCGGTAAAGGACCGTCTGATTTATGCAATAGTCGGTACCGCTAGGCCCACAGTTAATCCAACTGTTGGTCCCAGGAATTAACCCCCAAGGATGGGATCCGTAAAGATATGCTTGGTGCCATGTCTGACCATTGTCTTGAGAGAATTGAGTGTAGGGATCGGTCTGCCCTGGAGTGCCTTGAGCGCCAAGGATAGTTAATGTTTGCGGAGCAGCCATGGCCTCATTGCTAAAAAAATTGACTGCTAGGAATACAAAAATAATAGATGTAATAATAGATAATAACATTGTTTTTTTCATACATTATCCTCTCAAAAATAAATTTTTAAATATAACTATCAAATTTACTCGACAAAAAGTTTGCTTTCTCCTCAATCTAATTCTAAAAAAGAGTTCCACTAATTAAACAAGTTGTTCAATACTTGGTTTTTCAAAGTTCTCCTCACTCCTAAAAAAATATTCATAAATAGTCGAATGAAGTTCTAACTTTTTACCCTTTCGACGCTCATCTTATTACTATATACCTATTTTACATATTAAACACTCCCCCAAATGGGGGGGGAGTCGGTTTATAGCATATTTTGTTACATTAATCTTGTACACTATCTCTATTCGAGAGGAGGTGAATTGGAATGAAGAATAACCTATGGTTTGGAATAGTTGGATTATTATGCTTTGTAATTATTGGAACGATGGTTAAAAACCCTCAAAAAGCTAATCAAATTGCCGTCACTGCGCTTCGAGCTCTTATTTGATGAGCACTTATAACAATAATTTTTTTACCAGGGGGCGACTAATGTCTATTAGTGTCTCAGCAAGTTTAAATCCAGTTGGAAATCTATATGTGAAATCCATTTATTCCTCCGTATATAATGTTCTAACTAAAAACATCAACTTTATCCTTTATTTTTATTTTAAATTACCCCTTTAATCTTTCCATGTTTACAGACAAAATAAAAAAGCCCCATTAACTGGGACTAACTAAACGTAGCTTTAACGCTCTATATAGAGTTGCCTTCTTAACACCACACTTATCATATCTTCTATATCGGCTATAGAATGTGTTCCTTTGCGTCATATAACTTGATTACACGATTGAAGCCATGCAATTTATAGTTCATAACAAATTTAATGCAAATACGTTGAAATGAAATATAGCAACCCTATTACTGAAGTGCCGATGCTTGCGTACCACAATATCTTTTTTCGTAACAAACTTGAAACCGAAGCAAGTACGATAGAAATTTGCAGGAATGTTAGTGCTATACCTGTACTATGATGCTTATGAACAAGTGCTGACGTTTCCTTTATTTTTTCTTCCCTCAATTTTTCAAGTTCATTTGCCTTTTGCTCAATATCTTTTTTCTCAGTATCGTAGCGCTTGGAATTAGCATCAAATTCATTTTGTATCTCCTTCGATTGTTGATTCCCAGTTGAAGAAAGAGATTTCGATTGGCTTTTGTAAATCTCACCTTTAATACTTTTGGCTTGATAATATGCCCATTGATCAGAGGCTTGTGATTGTAGCAATACTGCATTATCCATTTCTAATAATGTATCTGTTGTTATTTGACTTTCCTTTAAACCAACGTAAGCAGTAAGAACTGCATAAATGCTTATGGTTACTGCGATAATGCTGTTAAATCTATTGCGGTCTTTTTCCTCAATATTATGTTTTCTTTCATGTTCTTCTAACTCTTTAATTTCTTCTTCCACTTTTTCCAATGGATTTTCTATTCCAAAATTCTCTCCCATTCAATCACCTCTTATCAGTATTAGGGCAAATGCTATTGTTTAACTTCTCACCACACTTCAATCACTTTCAATCCATTCTCTATGGAATGCCATTTTTTCTTATAGAAAAAAGAATGGTATTGAAAAGCTAAAAGTGAATCACTTTTCTGCTTACAGTATCATACCAATGTTCTCCAAGATAGTATAGGAGCGAGTGAACACATAGTGAAAACCACAATAGATTGTTAGTAACATTGTGATTTATTCTCAGTAATTAATATATCAATTTAAATTAGTATTGATTTAAAACAAAGAAGCAATCAAAATAATCAATCCAATACCCCAGCAGTAATATGCAAAAGGACGCATTGCATTGATTTCATGTTTTTTGAACCATCTCATTAGTATCCATACACTAATAAATGCAAAAATGCCTGATAAAATACCACCCATCAAGGAGATCTGAAGCAATCCACTGATGTTGGAATGACGCAATTTAGGTAATTCGACTATGCTGGCCCCTAAAATAATCGGAGTTGCCAATAGCATAGAGAAACGTGCTGACGCTTCATGCTTAAGACCCATCCAGAATCCTGCTGTCATACTCGCCCCTGACCTCGAAAACCCAGGAATGAGTGCTAACGATTGGAAAAGTCCCACAATCAATGCTTGACTCATCTTTAATTCATGAATCTCTTTAGTACCCCGCTCTTTACGCTTTTCTCCAAAATAAAGAATGAATCCATTTACGATCAAGAAGATAGACGTTAAGGTAACATTACTGAAAATATGACGCAACGGTTTCTCAAGTACCAAGCCGATCAAAGCGGCTGGGATAGTCGCAATAACAATAAGTATCAGCGTTTTTCTTGCATGCATTTGTTTTTGTTGGAATATAGAACGGATAATCCCGATCCACTCTTTGCGAAAAAAAATGAGGAGTGCCACAGCAGTACCCAAGTGAAGCATCACCACGTATGGAAGAAAATGCTCCTTTAGAAACTGATCATCCAATTGCCAGTGAAATACAAATGGTGTAATAACTCCATGAGCAACGCTGCTGATAGGAAACAACTCTGTGATCCCTTGAATAATAGCAAAAATAATCGTTTGAAAAATACTCATTTCTCGATTCCTCTTTCGTTATTATAAATTTCACCTTAGACATTTCCTAAGAGTATTTCTATTGTAACAATTAGAATAACTGTTGAAAGTAAAGTTAATGTAAATGTCAACTGAATAATATAGCCTTCTAATATCACAATTGAACAACTTGATTTTATTGACTTTTTCAAACCTAAGAAGCTCATAAAATCCGTCTTTCATCACCACTGATACACGATTCACTTGTAATAATAGAAAAAGCTCTATTTCTAGGACTTAATTCGCTTAATCATACAGCCAAAATGGGCAGCACTGTTCATAGGGATTGGCGTGTCTTTTAGGTCGGTATACCTCCATTCAATTTTTTAAATGTTACATTAATGTTTTTGTAATAATCTTATCATAAAATAGGAGAAGAATGAAGATGAATAGCAGTTAGACTATTCGCTAAGTCGACAGTTAAAATTCAAGGAGTAACCTTATGCGCAATATTCAAACCTACAAAGTTGAAGAGTGCTTTCTAGAATCAAATTTAAGCGGATTCAGTTTTAAATATCAACATCAAAGCTAAGATTCCTACCGCTTCTAATACTAAAGAAAAAATCAAAATTCTTGATTTTGGGAAAGCATATTTCCAAATTGTTGACTCACAGATGTTAAAGCTTACTTATCCGACGCCGTTCAAGATAAAACCAAAAGTAAAAGTGAAATTGAACATTACATATACTTATTGGATGCTCTTAAAAGCGTTGAATATGGGGAAAGTAATATTAAAGATTAAAGGAAAAGTAGCTCTGCTTCAGAACATTGAAATTTTTAAAATTATAGGGGAAAAGGGTTATTTAATCCATTTTTTCGATTAATAATAGGATTACTAAAGAGTAATCGAAGAATGAATTATTTCGATTTCATGTCGTTAGGCAATGGGATTTGTTGTTCGATCAATTTTTATGTAAATGCGAATATTCTAATTTTCAGGGAAATAGTGAATATATCTCGCTTACTTTCCACTTAGAATCATAACCTCATTAAAGCTCTCCGTTCTGCTTGGGGTTTACACTTATCACAAACTCCAACGACCATGCCATGCTCATCTGAATAAAAAGAAAGCCGCTTGACCTTTTTTCGGCAAAATGAACACAAATGCTTGTTTACTTTAGATGTCTTACCATAAAGCGACAATTGAATGATTTTTTTTGCTTCGACTTTATCCCTAATCTTTATTATTATTTTATAGGTCAAGAAAATTACTGCAGCAATTAGAATTACAACTAATATCAACCATTGCATGGCTAGTGTACAACCTTCCCAATATAAAATAATATCTTTATTTACCTTGTAAAAGCTTTTTAATTTCCGCCAATTCCCCCTTAACTTCATTTCTAAACTCAGCAAAGTTATCTTCCAACCGATGCAAATGTCCTTGCATATCATCAATTTCCTGCTCAGCTTTATAATTGATCGCAAAGTCAATAATAGCTTCTTTCTTATCTCTTACCGACTGTCTGTTTTGACTCATCATAATAATAGGTGCTTGGAAACCTGCAAGAAATGATAGCACTAAGTTTAATAAGATAAATGGTGACTCATCAAAATGGAATACTTTGGTGAAAGATAGGGAGTTTAAAACAATCCAAAGTATTAAGACAATAAAAAAGATGTTAATAAACTTCCAACTTCCACCAAATTCAGCAATTTTGTCTGCGAATTTATCAGACCATTTTGTTGACTTCATGTATTCTTCATTTAAATGTGCATGGATGTGGCTCTCGAATTCATCCACTAATTGGTTAACACGAGCACTATAATCCTTTAAATCCTCAGTTGTTTCAATTTCCATTTTGTCACCTTTTCCATTTTATTTATTATTGTTTTCTGTTGAATTGTTTAAATATTTTCTCATTAAATGTATTTTTGGTAACGTTAGTGTTGCTATGACTACAAGCGAACCAATAACTATACCCATTACAGGATGGTTTCCTAAATTAAATTCGCTTGCAGCTATAAAAGATTGCAGCATTAGGACTAATGCAAAAAAAATAATAATTGATCTAAATATCGTTTTTTTCATTGTGTGATTTCCTTATCATTTAATCTAATTTTATCAATCATCAATTATAATCCTCACTATCTTATGTTTTTTATAAAAGATTCATTTTGATAATTCATTAAGATGAGTTCCCAAATAAAATGTTAATGGCGAAAAATGCACCTCTATCTTATCGATTAACACACAATAAGGGAGGTGCATCATTACTATATTCAATATTTTTTAATACGGATACCTTTAAATCTCATTCGAATAAAAATTACTCCAGAAATTGCCAATAGAAAGACGATACAAAAATCTAATAAAGAGAATTGACCGTCATTTATCCATAATAGAACAGCAACCAACAAAATCAAAATATTAACCGAAATATATTCCATAAGAATTATCATAGATTTAATCCCTGCCTTCGAAGTCCAAAATTAAATAGTGATTAAGGGTATTTATAAATTCATTATATTCTAAACGCTGATTTATGTCTTTACTACTTCTTTAATTTTTATCAGTATATCAAATGGTTCTGTTGCAAGAATTAAAAAAGTCCAGACGATCTGTTAGGTCAAACTATTTTTTATGTGATCAAACCGAACAACTGATGGATGAGTTGAACGACAAAAAGGGGCGACGAATGATTACATTCGACTTGCCCCTTTTTGATCATATGTATCGTTTCAATTCCTGTTATTGTTTGCTTTGCAGTTCGAAATGATTTAAACCCAAGCATCGGGTTCGTTCGTTTCTTAATGAATCGATGGTCCTGTTCTATGATGTTATTGAGATACTTTGTCTGTCTGATCTGCGTTTCCTGAGGTAGTTTATCATTCTTCTTCAGATTCTCGATTGCAACCGGGTAGGCTGGGTTCTTATCTACGGTAATCACTCTTGGAATTTGAACATGATCCAAGGCTAGAGCTTTCCGAAAAAACCGTTGTACGGCTTTCCTATCCCGCTTCTCACTTAACATAAAATCAATGGTTTTACCTTTTGAATCCACAGCACGATAAAGATAAGTCCATTGACCTTTTACTTTGATATAGGTTTCGTCACAAAGCCATGAGTCATTCAAATGTTTAAGAAGGGGTCGAACTCTGTTTGCTATTTCAGGGGCTTATTGATGTACCCATCTCATGATCGTTGTATGAGAAATCGAAATGCCACGTTCAGACATCATTTCTACCAAATCCCGATAACTTAAACGATATTGAAGATACCATCTTACCGTTAGTAAAATAATTTCCGCATTAAAATGTTTCCATTTGAATAAATTTGACGCTGAATTCATCTATATGTTTCCTTTACATCCACATGGTTTTTATCTATGTTACCACACGATTTCATTTTTGCACCAGAACCAAAAAAGCATCCCATCATCGGATGCTAGAAGAAAGTTGCAATAACTTACTTACACTGTCGCCATTTACATCTTCGTTAGTACCCGGGATTTTGAGAAATCGAACAGATCAAGGACGGGGTCTCAAAAGCTCGGCAATTGCGTCATCCTTTGCTTTTGCATAGGCATCTTTATAAGATTGAATGATATCTGTGCTATATCCATTTGTAGTTAATTGACTAGTAACATCTGAAATGATGTTTTGAAAACTTGCATCACACGCGCTGAGCTTGGCTTTACCCTGAACGATTAAATCTGCATTTTTCGTTCTTAGATATTGACTAGCCAGCGCATTGAGGTCACTCCTGCAACTGCTCTCCAAAGCACGAAGCCGGCTTTCAGCCGATGCTGTGATCGATTCATTTGTCAGTTTGACACTTGATCCACCGCCAGCAACTCCGCCGCCACCGCCACCTACACTCCCCCCAGGAGCAGCTCCACCGACGCCTCCACCTGCAGGGGCACCCTCTGTTTTGGGATCCTTGGTTTCTTTCGGAAGGGGCTTCACTTCCTCCTTCACTACAGCGGCTACGGTATAAGTCTCAGGGTTCCAATCAATCTTCTTGCCAACTGATTCTGATAAGAATCGGATAGGCACGTAAAGACTGCCGTCAATGATGAAGCCTGGCTGTTGATCAGTTGGTTGTTTGGCTTGGCCATCGAATACATACGCGACCTTCTCCCTGTATACATTCAAGGATGTTGGCTTTAAGTTGGATTTATCTACATTACCAATGGCTTGGCTTTTAACTTCTGTGTTCAACTTATATTCACTAATGCTAATCAATTCGGAACTGCTTGGCTCTTCGATGGTAACGGTATATGTATCACTATTCCATTGAACCGACTTACCTAAGGAGTAAGAAACGAATCGTAAAGGAACATAGCTGCTGCCTTCATATATAAAGCTGCGCTGCCCCTCAGGAGGAGCATATTCCTTCCCGTCGAACGTAAAATGCACCGGCACAAAGTAGACATCCACTGAAGTAGGACTTTGCGCAGCCACTGCTGTCGAAGCCATACTCATAAGCATTGTTAACAATAAGATCAAAATCACTTTCATCTTACTTTTCATTCATTTCACCTTTGCCCTTTTGTAAGAGATTCAACATTATTTTTCTTTCAAACTTTCCTTGTAGTGCATACCTTCGATTAAACCATATTTAGCAGCTATTTAAATCAATTGATTATATTCATTCTCGGTAAGCTTCCCAAGAATGACTTTTTTGGCAGCTTTTTTTCATCTATCGACATGCCCTTACTAGCCATCTGTATAAACAATTGCATATCCGAAGCACTTAGTTTATTCAAAAGTACTGAGGTAACGGCAACCTTCTCTCTCAGTGTAATGGAGTCTTCTACTACCTTTGCTATATCCTTAATAACCTCTGCTTGATAGGTGAAGCTCTGCCCTTTTGGTATTGGAGAAGGAGAGGCGAGAGATGAGCTAGGGGATGGAGCAACTGTGCTGCCAGATGGAGCAGGTGATAAATTTGGAGTGGAGCTTAAAGTCTGTTTATTTACTTCATTTATCACGCCCAGCTGCGAATCATTTTTTTCACTTCCTTATTGATTCAAATTGCCAATTATTCTATCTGATTGGGTTGTTTCTTTAGGTGTTGGAAGTGAAGATTCAATTGAAGAAGATTCTATAACTTTAAGCGAGTAAGTTACCGCCATATTCATTCCTACAAAACTCAATATCACTAAAAAAACGACAGAAACACCTGACCAGATCAACCATTTTTTCCATTTCATTTTTCTCAATTGTATTCACCATCTTATGTCGCATTTTGGACGCTACTTTCCATAGAATACCACAATTCGACAGATTAAAGCTACTGTTTGTTAATCTAGGATTGATTGAGATTGGACGAATGAGTTTAAAACGCCTGTTTGTTCTCAGTGTTCAATTTCCGCTTCCAAAAAAAACTCCACGCATCAACTGCGTGAAGTTTTTTTACAATGCAAATTATTATTTTATTTACCTTTTTTACTTGAATCTTTTCCTTTATGACCCATCTTCATTTTCTTTTGGCTCTATTACACTAACCGTACTTACTGTAGTAGATTTGTTACCTGCAATATCGGTAATTGTATATGTTATTGTGTAAATATATAATAGCATATCAAGCAGGGTATTTATACCTATATATGTCGATTAACACCGATTCTTAACAATAAATATTGTAAAAAGAACATCCTAAAGTCATTCGTCTCATTTTGGATGCCTACTTCGACACCACAATTTCGTTCGAAGCTAGTAAATTCGAGCCCACACTCAGTAATTTAAAAGCACAGACGATTCCAAGATGTTATAACGTCTTTTTTTCTAACAGTATTAAGAAATGGTGATCCGAAATGGGGAGTACTATGATGTTTTTCTTTTCATTTAAGATGTTAAATCAGAATTTCCTGATTACTTCTTATTCGCCAAGAAAAAACATCCAATCAAACCAACAACTAATAGTGTGGTGTATTTGATTGCCCATAACTCCGCGTGTGCCCTTGCCAATATTCTGTTACGATTATTCGGCAAGGAATCAAATCCCATAAGCAACGCAAGGCTATACAGGGCATCGTATGTTATTTTGATAAGAATGAACAGAAGCACAAAATAAAAAATGATTCGAAGCATGCGCAATGCCATCACCACCTAAAAAGTCTGTTGTCTAAATATATGCGCATATTTCCCCGAAATTTACGGACCATTTAAATAGAAATAGCCCCGATCGGCTCGGGGCGAGGTCTGATTATTTGAAACGAACTTCTTTTGCAAAAGATAAAGGCACCTGTTGGGAAATTTCGGTGATGTATTATGATAATAACTAAGTGGAATCAGCACTAATTCACCGACTGCTTTGTACCTGGCAAAATGGATAACATCATCAATCTTGTTATCTAAAAAAATAGTTTCTAGACTGTTCTTCATTGCTTTTAGAGCTTATGATTTCAAAAAATAAATAATGCTTTTTTGGAGTTGATCTTGCTTCAGGTCATCCAGAGTTTACTGGTTGGTCTTTTTCATATTTTTTTGTAATAATAATCCACTCTCCAAGACGATGAAGAATATTAAACTTTTATAACTAATGATTGGCCGCCGCTAGTAATGCTTTGAGCTCTATAGGAGTAAATCTTGATAAAACTTCCGCTTTGATTTGCTGTTTCTGTTCTGGAGTCAAATTATTACGGTCCTTATACAGTGAACTATAGTGAGTAATTTCTTGAGCAGAAAACTTTTTTAACGCATATTGAACAGCTTCGGAACGATTTTTTATCACCGGTGTAGTGGTGTTAGGCAAGGGTGCAGTAATAGGTGCAGTTGCAACTTCCGATTTTTGTTTATTTTGTACGGATGACGTTCCTTCTGCAGATGTATCACTACTGTTAGGCGATGCTTCTTTCTCTTGCTTGGGATCAGCACTCCCCGTTTGCTGTTGAAGGTTCTTCGTAAGATTTTGAACGTCTGTAGGAACAGTTAAAGATGGATCTTGCAAAATTTTCGCTGCAGTTTCAGAGTTCGCTGCGGCTTCAATTTCTTTCTGAACTTCTGGAGATACAATCAATTCTGATAACTTCGAATAAATTTTATCGTTAACTATATTTTTTACATACCATAATCCGACACCTAACAGAAATACAATACTTATAGTAACTACAATCTTCTTTGTCATTTAGAAAAAAATCCTCCTACGAACTTTTCATCCATACAATGATTCGACAAAATTACATCTGTAATTATACCATTTGCTAAATCCAAGAAGCTAATAAAAATTAAAAAAGCATCCGCTTGGATGCTCTTTTATCACATTCAGACTTGACTTTCGATGGCTAAATCAGCTTTCTTTGATACCACAGCCACACTTATGAAAAGCAATGAAACCAACGACCCTGTAAAACAACCTAAAATAAACCACCACATAAACATTCCTCCTCATATTCGGCAACTGGCTAGCTTTTCGGCTTAAACCGATTAGGCCCCTTTAGTTTTGCGCGGATCACTTTTCAGTGATTTTGCTAGTATCGTATGATTCGACGATATACTCTAATATATACCAATTTTAATTAAAGATATAGAGGCTTTGGCATTAATTTTAGAAAAAAATTTTATAAAGTACGTATATCAATAAAAACCAAAGAGGAATGGAAAGGCCAATACCCCACAAGCAACCTTTTTGAAAGCCCAAATCTCTCGATTTCCCCAGATTGACCATCCCCACTCCTTTGAAAACACTACGATCGAAAATGAATTATTTATATGATATTCCCAAAGTTTTTAAATAGACCCGATACAATATTCTGAATAATTTTATTTAAAGCGCTTTTATGATATGATAAATAAAATTTTGAAAATTTAGTGGATTTCAATCTTTAACTGAATCCGCTTGTTGGTTCAATTATATCAATAAATAATGGAGTAGGGTTAAGGAGATCATCTATGAAATTACTGACCCTGCTCTGGTGCATGGTTATTTTCATATGCACGTGTACACTGGACCAAAGTGCGCTGATTCACCATCTAGAGATATATTTCCGATTGGATCCACATCCCCATTTTGTTGAACTTCTTAGAATGGATGATATGTATCTCTTTTCATCCAACTGGTACCTCTATAAAGCCGGTCATTTTACGTTGTTCGCAATTTTATGCGCACTGGCTCTTGGCAGTTTTGAAAACCGTAAAAACGCGCTGATTTTTGCGATCTTAGTTGCTTTTGCAACTGAGATTTTGCAGCTTTTCTTTTCCCGAGACGGAAGGTTATATGATGTAGTTATTGATTCCACGGGGGCTTTGTTGTCCTATTTTTCACATAAATATTGAAGAAGTATTAAACACTAGCGCAGCTAGCTGGGTCTTTTCTTGTTGAGTCTTACCTCTGACTTAGGACTCTTTACATTTTGTCACAGTTGCTTCGCATCCTCTACCCTATGTTTGAATTCTATTTACTTTATTCCCCTGCTCAACAAACAAATATTTGTTGTGAACAATTAAATAGACAAAAATGAACAATTCTGGCCCAATCCTAAAAACATTTTATTTGTAAAATAATGTATTAATATCTATATATTAGATAACTACAACCCTACCATACAGGTAGGCTTTTTTATATTCACATTATAAAAAATACGGATGTATCTATAAAATATATATGTCATAAATTAAAACATAAAGGGACGGTGTTTGGATTGGAAGAGCCTTTAATAAAAGAGCTAGAAGAATATTTGCTGTATCTAAAGGTTGAGAAGAATTTATCGCAGCGAACAATAGGTGAATACAAAATGGATCTAAATCTGTTAGAGCAATTTGTCCTGGGACGACAACGTACAAATTGGAGTCAAATCACTCATCGAGATTTAAGATACTTTCTCCATTATGTTCAGGAAGAAAGACACAATAGTTCTACGGCGCGTGCTCGCAAAATTTCATCCATTAGTGCGTATTCCGGCTGATCCGGACGGCGTTTCCGGAGGCATCCGGACAGTAAACCGGAAACATCCGGACACTTTGTCGAGTGATTTGATCTTACGATAATGCTTTATTGTTTTCAATAGATTTTATTGTTTTTTCCGCCATTACTTCCCGCATGGATTTCTTTGAATCCAACGATATTATATATGAGTTGTGGATAATTCGATCCATTATGGCGTCAGCTGTCGTTGGATCCGGGAATAATTCATACCATTTAGAGTGAGCCATCTGTCCTGAGATCAATGTGGAGGCTTTGTTATACCGACTCTCCGTTATTTCCAGGATGTCACGACTTTCTTCTAACGTGTATGCTTTAAGACCGATGTCATCCAAGATCAGCAGCTTCACACCTTGCAGCTGCTTCATAAATGATGTATACCTGTGTTCGTTTTTAGCCTCTTGGATTTCAAGAAGGAGTTCAGGGATTCTATAGTATTTGACGGTATACCCTTTTCGGCAAGCGTTGTTTCCGAACGCACAAGCAAGGTAAGATTTACCGCTTCCTGTTTTCCCTGAGATCACGATGTTCAGTTTCTGCTCCATAAAAGCACAGGTGGCCAGAGTCTGTATGGTTTTTTTATCGATGGTACGATCGGCGGCATAATCGATATCCTCCAGGCATGCATTCAAACCTAGAGAGGCGCTGTATAATTGCCTTTTGATTCTGGCATTCTTTCTCGACATCCATTCTTTCTCCACCATGAGGCCGAGTCGTTCTTCAAAAGAGAGTTCTCTCCAAGCAGCATCAGATTCGTCCAACATTTGAGCCATAACCTTGAGTTTCATGTCTTTCAACTTTTCAATGGTGGGGTTATTAAGCACGGAAACCACCCCCTGTGTAAGCACTGCTTCCCCGCACATTGTCATGTTGAATGATTTTTTCATCGCTCATGGTTGTAACCAGTACCGCCATTTGTTTGAGGATCATACTGAAATATTTAAAAGAGCAGGTATTCTTATCCAGTGCATCCCGGCTAGCACGTTCCATAATTTCGGCAGAGTAGCTCTTGCCGAACCGCATGATTCCCATACAAGCCCTGTAGGTCTGCATGGGATATTCACGGCTCTCCAGCAATTGTTTAATCAGTTCACGTGTATGGGGTCCTGTTTTCTCAGCCCAGGACAGGAAACGCTCTGAGCTCCATCCGGACACCGCTTTGTGCTCCTCTGGCATATGCTCCGGAAGCGTTGTATACCTTTTTGATGTGTTGTAATTTCTTGAGTAAGCAGCAATCCTTTCACTGCCGACATACACTTCTACTGCTCTGGAAGTGGCTCGTACAGAACAGGATTGGTTAACATAGGAGTAATGAACACTGTAAAAGAACCGGTCATATTCAATATGGTAATTGAACTGAATCTTACCTTCTCTCCAGTCGGAATATTCGTACTTTGTGGCAGGCAGGGGCTGTAAGCAAGGTTTATCTATCTGTTCAAAGGCTGTCAATCGATTGCCTTGCATCTTCTGAAAGGGCCGAAGGATCAACTTTACTAATTCTTCCGACAGGGCTTGATTGATCTCATAGAGGCTGAAAAATTGCGTGTTTCTCAGGGCAGCGATGATTCTTCTTGACACCAGGCCTACCATATTCTCATCTGCTGCTTTATCCTTCGGTCTACCCGCCCTAGCAGGAACAAGGGTTGTTCTGTAATGTCGGGCCATTTCGTTGTAGCTCTTGTTTAGGACAGGGTCGACCAGATCGGGTTTAATCACGGCCGTCTTGGTGTTGTCGGGAATCGTTACTTTCGGAACGCCACCGAAATATTCAAAGGTCCGCACATGTGCATCGATCCAGTTTGGCGTTTTCTGATCTTCATACGCATAAACAAATGGATATGCGCTTGCCGGTAGAACGGCCACAAAGAGATAGACCTTCTTTATTTCTCCTGTACCTGGCTCGACGTAGGACATGGTGTCTCCTGCCCAGTCGACCTCGACTTCCTCGCCGGCTTTGTGTTCTTTGTGCATAGAAATCTTATTGTACTTTTTAAAGTTCCTATAGCGGTCACAGAACTGGCTATACATGATCCCGGTGGGGTGCTTTTGCTTGTACTCTTCCCATAGTAGCATCAGCGTGACGCTTTTTTTCTTCATTTCGTTAAATACGTAATCCATATCCGGTTCGAGGGGGAGTGTCTTGCTTTCTACGGGGGGATACAGAGCGGACATTAGTTGCTTATCCGTAAGCTCGATTGGCCATAGGATTCCTGCTTTTTCCGCCCGGCCCAACACTTCAGAAACAGAGGACTTCCCACAGTTGCAGGCTTGTCCTATTTCTCTCAGGGAAAGGCCAATCTCATGTTTCAATCTTAAAATCTCTCTTGCCTTTAACATTTCCATCCTCCTCAATCGATTGGCCTCCTTAATCTGTCTGATTAAAGAGTACCTGTTATTTTCATAACTCGACAAGGTGTCCGGATCATTCCGGAATGAGTGTCCGGATGTTACCGGAACGCTGTCCGGATGTTGCCGGAATGCTGTCCGGATGCTGCCGGAATGGGTGTCCGGATGTTACCGGAATACGCACATTAGGGGATTTTTTTCTTTTTTATTTGAAGAAACCTTGATACCAGAGAATCCAACTATCCACTTAAAAAAGCCTAAACTTGAAAAGAAGCTTCCAATCTACCTAACAGTAGAAGAATGTCACAGATTTATCGACATTGTACGAAGGAACTCAATCAATAGAGAACGAAATGTCACTATAATCGCACTGTTTCTTTATACTGGAATGCGTCTGTCTGAACTTACGGGGTTGGATATTCATGATTTGGATATGAGTAATCAAATCATAAGAGTATTTGGTAAAGGACGTAAGGAAAGACTAATTCCTATCTTAGCTCCACTTTTATCAAGTTTAAAATCATATCTTGATTATCGAAAGGGTATTCTAGGTGCCGATTGCTATACATTCAGCCCGTTATTTTTCACAGCAAAAAACCAAACATGGAAAGAATCCATAAACGTACTGTTCATGAGATATTCATAAGATATTCAAAAGTTGCTAGAATCGATCAGCAACATTTTAGTGCACATAAATTGCGCCATACTTTTGCAACTCTACTATACTCACAAGGAGTGGATTTGTTGCAATTGAAATCTCTTCTAGGGCATGCTCATCTTAGCACGACAGAAATTTATACTCACACTTCTGCCAATCAACTAAAAGAGGCTATAATGAAACATCCACTTTCAAGGATAGAATAAATTTAAGCGAAATAAGAAGTACTCCCTAGAAAATCAAAGATAACTTCGTAATTTTTAAATACACTTAGACCGATCAATATTGTAGAAAAGACCCCGTACATAACTCCGAGCGATATCTCATAATAAACGAACATCATGTGGTAATCCGGATCAAATGTTGGTGAAGTGCTGTTGACTGTTAAGGTATCTAGTTCCTCGTAATACCAAATGACTAGGTATCTACTTTAGCGTCTGGTGTGGGGTATAAACCAACATAGTCACCTGCAACGATATCGCAATAGGTGCGGGAAGTTTGTATAATGCCTTATTTTCAAGACATATGGACCCCATTAAAACTCATTGGTATTCAATTTTATCGTGATGATGAAAAGAGAATTTGGGTTAAATTTTGGTCAAAGCCGAGGCGCCTCCTCAAAAAATGAACTTTGTTAACGTAATAAAAAGACACCTCTATGGGTGTCCATATTATTACGCTGTTAAATTTAATATTTTTTGTTGACGTTGAACCCTAGACTGACGATATTTTTCGATGGGATTTACTATGAAGCGAATCAAAATAAATGAAAAAATTACCGAAGTAACAGCTACTGCTAACGAAAAAATCATTTTATTTTGATTCAACCCTGTAATTGAAATTACGCTAATAATAAACAAGTGAGAAATATAAACAGGGTAGGACAATTCGGCCAAATTTCTGTCTATCTTATTTTTGCTGCTCCATTTGAAAATAAATGGTATACAAATTACAAAAATAAGAATATACAGGTTTTGCTTCAAGATTTCTGGAATTGGAGCAAATTCGTAAATTAATGTACACAAAATTACAATACTAAAAGATCCCCTTCCATACATAATCATTTTACTTGATCCGATGTCTTTTAACTTTAAGAAAAAATAATAGGAACATCCCCCAAGTAAAAAAAACGCTAATTCGGTTGGAAAAAATCGATAGGTCCACGGATCATGATTCCATCCTATTCCGAAAAGTATATATCCTTTCAAAATGAGACTTAAAAAGACCAGGACGACAATCTTCCGAATGTCTCTTACTATAAAAGGCGCTATGGAATAAAACAATAATTCAGTACCTAAAGACCATGCAGGAGAAATCAATAAAAATTTAAAAAGCATTGGAGATGATTCTGTGAAATCACTTGTAAAAGCCAAATCACCATGATTCAACTGTAGAAACATTACCGCGTCCTGTCCAAATATAATAATGTTAGTGACAATCAAGAATATCAAAGAAGTTATACTCATTGAATCGTAATTTTGAATATATGGGGTCAGGGAAGCACCTTTTTTTAATACTATGAGTGAGCTTAAAGATAAAAAAAGAGTTATTAAACCGACTGACCAATAAACTGGATACAACTTTAACATCCTATTAGAAATAAATAATCTGTAAGATCCCCTTCCTTTATATTTTTCATTCAAAATTAAAGCCATATAGAAACCGGATATGACAAAAAACGCTTCAACAGCAGTGCTGCCACCCACGAGCGAATATTCCCCTAGATATGGACCAGTGTGTGCGGCCACAACAGAAAGAGCTAATAGTAGCCTAATTACCCCCATAGAAAAACACCTTTAACCCTTTCTTTCATCATACTATGCCCTCCAAATTAATTATTCATTTGGAGTATACTCTAGCAAAGTTGTTTAATGCAGACATTTTATAAATTTATTCGACCTAGACGCTAAATTCGTTAACTTTAGAATCCTGCAAGCGGTGTTGGTGCAGGAGTCGGTGTGTTGATTCGTTTCAGTTCATCGGTTGGGCAAAAAAATAACATCCAGAATGTTAATGAGAACCTGGTATAGATTAATTAATGAATCTAATCTTACAAAGATATCGTTTCATGACCTACGGGATACACATACATCTTGTTGCTAAGGAATAATGCATTTTCAGAGCGTCTACCCTTGATACCTAATCACATTTATTACCTAACATGCAGAAAGATGCTGCTGGTGAACTTGGCAAAACTTTATTTGCTAGTATTAATAATACTGATTTCACTTAATGTTTAGGGAATCAGACATTTTTTTCAAATCAAAAGGAATGAACCTACCATTTATCTATTTATTGTAATAGGGAGTGGCTCTTCAACATCATCATAACCGTTCGGGTTATTAAATTGCCAACGCCAAGAATCGGCGCACATCTCTTGGATTCCTCTCTCCGCAAACCAACCCAGTTCTCTTTTTGCCTTGGATGGATCAGCATAACATACCGCTACGTCTCCTGATCTTCGATTGACAGTTATATAAGGGATCTTCCTGTTAGACACTTGTTCAAAGGCTTGGATCATCTCCAATACGCTATAACCTTTCCCCGTACCAAGGTTATAGGCCTCCACACCAGTAGTTGATATGACCTTTTGTATAGCTTTTAAATGTCCGTGCGCAAGGTCAACTACGTGGATATAATCTCTCACACCTGTGCCGTCAGGTGTAGCATAATCATTACCAAATACTCGAAGCTCCTTTAACTTTCCAACTGCTACTTGAGTAATATATGGCATTAGATTGTTTGGTACGCCGTTGGGATCCTCTCCGATTCGACCACTCAGATGAGCACCAACCGGGTTGAAGTATCGCAAAAGGGAAATACTCCAGTTGTTATCAGACTCATAAAGATCTCGTAGAATTTCCTCGATCATCAATTTCGTACGTCCATAAGGATTAGTGGCTCCAAGTGTAAATCCCTCGGATATTGGCGCGCCTTCCCTGACACTGACACTATATACTGTTGCCGAAGAACTAAATACCAACCTCTTCACATTGTATTTTTGCATTACCTGGCAGAGATTAAGTGTTCCAGTAATATTGTTATGATAATAAATGAGGGGAATCTCAACTGACTCGCCAACAGCTTTGTACCCGGCAAAATGGATAACCGCATCAATCTTGTTATCTGAAAAGATAACTTCTAGATTATCCCTATTTAGTAAATCTACGTTATAAAATTTTATATTTTTACCTGTGATTTCACGCAATCGATGTATGGATTTGATTTTGCTATTGGATAAATTATCTAGCACAATTATTTCATAACCAACATTTAATAACTCAACACAGGTATGGCTACCAATATATCCTGCCCCTCCGGTTACTAGTATGGCCATTAGCTTTATCCCTCTCTCCTAATCGTTGTAATTGCTAGCTTTTCGTTGGTTCAGCAAGCCCTAAACAAGAATTAATTAAAAATTTTATTATGTTGTCGTAATACACTCTTTGCATCTGTACCATCGAGAGTGATAATCGTGCTATTTTTATTCACCCACCAAAACTTTGAAATGTAATTACTGTGGCGGCACAATAGGTGAACGTGATTCCAGTTTCTTTTTACCCTCCTCATATGAAAATCAGACGTGACAACGATAGCTGTTCTAAACTTGAACTGGCCCATTAGTTCTTTCGTGTAAGTTGCATTTTGGTATGTACTGTCCGCTTTCCCTTCTGTAATAATGGTACTATAGCTACTCCCAATTGTATTGCTCTGTCTAGACAAGACTCGATTTGATTCAATTTTTCATTTGCATTTGAATGCATTACATAGGGAGTGTAACCAAGTTTGAAGCAGTTCTACAGCTTTTTCAAGCCTACCTTCACCGCCACTTAATACAATAATAACATCAGAACGTTTAGGATTTTGGTCTAGTACTAAAAAGTGCCCCTCTAACAATATTGCTATAGCAAACAGTAATAAACAAAGAATACAAAAAAATAAACTTTCGATTTGTATACCATTCCCAACCCCTCGTATACTTTCTTAGTAACCATTCAACACAACTAACATTCCTCTATTAATGCTCGAAACAAAGTGATCATTCATGACACTCGGATTATTCAAGTACCAGCGCCAAGCTACTGTACATATTTCTTCCAGCCCTAACTCAGTTATAATCCGTTTTTTCCTCTCCTAATATCATTGCAATGTAGTTTTCACCAATCTTTACCAATTAAAACCTGGGCTAATCCATCCGGGCTCGGTTGAACCTTATATTCAAGATTTACGCCAAACTGTGAACCATCCCCTAATAAAGCCTCAAAATGTGGAGTATCATGTGAAGCTGAAATGATTAATATATCTGGTATTCCCACAAGCAATAAAGTTGACAGTGGATAGTAATTCATTGGTTTATCGTAAACTGGTAATATGGATATAATCAAGTACCACCTGCTAACATAATACCTTATAATCGAGTCTATTTACCGCTTACTCCTTCAAGACCTTACCTATACTGTCTCCAATTCCATCTAAAATTTCTTGGTTTGATGGATACTCGCTCTCTCTTGTTGACCTTTGCACTTTATGGAATAGTTCTTCATTAAAAGTTAGCTCTTTGAGTTCATCCCATAAAATCACGTAGCCTCTTTCTATTGATTGTAAAAAGTTTATTGTATTCCTATCCTCCTGCATATTGCTTCGATCAACAACCATAAACGGCTTATTTAATTGGACCACTTCGCCGACTGTACTCCAACCAGCTTTGGAAATAACAAGATCAGAAATCGCAAGGTAATGCTGCGATTCAGTATAGTCTTTAGGTATGTGAATAACATTAGGGCGATCAATATTCATATGTTCTGATACAATAAAAAGTACATGCTCTTGATCCCATAATTTCCAACCAGAGTAATCATCAATGTCGATCTTCATTCCAAATCCAAAGTATACAATCAATTGAAATTCATTAGAACGAACCTCATCATTTAATCTTTTAATTTCACTATTCCGTATTCCTCTATAAAAATAATGTTCTGCTTCGTGTAATATCTTCCCCCATTCAGGCTCTTTTGAACCCGCTAGTGGTATGAAGTAGTCCATCTGATTATAAGCATCTTTTAGAAATTGAAGCTTATCTTCCTCAATAATTCCTTGATAAGCTTTATACCAGGTAAAATTTGAAATTCCTATCGTTGGTAAACCCAACTTTTTTCCTGCAATAAAGGGAAAAGGTGATATATCCGAAATGATAAAATCGACATTCTCTTCTTTAAGATAATATTCCTCTTGCTGTAGGTATGAAGATGCATATTCTAAATACTTATCATACAAAAAAATCATTCTTTCTTTATCGATTTCGACTGATGATTCCTTTAATAAATATCCTAGATCATTCTTAACATAACGATAACGAACTCGGGAATTATTCTCAATTGATGTTTGAATAAATCCTAATGGAAAAGAGGTACAGATGATAAATTGAACATTATCGTACTTATCTAATAGCGTTCGAATAATAGCTATACTGCGTGAAGCGTGGCCATATCCATAGTCAGAAACATAGTAACTTATAGTCTTCATTATTTATCTCCCAACCTAAAAAAACTACGACAGCATAATCAACTAACTGTTCAATAAATTCCATTTATGCTCTAAGTCGTTGAGGTAGCCTTCGGTATTGCGATTAAACTTTTTACGTAATATGACACAGGTTAAACGCTGGTCCCACTGTGCTTTCCGTGCTTTATAACGACTAAAGGAAACGGAACGCAGTCGTGAAATCACATGCTCTTGACGAAGCGCATCGTTCACCAATACGATCATTTCACCATTGCGTACGATGTAGCTGTTCCAGTTACGAAGTCCTGTAATTCGACGGTGACTAGCCTTCGTCTGTCGAAAGAATTGCTCCAAGTCATTATTTGTTCTTGGAATGTAATAATGATCATAACAAGTGAATAGACCTCTCCAAAACCCTTTGGAAAAGTTGAGTAAATTGTTAACCATGAGTTCGTCATTCTCAAGCGTGTAGGTTTGTTTTACCCAATTCAGTAACATTGATAGCTCCCATTCAACCGTCTCGCTAGTTTTATCTTCACCAGGGGTAAGGATAATGGCGATATAATCCATCGGTTTCATTAGCCGCGATACGGCTTCATAAACAGGATTCATTTCATCTATTTTGCTGAATATTCTGATAATATTTTGAAGCAAACTAGGCTCTTTTTTTACTCAAGCATCTTTGTAAAGAAGCCTGAATCGCTTGTGCACGTTCATAAATCATTAATCCAGGAAGCTCCAATGGTGGATCTCCGTCTTCTAGGAGCAAGGCTCGGACAGCTGCCACATATCCCTTGGCAATCTGCGCTTCGGTAATTTCAGCAGTTTCCGAATCTGGCTGTTCCGTTTTCCCCGTCTCGGATGCTTGGATCTCAGCCTGTTCTATTTTTCGTTCGATGTCCCGAATCCCGCGCATGCTTTTTTTGAGTTCCATTTTTAATTTACGATCGGCTTCGATAATGGGTTTGGCTATGTCCTTCAGATAATGGTACTGACAGTATTGGTAAGGCACATCCGGTAACAAGGTCTCAAATGCCAGCCGAATGGATTTTTGCCCGTCACTTACAATACCTACAATTGGATAGCCCAACTCCATGATGGGTTCAATGAGCGTCTTCAGCTCTTCTGCCGTTCCGCTCTTCATGTTTTGTGCAGCGAGTACCGTGCCGCTGAATACTTCGCGTAGGACATATAGAGTTTCATTCCCTTTCTCAGGCTGAACGCCATCCATCGATAAGATGACGCCGCCATTTTGTTCGGTAGTCTCTGCAAGTACTTTGTTTACATGATCATCCAAACTCGCAGAAAGCAACGTCTGATAGCGTTCGTACAAATTTTGAGCATGCCTTTCACTCGTTGGAATACCTCGTTCATTCAACGCATCAGCAACTTCTTTAACTGTTCGATGCTGCTTAAAGCGCAGTTCTCCAACGAGAGCAAGCACATCATATCCATATGAGGAATGCTTCATGCTAAGCATCTCAGCTTCAGCAGATTTATACGCAACTCCTGTATGTGTACAATCTAGATTTTTGCAAGCATAAGCCATACTCCATGCATGGATGATTCCGTTTGTTGTGACAATCTTTTTCTCCCATGCTGTATGGGTTCTCCGCAATTTTGACTCACAGTGCGGACATTTTTTAAACTCAGGTCTGAAGTAAACTCTGGGCGCAGCACCCAATCTATTTTTCTCAAGCATTAAGGTCATCTCCTACAATAAATTCTGACCTTTATACTTTCGATAAAAGATTGGAAATTCCTGCTAGTCAATCTTGCTGTCGTAGAAAAAAAAAAAAAAAAAAACAATTCAGAAGCAAGATCTATTAATCAGACTCAACTAAAATTGCTTTTATTTTTTACTTAAACAATGATTCTCTATTTCTTCCCATGTCATAAAGATACGTACGATATCATCTTCAATTAAATCTGTTCCAGCCTGAACTTCAATAAATTCTAAATCTGTTAAGGCCTTAATTCCATGCTTCGCCTCAACTGGTATCTGTAGAACATCTCCCGCTTTAACAGGGTATATTTTATCATCAAGGACAAATTCGCCTTCCCCATTAACAATGGTCCAAACTTCACAACGTTTATAATGTAACTGATAGGAAAGATTACATCCAGATTTAACCCCAATTCGTTTTGTCAACACTTCTCGATTTTCACCGAATCTCGTATAATCTAGCACACGGTACCAGCCCCAACGCCGTTCTTCATACATCGGTCTTTGATCAATAGTACCCAATAAATCTTTTATACGCGGACTTGCACTCTTTTCAGTTACTAAAATTCCGTCTGGACTTGCTGCTACTACTGTATTCGGTAGTCCCAGTACAATGATCGGTAAATCAAGTTCATTTATTACATGTGTATTAACTGAATCCTCACTGATTATTGCCTTACCAATGACTTGAGCCGCCATCTGTTCAGTTAACGTATTCCATGTGCCTAAGTCTTTCCAATAGCCGCCATAAGGAAGCGTAACGATATGATTAGCTTTCTCCACAACTTCATAATCAAAGCTGATATTCGGCAGTTTCTTATAATTTTTTAGTAGCTCCTCATATTGAATTGATAATCCCTTTTCAATTAATAAGGAGATTATATAATCTAGCTTAAATGCAAAAACCCCGCAATTCCACAAGGCTTGCTTTCTAATTAGTTCCTCTGCCTGTTCTTCTGTTGGCTTTTCTATAAAATGACTAACGCTTACGTATGTTCCCTGTTGTTTTTCATTTTTATGCGGAATAATATAACCATATTTAGATGAAGGATAGGTAGGATTTACACCCATAAGAGCTACATCGGCACCTGATGATTGAAGTACTGATTCCAAAACCTTTATTTGATTAAAAAAAGTATCCTCTACAAAAGGATCTACAGGTAAAATACATACTACCTCATCTAGGCTTGCACCTTCAATTGAATAGAGATATACGGATGCTAGTGCTATTGCAGGAAAAGTATCTCTTCTCTCAGGTTCTACAACAAGAGGAACATGATGACCTAATTGATTTTGGATTATATCAACTTGAGCTTTACTAGTAGCTACAACAGCTGAATCAGATAATCCCATCGATTTTAGCTGTCCCCAAACGCGCTGAACCATTGATTCTCGTACCTTATTCTTATTTTCTAATATTTTTAAAAACTGCTTCGATCGAGCATCATTAGATAAAGGCCATAATCGTTTTCCAGAACCACCTGATAATAATACGAATTTCATATATTAAACCACAATCCTTTATTAAATTTTATAAAGAGAAAGGACGGGAACAACTCACACTGAAACCCCTCCTTTTGTTTAGTTTGTTGTTTCAATAATTCTTTTTCTTGCTTAAGTATGGTGTTTAAGAAACCAACCATAAGTTTTTCTTATTCCATCTTCAAGTTCTGTTTTATTAACCCATCCAGAATCTTTTAATCTTGAAACATCTAGCAATTTTTGTGGCATACCATCGGGTTTTGTTATATCAAACTTAATATCACCATCAAAACCTACAGCTTTTTTTATAAGATATGCTAGATGCTTAATTGAAATATCTTTACCAGTCCCTACGTTAAAAAAATTGTCTCCTGAATAAGATTCGAATAAAAATATGCATGCATCTGCTAAATCTTCATTAAACATCAGTTCTCTTCTTGCATCACCCGTACCCCAAACCTCAACATATTCTTTATTTTCTATTTTTGCTTCATGGAATTTTCTAATCAATCCAGCTACAACATGAGATTTTTGTGGATCAAAGTTATCGCCGATTCCATAAATATTACAAGGCATAACGCTGATAAAATTTGTACCATATTGCTTATTATACATCTCACACATTTTTAAGCCAGCAATCTTTGCAATTGCATATCCTTCATTAGTAGGTTCAACTTTTCCATCCAGCAAATACTCTTCTTTCATCGGTTGTGGAGATAATCTTGGATAAATACAAGATGATGCTAAAAATAACAATTTCTTAATGTTAAACTTATATGAACAATGTATAACATTATTTTGTATAGCTAAGTTATCATATAAGAATTCAGCAGGACTTTTCATATTTGCCATGATTCCTCCAACCTTTGCTGCGGCTAATATGACATACTCTGGTTTTTCTTTAGAAAAATAATCTTCAACATCTGCTTGGTTTCTTAAGTCTAATTCCTTTGAATTTAGACCAATAATCTTTTCATATCCTCTTTTCCGAAATTCTATTTCTATTGATGAACCAACCATTCCATTGCGTCCAGCGATAAAAATTTTTGAATGTTTATCTTTCATTTAATATTCCTTTAAGAACATCAATTAGCATATCTACTTCTTTTCGATTATCTTTACTATGATTCCCAACAAAAAAGCCATTCTTATGAATTATATCTGCATTTACTAAATTACCATATATTTCATAATCTAAGTATTTTACTGCAATATTCTTTGTGAAATTCCCGGCGACAACGGGCCTCACTTCAATATTATTTTTCTTTAAAGCCTCTACTACTTGTTTACGAATATCTAATTCATCATTTAATAACATCCCAAACCCAAACCAAGAGGAATCTCCAACTTCTTTTTGGGGTCGAATATACTTTACATCTTTAATTCGTTCTATAAAATATTTAGCATTCTTCTTTCTTTGCTCTATAATTTTGTCAAACTTTTTCAATTGTTCTATTCCAATTGCCCCTTCCATTTCTATAGGGCGTAAATTGTAACCCGGCATTATAAAATTAAAACTCTCATAAAAGTCATCGTTGCTTTTAGCGTATATTTTACTATTTGATGGTAAATTCCTTGTCCAACCATGCGCTCTAATACTCAATAAGTAATGGTAAAGTTCTTCATCATCGGTTACTGTTACACCACCCTCCATTGTACACAAATGGTGAGAATAGAACGTTGAATAAGTTCCCAAAAGGCCAATAGTTCCTAATTGCTTTTCTTTATATAAGCCTCCTAATGCTTCACAATTATCTTCTATAAGAATCAAATTATATTTTTTGCAAACTTCTAAGATTTTTCCGTATTCACATGGGTTTCCTAATAAATTCACTGAAAATATTGCTTTAGTTCTATCAGTTATGGCGTTCTCCAAAATTGAAACATCAATATTAAATGTATTTACATCAATATCTACAAATCTTAACTTTAAATTATGTTGAGCAACAGGGAAAAATGTAGTACTCCAAGAAACGGCAGGTACAATTACTTCATCGCCGGAAGAAAGCTTCCCAGAATAAACCAATGCAGCTATTGCCAATAAATTTGCTGAAGAACCAGAGTTTGACATAACCGCATACTTGCTTCCAACCTTTTCAGAAAATTTTCTTTCGTATTCTTCAACCTCCTTGCCCATGCTGAACCTATTAGAATTTATAACGCGATTTATTGCTTCAATTTCTTCGTTAGACCAAGTATCATCTGACAATTTATACTCTATCATTTAAGTATCCTCCTTATTTTCTCGTGTATGATTAAACCTGAGAATAAGCTACACAATTTAATTTTTTGAACAGTCGTAGCTTCAGTTAATCAGTCAAACTCTCTTCTTATTCTATTTTCTCTTTCAACAAGCCTAATATCACTTTTAACCATTATTTTAACTAGCTCTTCAAAACTAGTTTTGGTAGGGTTCCATCCTAATATTGTCTTCGCTCTAGTAGGGTCCCCTAATAGTTGTTCTACTTCTGTTGGTCTGAAATATTTGGGATCAACTTCAACTAATGCTTTTCCTGTTGCTTTATCAACCCCTGTTTCATCGACACCTTCACCTCGCCATTCAATTTCAATTCCAACTTCTTTAAAAGCTAAAGTTGTAAATTTTCTTACGGTATGCATTTCACCTGTAGCTATTACAAAGTCTTCTGGGGCTTCGTGTTGTAGCATTAGCCACATACATTCAACATAATCTTTAGCATACCCCCAGTCTCGTCTGGCATCTAGATTACCAAGGTATAACTTCTCTTGTGTTCCTTTATTAATTCTTGCAGCAGCAAGTGTAATTTTTCTAGTTACAAAAGTCTCACCACGCCTTTCGGATTCATGGTTGAATAAAATCCCATTAACAGCAAACATATTGTAGGCTTCTCTATAGTTTTTTGTGATCCAATAACCGTAAAGCTTAGCTACACCATAAGGACTTCTCGGGTAGAAAGGTGTTGTTTCTCTTTGAGGTACTTCTTGCACTTTTCCATACAATTCAGAAGTGGACGCTTGATATATTTTTGTTCTGGCTTCATACCCTAAAAATCTTACCGCTTCAAGTAATCGTAATGTTCCAATTGCATCTGTATCTGCAGTATATTCTGGAACTTCAAATGAAACTTTAACATGGGACATAGCTGCTAAATTATATATTTCATCTGGTTCTATTTCTCTTATTAGTCTAATAAGATTTGTCGAATCGGTCATATCCCCATAATGTAGGATAACCCTACTTTCATTATGCATATCTTTAATCAGCTCATCTATGTATAAATGTTCGATTCTTCCTGTATTAAACGATGAACTTCTTCTAATAATTCCATGTACCTCATACTCTTTTTCTAATAAAAATTCTGCTAAAAAAGAGCCATCTTGACCTGTTATCCCTGTAATAAGTGCTTTTTTTTTCATAATCAACCTCTTCTTTCTCATTTTTTAAATCCTTATCCAATTTTCTGGGATTAGGTCCACTACGTCATTATCGCTGTTTAAAATCCTTTTTGGTGCTACAACTATCTTATCTGGATGGCTATTAAGCCAGGCTCCCCACCAACTAAAAGTACTATTTGCAATAATATTATGTTTACACATGCTCATTAACTGCATATCTCTGTAACTCTTGTTCCCTTTGTTCCAATCAATGTAATCAACTTGAGTCGTAATATTAAAGGTATTTTGACACCACGAAATATCATCCGAAAACACATAAAAAAAAGGATTAGCTATGTTATTTTTCATGTAATCTATAGCGTTTTGGTAGTATTCTAAATTACAAATATTCGAATATAAAGGATGATTGACATAATCACCTCGCCGAATATGGATACATATAGAATTAGTCTGACTCATTTTGTTAGACATAAGAATGTTCTTTTTCTCATTGAAAGGTATAAATGTAAATTCTTTTCTTATTACATTCTCAATATCCAAAAAATATTTTTCACTTTGCCAGTAACCATCAAAATACATGTTGGCCGTATTATTTTTGATGCTTTTATTATATCCAAGATATTCTTCACAATAATATGTTTGCTTAACTCCAAAAAGTTTTCTTCTGATATTGGAAATAGCTCCCTTTTTGCAATCAGAGAACTCTTTTATTTCTTTTGGATTAGCGTATTCGGTTTTTATATTTTTAAATATATTCTCCAACTCAAATCCGTTATGCAAGTGATAATTCTCAAATGATAGGACATCAAGCTTTGTATTTGAGTATATTTCTTTCAGTGATCTATAAAACGCATACTGAAACATCTGATTACCGAGTCCACCAATTACTTTTACAATAACCACTTCTTACCTCCTAAAATAATGGGTCTAAAAAAGTAATAATAATTTAATAAATTCATAACAACAATGAACTCAGCTTTTTCTTAAATTGACGATATTGATAGATAAGTTTTCTTTTATTAACAATAAGACGCTCGGCATTATTATTACAATACCTATAAGCAACATTAAAAGCCTCTTGAATTTGTTTCTTCTCCATCATGTAAGAAATATTGTCATCAAATATATTAATTGTTGCTGTCTGGTCCAAGTTATAAACATTTATGTTCCTGGTATTTGCAAGCCTTAAATAAAATTCATAGTCCATGCTATACTTATTTTTTTCATCAAAACTATTTTCATCATAAATTTGACGTGAGAAAAATATATTTTGCAAACCAGTTAGTGTTCCGTATTTAAGTAAATTGGTTTTATTAAACGGATAATTGGGATTTTTTCTTTGATAATAATATTTACTTTTTACATAATAAGTAATAGAATTACAACTTATGGCATCAACACTCAATAGATTAAAATAGTAATTTAAGGACTTAAAGATATCTTTACACAATAAATCATCTGATCCTAAATAACCGATAATATCACCATCTAAGTAGTTTGACGCAATATTTAATGCATTAGAAATTCCCTTATCCATTTCTTTAACCCATAATATACTTTTATTCCCCGAATAACTGTTAATAATTTCATGTGATCTATCAGTTGATTTATTATCTACGATGATTAGCTTTTTATTTATATAATCCTGATCCAAAAAGCTATCAATTGACTGTTTTAAATATTTTTCCCCATTAAAATTCGGCATAATCATATTTACTTTTAACTGCTTAATATTAATCCCTCCAATCATTTCATCTCATGTTCAAAAATACTTCTTAAGTATGTAGGATTTTCTTTAATATATAGGAAATAGTATTAAAACTATAAATTTTATTTAAATTTACATATTATTTTGTTTATTTCTTGTTTACTAATTATTTTTGTAACGTATAGTAATGAAAAATAAACTAATGTATACACAATTATTATCAACAATTTCAATTTGAATTGTTGTATATAAATTAAAGATAAGCAAAAAACAATACTCAACAATATACTAGGTATTAACTTTGATATACTAAATCTAAAATTAGTAATCTTAATAATGTAGATAAATCCAATAATTGCACTAATAACTTGAGTAGTTGTATTAGCAATAGCTGCGCCTAAAGAACCCCATTTAGGTATTAAAATTATATCAAGTAATATATTAATAACACCAGCTACTATACCCATATTGACTACGAACTTTTGTTTTTCATATAAAAAAGGTATGCTACCAGCAACTCCAACTCCTTGTAAAAGGACAAAACCAGCAAGCATAATTAGGAAGCTTAAAACAACATCATTGTATTGACTAGAATATACCAAGTTGATGACTTCTTTAGAAAAAGCAAATGCATATGTTAAGAGAAACAATAATAAAATAATAAAGTATTTTGTTAGACTTACAACAATAGTTTCTAATAAATTTATTTCTTGCTTAGCAACCAATGCTGAAAAGAAATTGTTTAAAACATTCATTACGGGTGAAAAAACCATTCCAACCATGTTAACTAAACCATATGCTAATCCATAAACAGCAATCTCCTTTGGACCTGAATAAATTCCTAAAAATATATATTCAGAGCGAGTAAATACAACTTGTTGCCACACAACATTAATGTACATATATTTTGAATAATTAAAGATTCTTTTTCTATCTATAATTGCACTTTTCTCAGTAAACAAATCATGAACCCTAAATTTTAATTCTTTTTTAACAAAAGCAGCATATAATATTACTTGATAAGTAGAAATAATAAACGAAACGATTAGAATATAAACGATTTTGTGAAATATTAATATAAGAATTATATTTAAAATAAATCCAAATATTTGAGCCTTAATCGCGACTTTTGAGAATATATCATATCTTTGTAAAGCTTGGACTGAACTTATTAACAATGTTAACAACGCTACTGGTAATATATTAACAATTGATAAAAAAACCAAAATAGAAGTTTCTTCCGAATTAATGCTTTGCAATAGATTTTCCCATAGCGGAAATGTAATAATTAAAATAATGCTTATAACAGTGATGCAAAGTGTTTGTATTATCAAAAGAGATTTTAGAATTTTTTTGCTTTCATCGAACTGTTCATTTAAATAATACATAGGTAAAAACTTAGTTATTGTTCCTCCTAAGCCTAACCCCAGTAGTGTTGCCATTGTGCTAGTCAACCAGATCATATAAGTATAGGCTCCATAGGAATTAGGTCCCAGCATTCTCGAAAATAATACTGAAGATAAAAAACTAAGAAATGCTAGAATAATCATTCTTAAATAATTGCTTTTTATATTTTTTAGTAGTTCAGTCAAAAAACTTTTCTTTTCCATTTTATATACCTCTTTCAAAACTACTTACTTACACTACTTTAATCTCTTAATATTTAAATAAATATCTTCTAATTGCAAATTTCAACTTGTCTGTAAAACTATATTTAAATAAATCTGTGAAGAATTCTTTATAAATATCACTTGACTCTTGAAAATTGAAACCACTATTCGAACAGTTTTTTCTAAAATATCCGTTCATTATCTTATAAAACATCCCTAAATCGTACCCATCGTTTTCTATTGACCGCTTCAATGATTTTAGTAATTTTGCTATTATAGCGATATTATCTTTATCATTGAAAGCACTGCCTGCAATAAACAATCTATATTTTTTTAATTCTTTATTATCTATACTCACATTTAAGTACTCGAAAGCCTGTTGATAAACTCTCATTTGCATAATATCCCTTTTGTCCATATCTTTTTCAGCTACTTGTGTAATTCCTGATTCATTAATTCTATATTTCAAAAGTACTTCTTGAATATTACTTAATTTGTGCTCGAATGAAATTTTCTGCCAAAGACCAAAATCTTCAAGCGATTGATGGGCTTCATTGTAAGTAAAATTCCCTTCAACAATAATTTTCCTCCTCAATATTACAGTAGGATGCATTAACGCAGAATAAAATAAAAGTTGTGTTTTTATTTGCAAAGGATCTTTCCTCACTATATAGTTTTTCTTCCAACCCCTCTCATCAAACAACTGAATTGACGTTCCAGATACTGCAATATCTTTATTTTGGTCCATAAACTTAATTTGCTTTTCTAGCCTTGTTGGGAAACTAATATCATCAGCATCCATTCTA